>PWYM01000165.1 GCA_003567855.1 Gammaproteobacteria bacterium | reverse complement strand
GGCGTCCGGCGGCTACTGGAGACTGGAGCGCCGGGGTTCTTCAGCGCCGGCCACCTTCGCCTCTTCCGATTCATAGATGATGTAGGGGCGGGTTTCGCCGTTGACGACCGCTTCGTCGACGACCACCTTCGTCACGTTGAGCATCGAAGGCAGGTCGTACATCGTCTCGAGCAGCACGTTCTCGAGTATGGTGCGCAGGCCGCGCGCGCCGGTCTTGCGTGCCATCGCCTTGCGGGCGACGGCGCGCAGCGCATCTTCGCGGAACTCGAGCTCCACGCCTTCCATCTCGAACAGCCGCTTGTACTGGCGCGTCAGCGCGTTGCGCGGCTCGCGCAGGATCGTGACGAGCGCGTCCTCGTCGAGTTCCTCGAGCGTCGCGACCACCGGCAGGCGGCCGACGAACTCGGGGATCAGGCCGAACTTGATCAGGTCTTCGGGCTCGGTCTCGTGGAAGAGCTGCGAGATGTTGCGCTCGGCCTCGGTGCTCTTGACGTCGGCGACGAAGCCGATGCCGCTCTTCGAGGAGCGGTTGAGGATGATTTTCTCGAGGCCGGCGAAGGCGCCACCGACGATGAACAGGATGTTGCCCGTGTCGACCTGCAGGAATTCCTGCTGCGGGTGCTTGCGCCCGCCCTGCGGCGGCACCGATGCGATCGTGCCTTCGATGAGCTTCAGCAGCGCCTGCTGCACGCCCTCGCCGGAGACGTCGCGGGTGATCGAGGGGTTGTCGGACTTGCGCGAGATCTTGTCGATCTCGTCGATGTAGACGATACCGGTCTGCGCCTTGTCGACGTCGTAGTCGCACTTCTGGAGCAGCTTCTGGATGATGTTTTCAACGTCTTCACCGACGTAGCCGGCCTCGGTGAGCGTGGTCGCATCGGCGATCGTGAACGGCACGTTAAGCAGGCGCGCGAGCGTCTCCGCCAGCAGCGTCTTGCCACAACCGGTCGGGCCGATCAGCAGGATGTTGCTCTTGGCGAGTTCGACCTCGTCCTTGCCGCCCTTGTCGCGGCTGCGGTTCTCGAGGCGCTTGTAGTGGTTGTACACGGCCACCGACAGCACCTTCTTCGCACGCTGCTGGCCGATCACGTACTCGTCGAGCACGCCGTTGATCTCGTGCGGGCTGGGCAGCCGGTCGCGGCCCTTGTCGGAGCGTTCCTCGAGTTCCTCGCGGATGATGTCGTTGCACAGTTCTACGCATTCGTCGCAGATGAACACCGACGGGCCGGCGATGAGTTTCCTGACCTCATGCTGGCTCTTGCCGCAGAAGGAACAGTACAGCAACTTGCCGTCGTCGCTTCTGTTGCGGGAGTCGTCACTCATGGTTGTTCCTCTGCATGCGCATATTGACCGCGCGCACGTTCGACTTCTATATAGCACGCCCGGTCCGAAGCGTGCAAAACGACCACCTCACGGTTCCGGGTTCGCAGCCCGCAAACCGGGTGGAACGCCGTGAAACGCTGTTGCTGCAACGTCACTCGCCCTCCTTGGGCAGGCGGGCGTCACGGGAGTCGTCCCGTCGGGCCAGCACGCTGTCAATGAGGCCGTATTCAACGGCGGTCGGACCATCCATGAAATTGTCCCGGTCCGTATCGCGGGCAATCTGATCGATCGTCTGGCCGGTGTGCTCGGAGAGGATGCGATTGAGACGCTCGCGTACCGCGAGCACTTCCTTGGCATGGATGTCGATATCCGACGCCTGGCCCTGGAAGCCGCCGAGCGGCTGGTGGATCATCATCCGCGAGTGCGGCAGGCAGAAGCGCTTGCCCTTGGTGCCGCCCGACAGCAGTAGTGCGCCCATGCTCGCGGCCTGGCCCAGGCAGATGGTGCTCACCGCCGGGCGGATGAACTGCATCGTGTCATAGATCGAAAGACCCGCCGACACCGACCCGCCAGGCGAGTTGATGTAGAGGTGGATGTCCTTGTCGGGGTTCTCGGACTCGAGGAACAGCAGTTGCGCGACGATGAGATTGGCCATGTAGTCCTCGACCGGGCCCACCACGAACACCAGGCGCTCCTTGAGCAGGCGCGAATAGATGTCGTAGGCGCGTTCGCCGCGGGCGGTCTGCTCGACCACCATCGGGACCAGGTTCAGGGCTTTGGTTTCCATCAAGTGCTACTCCGGGCTCCAAGTGTTTGGACCACCGCCCGGGGCGCGAATTCCGCGACCTGACGGCGGCCCGATGACGGCTGCGGGCACCGCGCCCGCGCCGGTCCGGGGGCGACTTCAGCCGTCCATGAAATCGCGGAACACCTTCGGGGTGTCGGCGACCTCACCGTGCTCGACCAGCCACTCGGTGACCTGCTCCTCGAGCACCGCCATCTCGATCTGGCTGCGCAGACGCGGCTGGCTCTGGTAGAGGCGGATCACTTCCTCGGGCTGCTCGTAATTGGCGGCCATACTCTCTATCTGTTCCATTACGCGCTGCGGGTCCACCTGGATGCTCTCGCGGCTGATCAGCGCGTTGATGAGCAGCCCGACCGCGACGCGACGGCGGGCGCCGTCACGGAACGCGTCGGCCGGTGGCGCCTGCTGTGGATCCTCGGTACCCATGCGGCGCATCGCCTCCTGCTGCAGCGCCTGGATTTCCTGCTGGATCAGCGAGTCGGGCAGCTCGACGGGATTCTGGTCGACGAGCTGATCGAGCGCCTGGCGCTTGAGCTGGGCCTTGATGCGTTCGTCGAGTTCGCGCTGCATATTCTCGCGCACCTCGGTGCGCAGCGTCTCGAGGCTGCCATCCTCTATGCCGAAGGCCTTTGCGAATTCTTCATCTACATCGGGAAGTATTTTCTCTTCCACGGCGATTGCGGTCACGGTGAACTCGGCGGTCTTGCCGGCCAGTGACTCATTACGGTAGTCCGACGGGAAAGTGACCGGCACGGTCTGGCTGCCGCCGGGCTTGAGCCCGTAGATCCCCTGCTCGAAGTCGCCGAGCATCTGGCCTTCGCCGAGCACGACCGGCACGTCCTTGCCTTCGCCGCCTTCGAAGGGTTCGCCGTCGATGCGGCCGATGAAGTCCACCTTGACGCGATCGCCTTCGGCGGCGGCGCGTTCCACGGGGCCCCAGTCGGCGCGCTGTGTGCGCAGGCGCTCGAGCATCTCGTCGACGTCTTCTTCCTGGATCTCGACGGTCGGGCGCTCGAAAGCCAGCCCCTCGACCTTCGCCAGTTCGATCTTCGGGAACACCTCGAACACCGCGGTGTAGGCGAAGTCCTTGCCCGCCTCGGCCTCGTCGGTTTCGATACGCGGGCCGCCGGCGGGCTGGAGCTGCTCCTGCTGCAGCGCTTCGGAGTAGCTCTTCTGCAGCAGCTCCGAGAGCACTTCCTGGCGCACCTGCCCGCCATAGCGCTTCTCGACGACCTTGCGCGGGATCTTGCCCGGCCGGAAGCCCTTGATCTTCGCCGTACGCGCAACCTTCTTGAGGCGTGCATCGACCTCGCGTTCCACCTGTTCGGCCGGGACCCGCACTTTCATCGTGCGTTCCAGCGACCCGGTGGTTTCGACCGAAACCTGCATTGGCTTCACTTTCCTCTAAGACACTTGTAATGGAAGGCGCTGGCACCCGCGCTGCGGGCGGGCGACGGCGCCTGGCGTTTTCCTGGCTGATCCCCGACCAACGCCGGCGACCAGGCCGCGGGGCATAAAGAACAGCAGCGACAGTGGTGCGAAAGGAGAGACTCGAACTCTCACGGGTTTTACCCCACTGGGACCTAAACCCAGCGCGTCTACCAGTTCCGCCACTTTCGCACGCAGCCCGGGGCTCTGCTTTCGCAACACGTAAGTATACCCCGCCGGCCACCGCGGCCTCCACCATCCCGGGGACACCCCGGGGGAAACCAGGGGTCGGACCGTAATCGACGCACAGTGAGCCCATCTTTCCTGCAGGGGCAGGCACTTGCGTGGGTCCGACCCGAGGGGGGGACGTGGTAGGGTTACGGCGGTCGGACGCAGGGAGGAGAATTGCCGATGAAAGGGACGGGGACTGGCGCGCTGCTGGCGGCGTTCTGTGCGGGTTGCGTGGCGGTGCTCGTGTTCCACCAGGGGATGCTGAGCGTGCTCGTCGCGATAGGGCTGACCGACCGGGCGATCTTCCCGTCGGGGCCGACGTGGCCGCTGGGACTGCCGCAGATCTGGTCGATCGCGTTCTGGGGTGGTCTGTGGGGTATCGCTTACGCGCTGCTGCGCCCGCGCCTGCCCAAGGGCGGCGCCGGCCACTGGCTCGGTGCCGCGGCGTTCGGCGCGCTCGCGCCCACGCTCGTCAACTGGTTCGTCGTCGCGCCGCTGAAGTCACTGCCGATCGCCGCGGGCTGGCAGTTCGCGCCGATGCTGACGGGGGTGCTCGTCAACGCCGCCTGGGGCGTCGGCACGGCGCTGTTTCTGAGCCTGGCATTGCGGAGGACATGAATTGACCAGCAACACCGCGACCTCGCTGAAGGCACGCCTGAAGAACCTCGAATCCCACCTCGCCACCGAGAACCCGGCGCTGAAAGACGCCGTGAAGAGCTTCCGCAAGCTCGACGCGGTCGCCTACCGGCTCGGCATGATGGGGCGCGACCAGTCATTCGCGACCCAGGTGACGTGGTGGCCGGTGATCTCGATCCTCGGCACCTTCTCATCGGGCAAGTCGACGTTCATCAACCAGTACGTCGGCCAGAAACTTCAGGCCACTGGCAACCAGGCGGTGGACGACAAGTTCACCGTGATCTGCTACGGCAGCGAAGACGAATCACGCGTGCTGCCCGGACGCGCGCTCGACAATGAGCCGCGCTTCCCGTTCTACCGCATCAGCGAGTCGATCGACGAGCTGCTCGCCGGCGAGGGCCGCCGCCTCGACGTCTACCTGCAACTGCGCACCTGCAACAGCGACCGGCTGCGCGGGCGCATCCTGATCGACTCGCCGGGTTTCGACGCCGACGACCAGCGCACCGCAACGCTGCGCATCAGCGAGCACATCCTCGACCTGTCCGACCTGGTGCTGGTGTTCTTCGATGCCCGCCACCCCGAGCCCGGCGCGATGCGCGACACGCTCGACCACCTCGTGCGGCGCACGCTGGAACGCCCCGACTTCAACAAGTTCCTCTACGTGCTGAACCAGATCGACAGCGCCGCGCGCGAGGACAACCCCGAGGAAGTGTTCAGCGCATGGCAGCGTGCGCTCGCGCAGAAGGGACTCACCGCCGGACGCTTCTTCCGCATCTACGACCCGGACGCCGCCGGCGACTTCGGCGACGAAGCGCTGCGTGAACGCTTCGAACGCAAGCGCAACGCCGACATGGACGCGATCATCCAGCGCATGGAACAGGTCAACGTGGAGCGCGCTTACCGCGTCAGCGCGATGCTCGAAGAAACCGCCCACTACATCGGCGATACGCTGGTGCCGGCGGTGACCGGCGCGCGACGCGCCTGGAAACGGCGCATCACCTGGCTGCAGGGCATCATCGGCGGCGGCCTGCTCGGCGTAGTGATCGCCATCGGCGTCGCGCTGCACCGATCGAGCGAGGACGGGCTGTCACTGGGCTTCCCCGAAAACCCGATCGTGTTCTGGGGCGGCCTTGCGCTGATCCTGATCCTGGGCTGGGCGATTCAGCACTGGATTCGCCGCGTGGCCGGCCGCCAGGTCGCCCGGCGGCTCGAGCGCGAACAGGCACTGGGGCGGCGCACGCCTTGGCTGCTCGCCGCGTTCGAACACAACGTGCGTTCTCTGAAACCCTACTTCTTCACCACGCCACGCGGCTACGGCCGCAGGGTCCGCCGCCGTCTCGCCGGCGTGATCTCCGATGCGCACGGACTGGTGCAGGCACTCAACGACCGCTTTACGCGGCCCTCGGGCCCGGGTGGTAAGGGCGGCAATTAGCCGCAACGGAGTATCGCGCGCAGCCACTCGGGCGGTGGACAGTGGGCGATGGGGGAAAATGGTGGGCCGTGTAGGAATCGAACCTACAACCAATGGATTAAGAGTCCACTGCTCTGCCAATTGAGCTAACGGCCCGAGTTGTATCGTGCGTGCCCGCGGCGCGAGTGGCCCGGGCGAAATGTATGGGGTGGACGATGGGACTCGAACCCACGACGACCGGAATCACAATCCGGGGCTCTACCAACTGAGCTACGCCCACCATAGAAACTCATCACGCGGCCCGCCTGGCAGGGCCGTGGCGCGCCTGGCAGGACTCGAACCTGCAACCGTCGGCTTAGAAGGCCGATGCTCTATCCGGTTGAGCTACAGGCGCAGTCCTGAACCCTTGCCCGTCGGCGGATTTGGTCGGGGCAGAGGGATTCGAACCCCCGACCCTCTGCTCCCAAAGCAGATGCGCTACCAGACTGCGCTATGCCCCGATCGATAAAAAAGAACACGCGCCCGAACCCGTACCGGCCGTCTGCCCTGCCGCCACCTGCCCTCAAGCGATACATCCCGCTCCCAAGCAAGCCCTTAATCTTAGAGCGCCCGAGGCAAGTTCGTCAATTGAAAGCCTGCTTGTGAGCCGCAAAAGCCGCATGCGACAATCGCGGCCCTTCTCCACGGCGTAGCACAGCGCCGGGCAACGCGTGCCGCGGCGGCTGTCCGCGCGCGCCGCCCCGGCGCCTTCCGAAACACGGACCACGACCCATGCGACCGCAGAGCCTCGCCCGAATCGCGCCCCGATGAGCGCGCAGCTGATCGACGGCCGCCGCGTCGCCGCCGAACTGCGCGCCGAGATCGGCGCCCGCGTGCGCGAGCGCGAGGCCCAGGGCCTGCGCCCGCCGGGGCTCGCCGTGATCCTCGTCGGCGATGACCCGGCGTCGCACGTCTACGTGCGCAACAAGCGCCGCGCGTGCGAGGAAACCGGCATCCGCGCGTTCGACCATGACCTCGACGCGAGTACCAGCGAGCGCGAGCTGCTGGCGCTGATCGACCGGCTCAACACCGACCCCGCCGTCGACGGCATCCTGGTGCAGCTCCCGCTGCCGTCGCACATCGACGAGATCGCGGTGATCGAGCGCATCCTGCCCGCCAAGGACGTCGACGGGTTCCACCCCTACACGGTCGGCCGGCTCGCGCAGCGCATCCCGGTGCTGCGCCCGTGCACCCCGTACGGGATCATGACGCTGCTCGCGCGCCACGACATCCCGGTGCGCGGCCGCCATGCCGTCGTCGTCGGCGCGTCGAACCACGTGGGGCGCCCGCTCGCGCTCGAGTTCCTGCTCGCCGGTGCGACCACGACGATCTGCCACCGCTTCACGCGCGATCTCAGGACGCACGTCGAGGCCGCCGAGATCCTCGCCGTCGCGGTCGGCCGCCCGGGCCTCGTGCCCGGGGACTGGGTGCGCCCGGGCGCGACCGTGATCGACGTCGGCATCAACCGCCGCGACGACGGGCGCCTGACCGGCGACGTGGATTTCGACACCGCGCGCGAGCGCGCGGGCTGGATCACGCCCGTACCGGGCGGCGTCGGGCCGATGACGGTCGCGACGCTGCTGCAGAACACGTTGACCGTGGCCGACCGCACGCCCTAGATTTGCCCGTGGCCGGCAGGGTGCCGGCCGTGTTCCGCTCACGGAGTGACATCGATGAAACCGCTGCTGATCGCCCTTCTCGCCCTGGTGCTGCCCTGGCAGGTCGCCGCCGAGGAGTCCCGCCTGCCCAACTTCCCGCTGGTCGAGATGACCACCAACCTCGGCACTTTCGTGCTGGAACTCGACACCCGCCGCGCGCCGATCACCGTGCGCAATTTCGTCGACCAGGTCGAAGACGGCTACTACGACGGGCTGATCTTCCACCGCGTGGTGCAGGGCTTCGTCGTGCAGGCCGGCGCCTTCGATGCCGAGTTCGAGCCGCGCGAGACCGGCGACCACATCGTCAACGAATCCGGCAACGGGCTCGGCAACCAGCGCGGCACGATCGCGATGGCGCGCACCAACGACCCGCACTCGGCGAACTCGCAGTTCTACATCAACCTCATCGACAACGCGTCGCTGAACCCGTCACCCAGCCGCTGGGGTTACGCGGTGTTCGGTCGGGTCGTGCGCGGCATGGCCGTCGTCGATGCGATCGGCGACCGGTCCACCGGCCCCGGCGGGCCGTTCGAGCGCGACGTGCCGACCTCGCCCGTCATCATCGAGCAGGCGCGCGTGATGCCGCGCGACGAGTACGAGCAGGACGACTCATGAGCACGCTGTTCATCTCCGACCTGCACCTGGAACCGTCGCGCGAGGACATCACCGCGCAATTCCTCGAGTTCATGGCCGGCCCGGCGCGCGAGGCCGAGACGCTGTACCTGCTCGGCGACGTGTTCGAGGCGTGGGTCGGCGACGACTTCCGCAACTCCTACAGCGACCGCATCGAGGCGGCGATACGCGAGGTGTCGGATGCGGGCGTCGCGTGCCGCTTCATGCACGGCAACCGCGACTTCCTGGTCGGCGACGCGTTCGCCGAGCGCACCGGGTGCACGCTGCTCGACGAGGAAACGGTCGTCGACCTCTACGGCGAGCAGGTGCTGCTGATGCACGGCGACAGCCTGTGCACCGACGACATCGCCTACCAGCAGTTCCGCAAGATGGTCCGCGACCCGAACTGGCAGCGCCAGTTCCTGGGCCTGCCAGCCGAGCAGCGCGTTGCGCTCGCGCGCCAGGCCCGCGAACGCAGCCGCACCGACAGCGCGACCAAGACCGACGACATCATGGACGTGAACCCGCGCACCGTGGAGGCGACGATGCGCGCGCACGGTGTGCACACGCTGCTGCACGGTCACACCCACCGCCCGGCGGTGCACGAGTTTGAACTCGACGGCACACCGGCACGGCGCATCGTGCTCGGCGACTGGTACACGCAGGGCAGCATGGTGCGCTGGAACGCCGACGGCTTCGAACTGCAGACGCTCGACCGCAGCACCTGAGGGTTCCCACCCGCCGGCGCGGGACGCCACCCACCTCAGGCATTCGTGCCACCCGAACCGCTGCCGCCGGACGCGCTGCGTCCGATCGGCCCGCGTCAGCCGCCCGCAGGCGGCCCCGAATGGAAGCGCAGCTGGGTATCGGGCCCGGTCGCAAGCGCCGCCTCTGCCTCACCGACGCGCGCAATCCGGGCGTCGAGCTCACCGTCATCATCACGCGCCGCCGCGAGCGCGAGATAATCCTGGAAGTGGCGCGCCTCGGAGGCCAGCAGGCGTGCGTAGAAATCCGCGACCGGCGCCGGCAGTCGCGGCACCAGCAGCGCGAAGCGTTCGCACGAGCGCGCCTCGATGTACGCGCCTACGACCAGCAGGTCGAGCCGCCGTGCGGGCTCGGCGGCACGCACCAGCGCGCGCAGCCCACCCGCATAGCGCGAGGCCGTGAGACGTTGCCACGCGATGCCCTCGGCGTGCATCAGCGCGCGCACCTGTTCGAAGTGGCGAAGCTCCTCGCGCGCGAGCCGCGACATGCGCTCGACCAGCGCTGCATCTTCCGTGTAACGGGCGATCAGTGACAGCGCGGTCGCCGCGGCCTTGTACTCGCAATTTGCATGGTCGTTGAGCAGCAGCGCGACGTCGCCGGCCGCAGCGGTGACCCACGCCTGCGGGGTCGGCGCGTGCAGGAAAGCGGCGATCGCGTCCGGCACCCGGGAAACGGACTGTGCGGCAGCTGACATCGCGACGATTATAGGCCGCCGGTCAGAGGAAAGCGTCGAGCCGCGCAATGAGCGCGCGCGCCGAGCCGATGCGCGCGTCGGGGTCGACGGCGAGCAGCGCATCGAGCAGGGGCTGCAGGTGGGCGAGCGGATCGGGCAGCACCGGGCGTGGCGCATGCCGCTGGCGGTGCAGCACGACCCACGGGTCGGCGTCGTCGAACAGGCGTCTCCCGGTCAGCAGCTCGTGGCAGACCAGCCCGAGGCTGTAGAGATCACTGCGGGCATCGGCGGCACGCGCGTGGCCCTGCTCCGGGCTCATGTACGCGGGCGTGCCCTGGACCACCGCACCGGCCGAACCGGTCGGCGCATGCAGCGGTCGCGCGAGGCCGAAGTCGATCAGTACCGGCGTACCATCGGTGCGCAGCATTACATTGCCGGGCTTGAGGTCACGGTGCAGCACGCCGCGCGCATGCACCACGGCCAGCGCCTCGGCGATGCCGCGCACGAGCGTGAGCGCCCGGTCGGCGGGCAACGGTCGGCCGCCGGAGATCATGTGCGCGAGCGCACCGCCCGGCAGGTACTCCATCGCGATGTAGAGGTGATCGTCGGCAACACCGAACGCGTGCACCGCGACCACGCCCGGATGCGACAGCCCGTGCAGCACCTGGTACTCGCGCAGGAACGCGTCGAGTCGCGCATCTGCCGATACGACCGCATCGGCGTGCAGAATCTTGTAGACGCGTGGTGTACCGGTGCAGCCGTCGGTCGCCAGCTGCACCAGCACGTCGTCGGCGACCTTGAGCAGCCGCTCGGGCCGTGCGCCGCGCAGCACGCGCCGGCACAGTGCCGCAAGCTCGGGCGGCGGCTCGCGCAGCGCGGCGCCCGTGGACCGGCCGGCGCCCGTCACCGCTTCAGCGCGCGACCGCGAACGCGTCGGTTTCGTCGTCCGGTGGCTCGTCGGGAGCGCGTTTGTGGGCGCGCCGCGCTGCCTCCGAACGCTGCGATTCGAGTTCGGCGAGGTAGTCGGCGGTGACGTCACCGGTGACATAGCGGCCCGAAAAACACGAGGTGTCGAAGTCCTCGATGGCGGCATGGTCGTGGCGCACCGCGTGGATCAGCGCGTCGAGTTCCTGGTAGATCATCCAGTCGGCGCCGATGATGCGCCCGACCTCCTCCTCGGTGCGCCCGTTGGCGACAAGTTCGCTCGCCGCCGGCATGTCGATGCCGTACACGTTGGGGTAACGCACCGGCGGCGCCGCCGATGCAAAGTAGACCTTGCGTGCACCGGCCTCGCGCGCCATCTCGATGATCTGCTGAGAGGTGGTGCCGCGCACGATCGAGTCGTCGACGAGCAGCACGTTCTTGCCGCGAAACTCGAGGTCGATGGGGTTGAGCTTGCGGCGCACCGACTTACGCCGCAGCGCCTGCCCGGGCATGATGAAGGTGCGCCCGATGTAGCGGTTCTTGATGAAGCCCTCGCGGTACTTCACGCCAAGCCGGTGTGCGACCTGCAGCGCACTGGTGCGACTGGTGTCTGGAATGGGGATCACGACGTCGACGTCGTGCTCGGGCAACTCGCGCAGGATCCGGTCGGCGAGTGCCTCGCCCATGCGCAGCCGCGCCTTGTATACCGAGATGTTGTCGATGATCGAGTCCGGACGCGCAAAGTAGACGAATTCGAACATGCACGGCGAATAGCCCTGCGCGGTATGCGTCTCACGCGAGTACAGGCGCCCATCGTGGTCGATGAACACGCACTCTCCGGGGCGGATGTCGCGCACCAGTTCGAAGCCCACGGCATCGAGCGCGACGCTCTCCGAGGCGATCATGTGTTCGACGCCGTCGGCGGTCTCGCGCACGCCGATCACCGCCGGGCGTATCCCGTGCGGGTCGCGGAACGCGACGATGCCGTGGCCGACGATCATCGCGACGACCGCATAGCCGCCGCGGCAGCGCCGGTGCACGGCCTCGACCGCGTCGAAGATGTCGTCGACGCGGAAGCGTCCGTTGGACAGCGCGCCGAGCTCGTGCGCGAACACGTTGAGCAGCACCTCGGAGTCGGACCCGGTATTGAGGTGGCGGCGGTCCTCGCGCACCAGCAGGTCGGCGAGCTCGGCGGCGTTCGTAAGGTTGCCGTTATGGCCGAGGCAGATGCCGAACGGCGAATTCACGTAAAACGGCTGCGCCTCTGACGAACTCGTGCAGCCGGCCGTCGGATAGCGCACGTGGCCGATGCCCACATGACCTTTGAGTCGCAGCATGTGGCGCTGCTGAAACACGTCGCGCACAAGCCCGTTGCTCTTTCGCACGCACAGGCGGCCGCGGTCTTCGGTCATGATGCCGGCGGCATCCTGGCCGCGGTGCTGCAGCACCGTCAGCGCGTCGTACAGCGCCTGGTTGACCGGTTCACGGGCGACGATTCCGACTATTCCACACATCAGGCAGGGTTCCGTTGCATCAGGGCTCCACCGGCGGCGCCGGTATGGTGTCAGTGCCGTTATCCAGAAGGGCGCCCGCCTCGTCGGCGAGCTCGACCAGTCCTTCGGCGATGCGCTCCCCGTAGGGCACGAGCGCCGAGTCTTCCCACCACTCGTCCTCGTCGAGCCCGGCGAACTGCGCGGCGAGCACCATCACGCCGACGACCAGCGCGCCGCGGCCGAGGCCGAACAGCATGCCGAGCATGCGGTCGGTCCCCGACAGACCGGTGCCGCGCACCAGCCGGCCCATCAGGTGATTGATCAGCGCACCAATGACGAGTACGCCGACGAACAGCACCCCGCGTGCGACCCACAGCCGCACCGCCGGCGAGTTGTCTAGCACGCCGAGCCAAGGCTCGACGACGAACGAGAAGCGCAGCGCGACCCAGACCGCGAGCGCCCACGTGACCAGCGAGATCGCCTCGCGCATGAAACCGCGGAAAAACCCGATGAATACCGACAGCGCAACAACCGCTGCCAGCAGGTAATCGATTACCGACATTGCTGCCCGCCACCCGCGCTGTGCGCCTGGTCCTCGTCGTGTCCGGCCTGCCTGCGACGCCGGCTCAACCCTCGGGTACCGGCTGTGCGCTGTAGCCGTCGTCCTGCAGCTGCTGCGCGAGTGCCGCCGCGCCGTCACGGTCCGCAGCCGGACCGACGCGCACGCGATGCAGGACCTGGCCGTCGCTCTCGAGGCGCGTCACGAAGCTCTGGTGGCCGAGTTCGCGCAGCTCGCTGGCGAGACGGTCGGCATTCTCGCGGCTGCCGAAGCTGCCGACCTGTGCGACCCAGCCGTTGTCGCCACGGGTGCGCTCCGGCTCAGGTGCAGGCTCCGGTTCGGGCTCGGGTTCAGGGGCCGGTTCGGGCTCAGGGGCCGGTTGGGGGTCGGGTTCGGGCTCGGGCACCGGCTCGGGCGCAGGCTGCGGGCGCGCGGGTTCGGCCGGGGCCGGTTGCGCTGCCTCTGCAGGCGGCTGCACGGCCTCCGAGCGGTCGGGCGCCTCGCTGCGCGGGCGCCCGCGCTCCACGACTCTCCCGTCACGGTCCTGCTCGAGCCGGATCGTGCGCGTGTCGCCGGCACTCTCGCCCTCTCCGGCCGGCAGCGCGATCGTGCGGCGGTCGCGCTCGGTCTCCGGATCGGGGCCATCGAGGAACAGCGGTATGAGCAGTACGCCGGCCAGCACCAGCAACCCGGCACCGATCAGCCGTTCCTTGAGCTTGCGTTCCATTCGCCACCACCCCGGGGTGCTCGCCGCGGTATGCCCGCGCCTGACCGACCACAGGCGCTCATGATAGCTGAAGGTGCTCGAGCGCGGGACCGGCGATGTGAAACGAGCCGAACACCACCACCTCGTCACCCGCTGCGGCGGCCGCGGCCGCCGCGTCGCAGGCGGCGGCGACGCTCGCGTATTCACCCGCGACGCGCGCCCGCGCATCTTCCGGCAGCGCCGCGCGCAGCGCCGGCGCTGCGACCGCGCGCGGCGCGTCGGCCGGCGCGAGATACCAGGCATCGACTCGCGGCGCGAGCGCGGCCAGCACGCCGCTGACGTCCTTGGTGTCGAGAATGCCGAACACCGCGTGCCGGCGCCGGCCCGCAGGCACCGTGCCAAGCGCGGCCGCCAGCGCCGCAGCGGCTGCCGGATTATGCGCAACGTCAACGATCCACGTGACGCCGTCGCGCTCGATGCGCTCGCCGCGTGCCGGCAACCGTGCGCGCGCCAGCGCCGGTGCCGCCACGCGCGCCGCGTCGGCGCCGGCGCACGCCTCGAGCAGCGCGAGGCTCGCGGCGGCATTACCGCGCTGCACGTCACTGTCACCGAGTCCGGGTGCAGGCAGGGCGTGCAGCGCCAGCCCCGCCGAGCGGTACCACCACCCGTCCACGTCGCGCCCATGGTCATAGTCATGGCCCGGGCGCAGCAGCCGCGCGCCGATGCGCCGCGCGTGCGTGAACACCGACGCCGGCGGATCGGGATCGGCGCAGACCGCGGGCCGCCCGGCGCGGAAAATTCCAGCCTTCTCGCCGCCGATGCTCTCGCGGTCCGACCCGAGCCAGTCGACGTGGTCGAGCGCGACCGACACGAGCAGCGCGCCGTCGGCGTCGACGGCGTTGACCGCGTCGAGGCGCCCGCCGAGGCCCACCTCGAGTACACGTGCGTCGCAGCCGGCGGCGTCGAAGGCTGCGAGTGCCGCCAGCGTCGTGAACTCGAAGTAAGTCAGCGCCACCCCCTCGCGCGCCCGCTCGACCGCCGCGAACGCATCGAGCAGCGTGGCATCGTCGAGCGCGGTGCCGGAAACAGCGATGCGTTCATTGAATCGATGCAGGTGCGGCGAGGTGTAGGTTCCGCAGCGCCGATCGAGCGCGGCGAGCATCGCCGACAGGTACGCGACGCACGAGCCCTTTCCGTTGGTGCCGCCGACGGTGAGCGTCAGCGGCGCGGGTGACGCGAGCGGCATGCGCGCGAGTACTTCGACGACGCGCTCGGTGCCGAGGCGGATCTCGCGGGGATTGCAGCGCTCGAGCCAGGTCAGCCATTCGGCGACGGTCGCGAACGGCGGCTCGCCCCCGGCGCGTGGCCGGTCAACGGCGGGCACGGGTCGGCGGCCGCGTCAGACCACTACCGGCAGTTCCGGCGCCGGCAGATCGGCGAACTTCGCAAGCAGTGCAGCGACTTCGTCGCGCATGTTGCGCCGGTCGACGATCATGTCGATCGCGCCGTGATCGAGCAGGAACTCGCTGCGCTGGAAGCCGTCAGGCAGCGTCTCGCGCACCGTCTGCTCGATGACGCGCGGCCCGGCAAAGCCGATCAGTGCCTTCGGCTCGGCGACGTTGACGTCACCGAGCATCGCGAGGCTGGCCGATACGCCGCCGGTGGTCGGGTCGGTGAGCACCGAGATGAACGGCTGGCCGGAGCGTGCGAGCGCATTGAGCGCCGACGCGGTCTTGGCCATCTGCAGCAGCGACAGCAGCGCCTCCTGCATACGCGCCCCGCCGCTGGACGAGAAATTGATGACCGGGCATTCCTGCTCGATCGCGTGGTTGACGCCGCGCACGAAGCGCTCGCCGACGACCGAGCCCATCGAGCCACCCATGAACCGGAACTCGAACGCGCTGGCGACGATCGGCATCGACTTCAGCATGCCGGCCATCACGACCAGCGCGTCGCGCTCGCCGGTGGCCTTCTGTGCCTGCACGAGCCGATCGCGGTATTTCTTGCTGTCGCGGAACTTCAGCGGATCGGTCGGCTCGAGCTCGGCGCCGATCTCGCGGCCGGAGTCGAGGTCGAGGAACTGCGCGAGGCGTTCGCGCGCGCCGATGCGCATGTGGTGATTGCACTTCGGGCACACGTGGAGATTGCGCTCGAGCTCCTGGCGCCAGAGGTGCGCACCGCACGCCGGGCAGTTCACCCACACGCCTTCGGGCACCGTGCGCGAACGGTGCTGGGTCTTGATGCGCGAGGGCATGATCTTGTCGAACCAGTTCATCTCGGCTCCGCGCTGGCGTGGGGCGCAAATGATAAAGCCTTCAGCGCGTGGAAGCACCCGCCGGCGGCACGCCCCAGTGATCGGCGTAGGCGACCTCGACCAGCGTCAGGCCCTGCGCCGGTGCGGTCATGCCGGCGAGCCGGCGGTCTCCGGAGGCCAATACGTCGCGGATCCAGCCGGGTTCGGCCTCGCCGGTCGCGACACGCACGAGGCTGCCGACGACATTGCGCACCATGTGGTGCAGGAATGCGTTGGCGGTGAACTCGAGGTGGATGAATTCGCCGTCCGCGCGCACCGCGACGCGCTGCAGGTGGCGCCACGGGCGCTTCGCCTGGCAGGCCGCGGCGCGGAACGCGCTGAAGTCGCGCTCGCCGAGGAGCAGGCTCGCGGCGGCTGCCAGCCGCGACGGGTCGACCCGCTGGTGCAGCCACCAGGCGCGGTCACGGTACAGCGCCGAGCGCGCCGGGCGGCACAGCAACGTGTAGCGGTAACGCCGGTAGAGCGCGCTGTAGCGGGCATGGAAGTCCGGCGCGACCTCGCACGCCCACTGCACGCTCGCGGTCGGCGGCAGGTGGCTGTTCGCGCCGAGTACCCACGAGCGCGGGCTGCGCCGTGAGCCCGTGTCGAAGTGCGCGACCTGCGCCGTTGCGTGTACGCCGGCGTCGGTGCGGCCGGCGCCGACGACCGCGACCGGGTCCGCGGCAACGCGCGCGAGCGCGGCCTCGAGGTGATCCTGGACGCCGCCGCCGTCGCGCTGCGACTGCCAGCCGTGGAAGCCGCCACCTTCGTATTCGACGCCTAGTGCGATGCGCATGGGTGCAGGCCAGGCACGACGCGGCGTACGCCGCGCCGTGACGGAGACCGGTAGTGACTCAGGCCGACAACGAGTCGATGAGCTGGCGCGCTTCCTGGCGTTGCGCCTGGTCGCCCTCGTCGAGCACCTCGTCGAGGATGCTGCGGGCGCCGTCCGGGTCGCCCATGTCGATGTACGCGCGCGCGAGATCGAGCTTGGTGCCGACCTCGGTCATGGTCTCGGGTTCGCCGTCGCGGCCGTTGCCCATGGCGTCTCCACCGACGTCGGTCTCGGTACCGATGTCCAGGTCCACGCCGGTTACGCCATCGCCGAACAGTGCGCTGGCGAACTCGTCATCGACCTCGGGCTGCGCGCGGGGCTGCTCCACGGTGTCGCCACCCGCCGTGTCGCCTTCATCGCCGAGGTCGAAGTCGAGATCCGACAGGTTCTGCAGCCGCGACGTCGAGTCGGGGTCGTGCGCGTCGGCACCGCCGGCATCGCCGGCGTCGTCGCCGAGGACCTGCACGCGGGCGGTACTCTCGGCATCGTCTTCAAACGAGCGGCGCAGGCCCGAGTCGCTGAGCGACGGTGACAGCTTCGTCGCCTCGTCGTCGCCGAGCACGCGCTCGCTGCGCTGCGTGTCGAACATGCGTTCGTCGAGCACCTGCGTCACGCCGGTGGCCGACAGCAGGTTGTCGTCGCCGCCGCCGGTATCAGGCACGCGCTGGCGGCGCGTGGTGCTCTCACCGAGCGGGTCGGCGCCGGCCTCATGACGCCGCGTGGCGTCATCGCCACCGTCGAGCGCGCTTTCGAGCAGGTCGTCGAACTCGTCGTCGGGACTGCTGTCCCCACCCGCCGCGGCGAACGGGTCGCTGATGCCGGTGTCGGTCTCCGATGTATCCACGTTGGAGCCGGTGGCGGCGAACGGGTCGTCGCCGACCTCGGTGGCCGCGTGGCTGTCGTCGTCGGCGTCAGCCGCGCCAAATCCCGCCGGGCGCGGCTGGTCGCGGGTATCGTCATCCTGGTGGTCATCAAGGCGGTCATCAAGGCCGGCATCGGCGGCATCGAAGTCGCCCTGAGGGTCCGCGAACGACGGGCGCGGCTGACTGCGCGTGTCACCGGCGCCGTCGGCGTCTTCCGCGTCGACGTCTCCGGACCACTGGTCGGCCGCCGACACGTCCAGGCCGGCGGCGACGCCGTCCGCGTCACCGCTGCCAAAGTCGTCAGGGCCGTCGAGTTCGGACTCGAGGCCTTCGAGGTCGAGGCCGAGGTCGTCGAGGTCGATCTCCGCGGTGTACTCGCCTTCGGACTCTGACGACGCGGCTTCGCCGGCGGTCGGTGCCGGGGTACGCAGCGTCTGCGACTCCTGCGTCGCGGCGAGCGACTCGTCGTCGTCAGTGGTGTCGAAGCCGCCCGGGCGCGGTGACTCGATGGTCGGGGTTTCCATCGTGGAGGCGTCGTCCCAGTCGTCCGCGTCGAGTGCGCTGCGCTCGACGGTGGGACTGTCGGCGCCGTCGTCATCATCCGCGTCGCCGTGCAGCGCGGGGCTTTCCATTGTCGGTGCGTCGGCGTCGCGCATCGCCGGGCGTTCGGCGGTGGCGGCGTCCTCGTCGTCATCTGCGCCGGCGGTGAGACTGCGCTCGATGTTGGTCGCGGTCTGCGACCCGATGCCGAGCGTGAACTCGTCGGCGGCACGCGCGTCGTCATCGCCGGACTCGTCGCCGAATGCGAAGTCGACGTCGCCGGTGGCGTCGTCACCGGCGTCGTCACCGGCGTCGGCTTTCGTGTCGAGGTCGAAGTCGAGTTCGAGGATGCTGCTGTCGCCGGTGTCGCCGATCTCGACGTCGATGTCGCCGGCGGCGGTCTGGCCTTCGAACAGCGGGTCATCCGGGCAAAGCTGCTTGCCCATGATCATGACCTTGTCCCACTCGGCGCCGTCGCCGACGTGCTCGCGCAGCGCCCGCGCGGCGTCGACGAAACCTTCCTGGTTGCCCCAGACGAAGTACACCTCGGCGAGCTTCAGTCGCAGGTCGGAGCGCTCGGGATGATCGGCGACAGCATCGGCCAGCAGGTCGGCGGCCTGGTCGTACAGGCCGTACGCCATGTGGAAATCGGCCTCGGCCAGCGGGTCGCCCTCGTCGACCTCGGCGGCGACGACGCCGCCCGCTGCGCTGCGACCCACTTCGGCTGCGTCCGGCGCGTCGTGACGCGTGGCCGCGATGCCGGACGCGGCGGCTGCAGCAGCGCCAGCGCCGGCGGCCGCGCCACCCGCGGCTGCGCCTGCGCGCCCGTCGCGGGCGGTTTCGGCGGTCGGCAGGTCTGCGTCGGCGGCGACATCCGCGCCGGCGTCGTCGACATCATCGGCAAGCGCGTCCCAGTCATCGGCGACAGCGGCCTGGCGCCGGCGGCGCACCCACAGCAGGCCCGCGGCAGCGACGACCAGGAGGCCGAGTGCAATCCACAGTGCCGGCGCGGCGAGCCAGCCCAGTGCGCGTTCGGCCAGCGTCGGCGTGGTCACGACCGGCGCCGGGTCGGTGGCCGTCGGCGCCGCCGGTTCGGGTTCGGTCACCGGCTCCGTGGGGGTCGGCGCCGGATCGGTGGCGGCGACCGCCGGGTCGTCGTCTTCGCGGGGTTCGTCGTCGACGAAGATCTCGTCGCGTTCGAGGTCCACGCCGGGCACCGCGTCGGGGGCGTCTTCCACCGGTGGCGCGTCGGGCGAGGCCGCCTGCAGCGCCTGCAGTTGCTCACGCAGCGCGGCCATCTCCTCGTCGCGCAGCTCGAGCAGGCGGCGGGTGTCGTCGAGTTCCGAGGCCAGCGTCGAGACCTCGTCGCGCAGCTCGCCGGATTCGCGCTCGAGCTCGCGCACGCGCGCGGTCGCGGCCGGGTCGGTGCGTTCACGCGGCTCGCGGGTCGGCGCCGCGTCGGCGGCCGGGGCTTCGTCGGGCGGCACGAGCCGCAGGCGCTCCTCGCGCGCGGCCGCTGTCGCCGGCGGCGCATCGCGCCAGGCCTCGTGCTGGCGCTGCACGGCCGCGGTGGCCTCGCCGGCACTGGTGGCGCGTATCTGGTCGGCCGATGGCACGCGCAGCTCGGCCCCGGCGCGCAGGCGGTTGATGTTGCCGTCGAACGCGTCCGGGTTGGCCTCGAAGAGCGCGACCATGATCTGGTTGGTGGTCAGCCCCTGCTCCGGGCGCACCGCCTGGGCGACGCCCCACAGGGTCTCGTTGCGCTGCACTACGTAGAGGCCGTCGTCGGCACGGCGACGCGGCGGCGGCGCGGTTTCACGCGGGGCCGGACGGGTTTCGGGTTCGGGGGCGGCGCGCGGCGCGACGCGGCCGGCGCGCTCGTCCTGCCCGGTGCCGGTGCGCGGCGCGGCGACCGGTTCGGCACGCTCGGGTTCGGGCATGAAGTCGGGCGGGTCGAGCAGCACGGTGTACTCGCGCAGCAGCCGCCCGCGGTTCCACGTCGCCTCGACGAGGAAGGTCAGGAAGGGTTCGCGCACAGGGCGCGACGAGCGCACCCGAACGATCGGACGACCGGCGTCGTCGCGCGTGACGTCGAAGCTCAGGTCACTGATCAGCGCCGTGCGCTCGAGGCCGTAGCGCTCGAAGGCTTCCAGCGAGGCGGCGCGCACGCGCACCGACGCCAGCTCTTCGGCCGAGATGTCGGTGAGCGGGATTTCCGCCTGCAGCGGCTGATTGAGCGCGGAACGCAGCTCTACGCTGCCCAGACCCAGCGCCAGTGCACCCTGCGGCAACACCAGCAGCGCGGCCAGACTCCAAGAGGCCAGTAGACGTGTCATCCAAACTCCCACCGAGCTGACCGCGCGACCCGCGCCGTGAAGCGGATCGTCCCCGTACTGCCGGCCCCTACGCCGGCACCCCCGCCACATTATGTACGATTGACCGGCCGCACTATAACTTACAAGTACTTATCGACCAATATTTCCGCAATTTGCACGCTGTTCAGCGCGGCGCCCTTGCGGATGTTGTCGGACACCACCCACAGGTCGAGCCCGCGCGGATGACTGATATCTTCGCGGATCCGGCCGACCCAGACGGCGTCATGGTTCACACCTTCGGTCACGGCCGTGGGATATCCGCCGGTCTCGCGGCTGTCGAGCACCGACACCCCGGGCGCCTTTTCCAGCAGCGCCCGCGCCTCGTCGGCGCCGAGCTTGCGGCGGGTTTCGATGTGCACCGCCTCGGAATGCGAATAGAACACCGGGACGCGCACCGCCGTCGGGTTCACCATGATCTCGGGGTCTTCGAAGATCTTGCGCGTCTCCCAGACCATCTTCATTTCCTCCTTGGTGTAGCCGTTGTCCTGGAAGACGTCGATGTGGGGCAGCGCGTTGAAGGCGATCTGCTTGGCCGCGCCCTCGAGCTCGACCGGGCGGCCATTGAGCAGCTCGCCGGTCTGGCGCGCGAGCGCCTCGACGGCGCTGCGCCCGGCACCCGATACCGACTGGTAGGTCGCGACGTTGATGCGCTCGATGTGCGCGGCGTCGTGCAGCGGCTTGAGCGCGACGAGCATCTGGATCGTCGAGCAGTTGGGGTTGGCGATGATGCCGCGCGTCGTGTGGTCGGCGATGCGCGCGGCGTTGCACTCGGGCACGACCAGCGGGATGTCGTCGTCGTAGCGGAAGTGCGAGGTGTTGTCGATGACGACGCAGCCGGCGGCGGCCGCACGCGGCGCATGCTCGGCCGATACCGAACCCCCGGCCGAGAACAGCCCGATCTGCACCTGCGAGAAGTCGAAATCGGCAAGATCCTCGACGACGTGCTCCTTGCCGCGGAAACGCACCTTGCTGCCCGCCGAGCGGCTGCTCGCGAGCGGGTACAGCGTGTCGACGGGGAACTTGCGCTGCTCGAGGATGCTCATGATCGTCTCGCCGACCAGGCCGGTCGCGCCGACGACAGCGACGTTGATTTTCTTCATATCAATACTTCCTCGGGAAATCCGTGGTGGGTGTCATCCGGCCTCAGCGCCCGTCGGCGCGGCCGGGGATGCGGGCGGCCGATGATTCGACATCGGCGTTCTGCCCGCGGTGGCGGAGCCAGTGGTCCATCAGCGTCAGCGCGAGCATCGCCTCGGCGATCGGCGTCGCGCGCAGGCCCACGCACGGGTCGTGACGCCCGGTGGTGCGGATGTCGACCGCCTCTCCGGCCGCGTCGACGGTGCGTCCGCTGCGCGTGATGCTCGACGTGGGCTTGAGCGCGATGCTGACGACGATGTCCTGCCCCGAAGAAATGCCGCCGAGCGTGCCGCCCGACGCATTCTTCACGAAACCGTCGGGCGTGAGCTCGTCGCGGAACTCCGAGCCGCGGCTCGCGATGCACGCGAACCCGTCGCCGATCTCCACGCCCTTGACGGCGTTGATGCCCATCATCGCGTGGGCGATGTCGGCGTCGAGCTTGTCGAACACGGGCTCGCCGAGCCCGACCGGCACGCCGCTGGCGACCACCGTGATGCGCGCGCCTATGGAGTCGCCGTCGCGGCGCAGCTCGGTCATGAACGCGTCGAGCATCTCGAGCTTCGCGGGCTCGGCGCAGAAGAACGGGTTGTCGTCTACCGCGTCGAGATCTTCGGCGGCGAGCGTGATGGAGCCGAGCTGCGACAGGTAGCCGCGGATGCGCACGCCGAGGCGCGTCGCCAGGTAGTGGCGGGCAATCGCGCCGGCAGCGACGCGCATCACCGTCTCGCGCGCCGAGGCCCGTCCGCCGCCGCGATGGTCACGCAGGCCGTACTTGTGCAGGTAGGTGTAGTCGGCATGACCGGGACGGAAGCGGTCGCGGATCTTCTCGTAGTCGCGCGAACGCTGGTCGGCGTTTTCGACGAGCAGGCCGATCGGCGTGCCGGTGGTCACGCCTTCGAACACGCCGGAAAGGATGCGCACGCGATCCGGTTCGCGGCGCTGCGTGACGTGGCGCGAGCGTCCCGGGCGGCGGCGCTCGAGGTCGGCCTGGATGCGCGCCTCGTCGAGCTCGAGGCCGGGCGGGCAGCCGTCGACGATCGCGCCGAGCGCCGGCCCGTGGCTCTCGCCGAACGTGGTGAGGGTAAACAGCCTGCCGAAAGTGTTGCCGGACATGTGCCTGGTATCGTTCCTCAGCAGCCGTGTGCGGGCGCGAGCGCTTCCCGGGTCAGCAGGAACACGCCCTCGCCGCCGTGCTCGAACTCGAGCCACGTGAACGGCAGCTTCGGGAACGCCTCCGCGACCGCCTCGTCGCTCTCGCCCACCTCGACGACGAGCACGCCCCCGGGGCGAAGGTGAGCCGCGGCATCATGAAGGATCGCCCGGACCGAATCCAGCCCATCGGCGCCCGCGGCGAGGCCCAAGCGCGGTTCGTGGCGGTATTCCGGCGGCAGCGCGTCGACGCGCGCTTCGGGCACGTAGGGGGGGTTCGACACGATCAGGTCGTAGCGTTCGCCTGCGAGCCCGTCGAAGTGGTCGGACCGAACCGCGCGCGCGCGGCCGTCCGGGACGTGACGGGCGATGTTGCGCGCCGCGAGCGCAAGCGCGCGCGGACACACGTCGGCGGCGTCGACGCGGGCATTCGGGAACGCAAGTGCAGCGGCGACGGCGATGCAACCCGAACCGGTGCCGAGGTCCAGCACGCGCGTGACCGCCTCGGGGTCGAGCCACGGCGAGCCGCCGTCGGCGAGAAACTCCGCGAGCGGTGAGCGCGGCACGAGTACGCTCTCGTCGACCTCGAACTCGAGGCCGGCAAACCAGGCCCGGCCGATGAGGTACGCCGCCGGACGCCGCGTGCGGATGCGCACGTCGACGAGGGCATCGAGGCGCTCGAGGGTCGCCGCGTCGAGCGCGCGCCCGGCGTCGCCCATCAGCGCGTCGAGCGCGAGCCCGCTCGCACCGGCGAGCAGCATGATCGCGTCGCCGTACGCGTCATCGGCCCCATGGCCGAAATGCACGCCGGCGCCAGCCAGCCGCGCCGCGGCGGCGTCGATGGCGTCTTCGACACGGGTGGAACACGCTTCGGTCAAGGTGGCGGCTTCGCATGGACGACCCCAGATGATACTGCAACGCCCGTATGGGATAATCGCCGGATGAAACTCCAGGGCCCTCAACTGATCATCATCATCGCCGCGGTGCTCGCCGCAGCCGGCGGTTTCTGGCTCGGCCAGCAGACGCTCCCCGGGCGCGACGACGACCCGTTCGCCGACGTCTCGGCGACGGTGCTCAACGAGCCGCGTCCGGTCCCGGCGTTTTCGCTGCTCGACCATCATGGCCGCACCATCGACGAATCGGTCTTCACCGGCGAATGGCAGCTCGTGTTCTTCGGGTTCACGCACTGCCCCGACATCTGCCCGATGACACTGCAGCAGCTCGCGCAGGTGCGCGGCACGCTCGCCTCGCAGGGTGCCGACGCGCCGGGTGTGGTGTTCGTGTCGGTGGACCCCGAACGCGACGACCCCGAAACCGTCGCCGGCTACATCGACTACTACGATCCGTCGTTTCTCGGCATTACCGGTGACCGCGAAGGCATCGACCGGCTGACGCAGGAGATGGGCATCGCGGTGCTGCGCAGCCAGCGCGACGAACACGGCGACTACGACGTCGACCACACCAGCGCGGTGTTCCTGGTCGACCCGCAGGGGCGCCTCGCCGCGGTGTTCGGCATGCCGCACGATCCGGCGACCATCGCCCGCGACTTCACGCGCATCGCGGGGCAGCGCGGATGACGCGCGCACCCGGGGCCTTCGCGGTACGTGCGTCGCTGCTCGTGCTCGCGTGCGTGCTGCTCGCGGCCTGCTCGCGTGAGCCCGTGCTCGAAGTCGAGGAAGCATGGATCCGCGAGGCGCCGGAGGGCGCGACGGTGCTCGCCGGCTACATGCGCATCGTGCATCGCCACGGCGAAGCACTGGAACTGGTCGGCGCAGAAAGTCCGCACTTTTCGCGCGTCGAACTGCATGCGACGCGCACCGACGGCGAGCGCATGCGCATGGAGCAACTCGACACCGTCGAACTGTCCGGTGACGTCACGCGCTTCGAACCCGGCGGCCTGCACCTGATGCTGATGTCGCCCGACGGCGAGGTGCGCGCCGGTGACCTCATCCCGGTCCGCCTGCACTTCAGTGACGGGCGCACCCTCGACGCGGATTTCGAGGTGCGCGACGTGCGCCCGCGCCGCTGACCGGCGCCGCCGCACGCCACGCATGAACGCATCCACACGCCGCGGCCGCGATGCTGCCGCATCGGTCCCGCTGCGTGCGCGTGCGTTCGTGCTGCTGCAGCACCTGCTGCCACGGCGGGGCTTGAGCCGTGCGGTGCATGCCCTCACGCGCAGCCGCAGGTCGTGGCTGCGGCGCCTGGTCACCCGCGTGTTCGTCGCGCGCTTCCCCATCGACATGCAGGAAGCCGCCGAACCCGACCCGTACGCGTACCCGAGCTTCAACGCTTTCTTCACGCGTGCGCTGCGCCCGGGTGTCCGCCCGCAGCCGGCCGACGCGACGCTGGTCACCTCGCCCGCCGACGGCACGCTGCAGCAGGCCGACCCGATCAACGATCAGCACGTCGTGCAGGCCAAGGGCCAGCGCTACCCGCTGCGCACGCTGCTCGCCGACCATCCGCTCACGGCGCGTTACGCCGGCGGCAGCGCGTGCACCGTGTACCTCGCACCGTACAACTACCACCGCGTGCACATGCCGTGCACCGGCACGCTGGTCGCGTGGAGCCACGTGCCCGGTGATCTCTACAGCGTCAACGCGGCAACCGCGGCGGCGCTGCCGGGGCTGTTCGCGCGCAACGAACGCGTCGTGTGCCATTTCGAAAGCGACGCCGGCGCCTTCGCCGTCGTACTCGTCGGCGCGATGAACGTCGGCAGCATCGAAACCGTATGGGCCGGCGAGATCACCGGCGACCATCGCCGCGCACCGGTGCGCCATGTCGACGTCCCGCGCGACGCCGATCAGCGCGTGACGCTTCAGCGCGGTGACGAAGTCGGGCGTTTCAACATGGGCTCTACGGTCATCGTGCTGCTGCCGCCTGACGCGGCTTCGCTGCTCGAAGGCCACGCCCCGGGCAACACGGTACGCGTCGGGACGCCGCTCGCACGGTGGCACGCATGAACGCGGCGCAGGAGACCGCGTCCGCGCGCACGCTGCGCGCCAGGCTCGCGATGCGCGCGGCGCTGCTGCGCGAGGTGCGAGAGTTCATGCACGCGCGTGGCGTGCTCGAGGTCGACACCGCGCTGTTGCGCGCGGAGACGATTCCGGACCCGGCGATCGGAAGCCTTCGCGTGTACGGCGACGCCGGCGACTGCGGTTACCTGCAGACCTCGCCCGAGTTTGCGATGAAGGCACTGCTCGCCGCCGGCAGCGGCGACATCTACCAGCTCGGGCACGTGTTCCGCGACGGCGAACACGGCCGGCATCATCGGCGCGAGTTCACGCTGCTCGAATGGTACCGCTGCGGCTACGACGCGCGCGCGCTGATGGACGAGGTCGCCGAACTGCTCGTCGCGCTCGTACCGGCGCTGCGCGACCGCCCGGTGCGGCGCGTAAGCCACGACGCGCTGCTCGCGTCCGCGGGCCTCGAACCCGACTGCACGCACGATGCGCTCGCGGCCACGCTGTCGGCCGAGAGCATCGGCGCGCCCGCCGGCGCCGACCGCGACGCGCTGCTCGACCTGCTCGTCGGCGCGTGCCTGATCCCGCGGCTCGGCCATGATGCGATCACGTTCGTGCACGGCTACCCGGTCTCGCAGGCGGCGCTCGCCGCGATAGACCCGGGGCCACCGCCGCGCGCCGCACGCTTCGAGGTGTTCGTCGACGGCCTCGAACTCGGCAACGGTTTTCGCGAACTCGCGGATCCTGCCGAACAGCGCGCACGTTTCGAACGCGAACGCGCGACGCGACGCGACGCCGGGCTGCATGTGCCGCCGATGCCCGAGGCGCTGCTCGCCGCGCTGGCACGCGGCCTGCCCGCGTGCGCCGGCGTCGCACTCGGCGTGGACCGCATCGCGATGCTTGCGGCCGGCGCCGATCACATTGCCGACGTACTGCCCACTTCGGAGGAACACGACGATGACTGACACCGGCAGCGCCGCGGTGGACTATGCACTGCTCGAGCGCCAGCTCGAAGGGCTGATCGCCGACGAACCCGACTTCATGGCCAACGCGGCGAACTTCGCCGCGCTGCTCTTCCACGAGTTGCCCGACGTCAACTGGGTCGGGTTCTACTGGCTGCGCGACGACGTGCTGGTACTCGGCAGTTTCCAGGGCCTGCCGGCGTGCACGCGTATCCCGATGGGGCGCGGCGTGTGTGGCACCGCCGCGGCGCAGCGCGAGACGCAGCTCGTCGACGACGTGCACGCGTTCCCCGGGCACATCGCGTGCGACGCGGCGAGCGAATCGGAGATCGTGGTGCCGCTGGTGGCCGGCGACCGGCTGCTGGGTGTGCTCGATATCGACAGCCCGCGGCGCGCGCGCTTCGACGCGCGCGACCGCGACGGCCTCGAGGCGCTCGCGCAACGACTGCTCGCGCGCGCTACTCCTTGACGCGCGACACGTACTCGCGCGAGCGCGTGTCGACGCGGATCACCTCGCCTTCCTCTATGAACAGCGGCACGCGCACCGTCGCGCCGGTCTCGAGCTTGGCCGGCTTCACGCCGCCCTGCGCGGTGTCACCCTTCAGGCCGGGGTCGGTTTCGACGATGCGCAGCTCGACGAACTTGGGCACCGACACCTGCAGCGGCTTGCCGTTCCAGAGCGTCACGTGGCAGAGGTCGCCTTCCTTGAGGAACTCGGTGTCGTCGCCCACGGCGGCGGGTTCGGCGGCATGCTGCTCGAAGGTGTCGGGCAGCATGAAGTGGTAGAACTCACCGTCGTTGTACAGGAACTGCATGTCGGTCTCGTGGACGTCGGCGGCCTCGACCGTGTCGCCGGACTTGAAGGTCCTGTCGGTGACCCGTCCGGTCTTGAGGTTCCTGATCTTCACGCGGCTGAAGGCCTGGCCCTTGCCCGGCTTCACGAACTCGTTCTCGACGATTGTGCACGGATCACCGTCGATGATAATTTTCAGTCCGCCGCGAAATTCGTTGGTGCTGTAGCTCGCCATCTGGACCCCGAATGTGCTGGGCGCCGCCCGCCGCTGGCCGCCACCGCCCGCGGGGCGCGCCGCCGGAACGACACCGTGTTGATTGACTGTTGTCCCGACATTCTAGCACCGCACCGCGCCGGGGCCCGCGCATGAGCGCGGCCACGCCGAGCGCGTGCGATGCGCACCCCGTCGACGCGTGGCAGCACTCGCTCGCGAACGTGGTCCGCAACGTCGACACGCTGCTGGGCATGCTCGGCCTCGAAGCGGCAGCGGTCGACGCGGTGGCGGCCGCGTCGACCGGGTTCGCACTGCGCGTGCCGCGCGAGTACGTGGCCCGGATGCGCCACGGCGACCCGCACGACCCGCTGCTCGCCCAGGTGCTGCCGCGCGGCGCCGAGCGCGTGGCCACCGCCGGTTTCGTCACCGACCCATTGGCCGAAACCGACGCCGAAGACGGCGTGCTTCACAAGTACCACGGCCGCATGCTGCTGGTCACGACCGGTGCCTGCGCGGTGCATTGCCGCTACTGCTTCCGCCGTCACTTCCCGTATGCCGAACAGCAGGCGCTGCGCGGCGAGTGGCACGCAGCGCTCGCCGCGGTTGCCGCCGACCACGACGTGCGCGAACTGATCATCAGCGGCGGAGATCCGCTGACGCTGTCAGACCGGCGGCTCGGCACGCTGCTCGACGGGCTCGCCGGCATCGACCACCTGCGTCGCCTGCGCATCCACACTCGGCTGCCGGTCGTGATCCCGTCGCGGCTCACCGATGCGCTGCTGGCGCGCATCAACGCAACCGGCCGCCCGTGGACGCTGGTCATCCATGCGAACCATGCGCAGGAAATCGACGCCTCGGTTCGCGCGGCGCTGGCACGCGCACGCGCCGCCGGTGCGGTGCTGCTGAACCAGGCCGTACTGCTGCGCGGCGTGAACGACACGGTCGCTGCCCAGGCGGCCCTGTGCGAGGCGCTCGGCGATGCCGGCGTCGTGCCCTACTACCTCCACCTGCTCGACCCGGTCGCCGGCGCCGCCCACTTCGCGACCGACGAGGCCGACGCGCTGGCGCTGATGCGCGCCCTGCGAGCCCGGCTGCCGGGCTGGCTGGTGCCACGGCTCGCGCGCGAGATTCCAGGCGAACCGGCCAAGACCGTGCTCGCCTGAAGCCGGGCCGGACCGCTTCCGGCGGCCCGTGCCGCCAAAGCTGTGGACTGTGTCGCGCCGTGCGACATAACCACGCGCTAGACTCTCGGTCTTTCCGGCGACTGTGGGTGGCGCGCGCCGCGGCCCGCCCGCCGGTCTTCGTCAGTCGCCACAGGGCCCGTCACCGGGTCGGGGAGCCACGGGTGTGAACAGTCAGGTCGGCGTCCCGGTCGTCGTCGTCACGCGCAGGCAGGATCACGTCGAGGCGGTCAACCGCACGCTGCGTGATGCGAGCCATGCCGTGCACTGCACGTGGCTGTCGGACACCAACGACCTGACCGATGCGCTGGTGCAGATCAATCCGGAGCTGCTGCTGTACTTCGCCGACGAGTACGACGTCGCGGCCGAGTCGATCAGCGACCTGCGCCACCACGGCGCCCCCGGCGTGCCGCTGCTCGTGGTCCGCGACCGCCCTGACGAGGCGTCGATGTCGAAGGATCTGCTCGCCGGCGCCCAGGACACGATCTCGCTGCAGCATCGCGAGCGCATGCAGGCGGTCAGCGCGCGTGAGCTTCGCGCCTATCACCTGGAGCGTGCGCTGAACGAATCGCTGAACTCGGCACACCAGTACCGCGAACAGCTGCATGCGTTCATGGCCGATTCCGCGGACGCGATCGCGCATGTGCAGGAAGGCATCATCGTCGAGGCCAATCCCGCGTGGGCGGAGCTGTTCGGATACGAGGACGTCGAAGCGCTGCAGGGGCTGCCGGTCATGGACCTGTTCGACCACGACAGCCATACCGCGATCAAGGGCGCGCTGGTCGCATCCCTGCAGGGCAAGTGGGAAGACCACTCACTCAAGGTGCATGCAGAGCTTTCCGACGGCTCGACGATGCCGCTGGAACTCGAGTTCGAAGTCACGAACTTCGACGGTGAACCCGCGGTGCGGGTGTCGATGAGTCACCAGCGCACGCAGGACCGCTCCGTCGGCGACGTCGTGCACGACATGCTGCACCGGGATCCGACCACCGGGTTTCTCAATCGTCGCCAGTTCATCGAGGCGCTGGAAGAACGGCTCGCGCATACGTCGCGCGGCGGCGTGCGCGCGCTCGCCTGGCTGCGCCCCGACAGCTTCCGCGCGATCCGCGAACAGCTCGGTGCGATGAACTCCGAGCAGGTCCTCGACGCGCTCGCCGCACAGGTGCGCGAGCAGCTCGGCGACAACGACCTCGTCGGCCGCGTCACCGGGACCGCGTTCGCGGTCCTGCTCGAGCGCGGCACGCTGCGCGACTGCGAAGCGTGGGCGCGCAACCTGCTCGCACGCGTCGGCCAGGAAGTCTTCGAGGTCGGAGAGCGTTCGCTGACATTGACCTGCAGCGCCGGCGTCGCACAGTACGGGCAGCATGCAGCGACGCTGCCGGTGCTGCTCGACGAGGCCGAGCGCACCTGTCGCGTCGCGCGCGATGCCGGCGGCAACCGCGTCGAACTGCCGGCCGCGCTCGCCGACGACACCCGCGCGGTCGAGGTCGACCGCATCCGGGCGCGCCAGGTCAAGGCGGCGCTGATGGAAAACCGCTTCAAGCTCGTCAACCAGCCGATCGCGAGCTTGCAGGATTCCCACCAGGGGCTCTACGACATCCTCGTGCGCATGGTCGGCGAGGACGGCGAGGAAGTCCTGCCGGCCGGGTTCATGCCCGCCGCCGAACGCCATGGCCTCATGAAGAGCCTGGACCGCTGGGTGATCCGTGCTTCGATCGCGTTCGTCCTTGCGCGCCAGCCTTCGCGCGTGTTCGTGCGCCTCTCCGAGCAGAGCCTGCTCGACGCGACGCTGCCGGCCTGGCTCGAGGAACAGACGCGCGACTCGGGCGTCAAGCCCGCGCGGCTCTGCTTCCAGGTCACCGAGGCGGCGTGCAATGGCAACCTCAAACAGACCAAGACACTCGCCGACTCACTGCAGGGCGGCGGCTTCCAGTTCGCGATCGAGCATTTCGGCATCGGCCGCGACCCGCTGCAGCTGCTGCGCCATGTTCCGATGCAGTACGTAAAGATCGACGGCTCGCTGATGCAGGGCCTGGCCTCCAGCGACGCGCTGCAGGGCCGGGTGCGCGAGCTCGTCGAGGCCGCGCGCGAGCGCCGCATCCTGACCATCGCCGAACGGGTCGAGGACGCGAACACGATGGCGGTGCTGTTCCAGCTCGGCGTGTCGTACATGCAGGGCCACTACGTGCAGGAACCCGAGGTCATCCTCGAGGATTCGACGCTGGCATGGACACTGGGCTGAAGGGGCGGGCGCGGCATGGAAACGGCCGGCGGGCGACACGGTTCACAGTTTTCGCGTGGTGCACTGGCAAGCGCCCCCGACTTGACGTATTCCACCTGTTGGGGCCGGGCTCACGCAGCACGGCGGGCAATCACGACGACAACCGGCGGCGCGGCGGCATGATGACGGGACCCAGGACCAGCATGGCGGCAGTGGTGGCACTCGCGATGCCGTTCGCCGCGAACGCGCTGTCGCTCGGCGAGCTCAGGCTGCAGTCCCATCTCGGCGAGCCGCTGCGCGCGGAGATCCCGGTGACCGTCCCGTCCGGCGCGCGCCTCGACGCAACCTGCGTGCAGCTGCTGACCGACCCCGGCAGCGGCCTCGCGCAGCGCTACGATGCCCGCCTGTACACCCGCGGTGGCATGCTCCACCTCGAGGGACGCCAGCCGCTGCGCGAACCGCTGATGACGCTGACCGTGCGCGTACAGTGTCCGGGCATCTCGCGCCTCGAGCGCGAATACCTTGTGATGCCCGATCCGCGCGAACACCGCGTGACCGACCGTGAAAGCGGCATCGCCGACCTGTCGCTCCCCGGCGGCGGCAGCATTCACCCCGCCGCGCGGGCCGCCGGCGACGCGCCGGCGACGCGACCGGCGCCGTCGGTGGCGCGAAGCAGCACGCCTGCACCCGCCTCGGCGCCGTCATCGACGTCGGCCCCGCGTGCGCCTGCCACCGCCACGCGCGCACCGCGAACCGACGGCATTGCCGGCACCTACACGGTCCGCCCGGGCGACACGCTTTACGGTATCGCGCGCGCCGTCGAAGGCCGCCCGTCGGGTTCGCTCGGCGCTCAGATGGATGCAATCCTCGCCGCCAATCCGCAGGCCTTCATCGGCGGCAATGCCGACCGGCTGCGCGCCGGTGTCACGCTCGAGATCCCGCGGCTCGCGGGCACCACCTCCACCGTCGCGTCCGCTTCGGCGGCTGCCGCGCCCACCGCGCAGGCACGGCAGCCCCTGCTCGAAATTGCACTGCCGCTCGCGGCGCTGCGCGCGCCACCGTTGACGCTGCAGGCACTCGATGCCGCCGAGGCGCACACCGCGGCGCGCCAGGTCGATGCACCGCCTGCGGCAGCGGCCCTGTCGCCGGTCGCCACCGACGTCGCCACCACGCCGCCGGTATCGCTGCCTGCCGAAGCGCAGGCCGGTTCCGGGGGGCTCGCGCGCTGGCTCGGCGGGCTGCTCGTCGGCTTCGGTTTCCTGAGCATGGCGCTGCTGCTCGCGTGGACGTCACTGCGCAGTCGCCGCGACGCCCGACCCGCTGCCGCCGACGACGCGATGCTCGAAACCGGCCGCGCCCGACACCTCGCACCGCCGCCGTCGTTCGACCCCGAACTCGCCGAAGGGCGCACCGGCAGCTACGAAGTCCACGAGGCACGCAGGCGCCGCGACGACACCGATTCGACCGACGAGGTGCCAGTGCTCGCCGACGCCGGCAGCGCCGACAGCGAACACATCGACGTCGACACGCTGTTCGCCGAGGACGCGTCGGCCGACGCGCCACGGTCCGGCGTCGACGCGCCGGGTGCTGCGCCCGACACGCTCGAAGACGACGACG
>PWYM01000133.1 GCA_003567855.1 Gammaproteobacteria bacterium | reverse complement strand
CTCGCGGTGCTGACCGATGCCGCCGAGCGTGCGTTCGAACTCGACGAGACCGGCCTCGCGCTGTCGCTTGCCGGCGCGGTGCTCGATGCCGACCCACCGGCGAGCGACGTGCAGCGTCGCGTCGCGTGGCGCATCGACGGTCACGTGCATTTCGACCGCGCCGACTATGCCGCGGCCGAGCACGCCTACTGGCGTGTGCACGAAGGGCTCGTCGACGGCGAAGACGACGCCGCGCGCGGCGAAGTGGAGGAGCGGCTCGCGGCTGCGATCTACCGCCAGGGCGAGGCCGCGCGCGATGCGGGCCGGTACGGCGATGCCGCGGCGCACTTCCTGCGCGTGCCTGCACGACTGCCGGGCGCGGGGATCGTCGCGCAGGCGCGCTTCGATGCCGGTATCGCGTGGCTCGCCGCCGGTGAGCATGCCGCGGCGATCGACACGCTCGCACGCTTCAGGAGCGAACACCCCGATCATCCGCTCGTCGAACGTACGGGGCTGAACCTCGCGACCGCCTACGAGGCGTACGGCGACACCGGTGCCGCGGCCCGTGAGTATCGCCGACTGGCGGCACAGTTCGACGATCGTGATGAACAGCGCGGTGCGTTGTGGAAGGCGTCGGCGCTGTGGCTCGAAGCCGGCGATGTTGCCGCCGCCGAGGACACGCTGGTCGAGCTCGCGGAGGCGCACGCCGACGCTGCCGGCGAGGCGCTCGATGCGCACCGCCAGCTGCTCGAGCTTGCGCTCGACCGTGATGCGCAGGCGCTCGCGCTGACGCGTGCCGAGGCGCTGCTCGCGTTCGAGGCGTCGCAGCCGCGCACGCCGCAGTCGCGGCGACTCGCCGCGCGTGCGGCGCTGCTGCTGGCCGATGATGCCGGACGACGGGCGCTTGACAGCCCGCTGACAATGCCGCTGGAGCGCAGCATCGCGCAGCGCCGCGAACGCATGGAGGCCGCGCTCGACGCGTACGCGCGCGCGGCCGCCTTCGGTGTGACGGCCGTCGTCACCGCGGCGACCTTCGCGACCGCCGAGCAGTACCACGGCCTCGCCCGTGCGCTGTTCGAATCGCCCCGGCCCGCCGATCTGGATGCGCTCGCGCTCGAGCAGTACGAGATGCTGCTCGAGGAGCAGGCCTTCCCGTTCGAGGAACGCGCGATCGAGATCCATGAAAGCAACGCGCGCCGCGCCGCCGACGGGGTCTACGACCGCTGGGTCGAGGCGAGCTTCGACGCACTCGCGACGCTGCTGCCGGCGCGCTATGCCAAGCACGAACTCGGAGAGATCCATGTCGCGCGCCTGCACTGAAATTCCGGTTGTACCGCGGCGGCGCCGGTTGCCATGGCTTGCGTGCATCGCACTCGGGTGCGGTGCGTTCGTGCTCGGTGGCTGCGCGACGTTCGAGCGTATTGACGGTCCCATGGCCGGTCACGAGGCACCGGCCGTCAGCGACGCCGAGCACCGCAGCTTCGAGCGCGCGCTGGCCGCGATGGATGACGCGCGCTGGCACGATGCGCATGAGCGGTTGCAGGCGCTGGTCGCAGACCGACCGGACCTGCCGGGCCTGCGCGTGAACCTCGCGATCGCACTGCGTCACCTCGACGACACCGGTGCCGCGCGCGAGCTGCTCGAGTACACCGTCGAGCGGTTCGAAGCGTTCGCCCCGGCGCACCACCAGCTCGGCCTGCTGCTGCGCGAGGCCGGGGAGTTCGCCGCCGCCGACGTGGCCTACGCGCGGGCGATCGCGCTCGACCCCGCCTACGCGGCCGCGCATTACAACCGCGCCGTGCTCAACGACCTGTACCTGTGGCGACCGGCGGTCGCACTGGCGCATTTCCAGCACTACCAGGCGCTGCAGGACAGTGCCGACCCTACCGTCGACCGGTGGATCGCCGAGATCGAGCGGCGCGTGGACCGCGATGCCGCGATACGCGACGCGCCTGGCGGCACGACCCGTACCGAAAGAGGAGGCGGCGCATGAACCGGTGGCCTGTCTGTGTTGCGAAGCGCGCGGTGAATGCGGCGGCGTGCATGGCGATGTGCGTGGCGATGGTGCTGTGGACCTCACCGGTATTCGCCGAACAGGCTGACGACGCGGACCGCGCTGCAGGGGTCGAATCCTCCGCGGTCCATACCGATACGAGTGCCGAAGCTTTAACCGAAACCGCGTCGCAGCCAAGCCCCGCGCGCGGCGTCGACCCCGTCGTGATGGCGCTCGACCCCGCGGCGATCACCGGCTACGAGGAGCTGCCGCGGATCATGCACATCGTGCCGTGGAAGGCCGCCGGACCGGGCGACGTGCCGGGGCGGCCTGCCGACTCGCTGCTCGACGAGATCATCGCGCCGCTGGAACGCGACGTGTTCCGGCGCCAGCTCCGCTACCACGACGCATTGAATGCCGCCGATCCGGCGACACCAGGATTCTGACCAGGAGACACGAAGATGCAGACCTACACGGGAATCGTGAGTTTTTTCCAGGACGGCGGGCCGTTCATGGTGCCGATCGTGGTCGTGCTTGCGCTGGGGCTTGCGATCGTGATCGAGCGCTGGCTCTACCTGCAGGGCACCGATCTGCGCAACCGCGCGCTGTGGAAGCGCATCACGCCTCACCTGCAGCGCGGTGACTTCGATGCCGCGGCGCGCGAAGCGAACGCGTCGAAGGCCGCGCTTGGCAGCGTGCTCGGCTACGGCCTCAGTCGTGTACGCACCGCGCGGCGTCGCGACGACATCGAAAAGGCGATGGAAGAGAGCCTGATGGAGGTGATGCCGAAGCTCGAGAAGCGCACGCACTACCTCGCGACCTTCGCGAACGTCGCAACGCTGCTCGGGCTGCTTGGCACGATCATCGGGCTGATCCGTGCGTTCACCGCGGTCGCCGGTGCCAATCCGGCGGACAAGGCCGACCTGCTGTCGGCGAGCATCTCGGTCGCGATGAACACCACCGCGTTCGGGCTGATGGTCGCGATTCCGCTGCTGCTTGCGCACACGCTGCTGCAGACGCGCACCACCGAGATCGTCGACGGGCTCGAGATGGCGTCGGTGAAGCTGCTGAACGCGGTCACCGAGCGCCGCGGCACGCCCGACGGTGGCACTGCGGCGGCCGCGAAGCCGGCGCCCGCGCGGCGTGGCAGTGGTCCGACGCCCGGTGCACCGGCGGTCGCGACATGAAGTCACGTCGCCTGCGCTCGCGTCGGGCGAAGGACCCGGCCGAGCTCAACATCACCGCGTTCCTGAACCTGATGGTGATCCTGGTGCCGTTCCTGCTGATCACCGCGGTGTTCTCGCGGATGGCGGTGCTCGAGCTCAACCTGCCGGGTGCGAGTGACGCCGAGGCCAGCGAGCGTCCGCCGCTTGCGCTCGAGGTCACGGTGCGCGATGCGCGGATCGAGGTCGGCGACCGTCACCGCGGCGCGATCGCACGCTTCGATCGCGATGACGGGCGGGTGGCGCTCGAGTCGCTGTCGGACACGCTGCAGCGGCTGAAGGCCGAACACCCGGCGGAGGTTTCGGCGACGCTGCTGCTCGAACCCGACATCGCCTACGACGTGCTGGTGCAGGTGATGGATGTCGTGCGGCTCGTCGAGCGTCCCGACGATGACGGTGCGATGGCGCAGTACGAACTCTTCCCCGACATCTCGATCGGCGACGCGCCCGCGCGCTGATCCGGCTGACGACTCGAGGCGACCGCGATGAATGACCGAGCCGAACGCATGCAGCGCCATCACCGCCGGCACCGGCGGGGCGGCGGCCTGAACCTGGTGTCGCTGATGGACATCTTCACGATCCTGGTGTTTTTCCTGCTCGTGAACTCGACCGAGGTCGAGGTGCTGCCAAGCGAGCGCGATCTCACGCTGCCGGAGTCGGTGTCGCGAGAGCTGCCGCGCGAGACCGTCGTCGTCACCGTCACGCGCGACGACATCCTCGTGCAGGGCCGGCGCGTGCTCGGGGTCGACGAGGCGCTTGCCGACGACGCGCCGGTGATCCCGGCGCTCGCCGATGCGCTGCGCGCACAGCATGTCCGCGCGCTGCGCGACGACGGCGGCGCGCGCGAGGTCACCGTGCTCGGCGACCGCGAGCTGCCGTACCGGCTGCTGCGACGGATCATGGCGAGCTGCACCGACGCCGAGTTCGACCGCTTGTCGCTCGCGGTCAACCAGCGCGTCGCCGATCCGCAGATCGCCGCGCTGCGCTGAGGAGGTTGCCGATGTCCGTCGCTGCAACACTGCCCGCAAATTTCCGCAGCTTCGAGCTGCCCTGGCAGGGCACCCCCGAGCAGGAGCGCCGCTACCGCCGCCTGCGCACCCGCCTGCTCGTCGCCGTACTCGCCCTCGCGATCATCATCCCCTGGCTCCCGGTCCCCGAAATCACCCGCGACCGCGCCGACGACGTACCCCCCCGCCTCGCCCGCTTCGTCCTCGACCGCGAACAACCCCGGGTCGGACCCAGCGAACCCGTTGTTGTGCCTGAAGTTTCGCAAGTTGAGCCCGAGTCTGCGGTCCGACCCCAGGTGGAGCCCCAGCCGGAACCGTTGGTCCGACCCGAGCCTTCGCCGGAGGCGCCGGTGCGCGAGGCGCGCGAGCGCGCCTCGCGGGCGGGGGTGATGCCGATGGCGCAGCAGTTGGCAGCACTGCAGGACAGTGCCGCGGCGCGCAGCATCACGGCGGCGGCCACCGTCGACGACGGTGCCGAGGCGTCGGGTCCGGTCGAGCGGGCGGTGATCACGTCGCGCGCCGGGGAGAGTTCCGGCGGAATCACGACGGCCGAACTCAGTCGCGGCACCGGGGGGGAGGGGCTGGCCGGGCGTGCCGCGCGCGCGGTCTCGTCGCCGGTCGCCGGTCTCGGCGGTGGCGATGGTGCCGACGCGCGCGCGCCAGCCGCCGGCGGCATGCCATCGCGCAGCCGCGAGGAAATCGAACTCGTCTTCGACCGCAACAAGGGTGCGATCTACGCGCTCTACAGCCGTGCGCTGCGCAGCGACCCGACGCTGCAGGGCCGCGTCGTGCTGCAGCTCACGATCGCGCCCGACGGCACCGTCACCGACTGCGAAGTGGTCTCGAGCGAACTCGGTGACCGGGAACTCGAGCGACGCCTGGTACAGCGCGTGCTGATGTTCCAGTTCGAGGACCGCGACGTCGCACCGGTGACGACGACCAAGCCGATCGAGTTCTTCCCGGCATGACGCCTCCAATCGCGACACGCCCGCCCCTGAGAAGACCGGTCGAACGTGTCTCAGGTCGTCGCGGCATCGCGAGACGGGTCATGTCAGCGATGCTGCTGGCCGGAATCGCCGCGTGCGGGAGCATCGCGCTGGCCGATATCAAGAGCGACAACGACAGTCACGCCGACACCGCCCCCGACCGTCACCACGCCCCCGCACACTGGCGCATCAGCGCGATTCTCACCCACGATGGCGACACCCGCGCGCTCGCCGAGCGTGACGACGGCGACGTTCGCTGGCTCCGTACCGGAGACCGGCTATCGGGGTGCGTCGTGGATGACGTGGTCGAACGCGCGGTCACGATCGACTGCGGCGCCACGCGTCACCGGCTGCAGCTGCAGGGACGCGCCATCGCGCTGTCTGCGGCCGCGGACTGCGAAGGCTCGCACAACACTGTCGGATCCGCGCACGACCGCGACACCATCACGCTCGCAGCCACCGACATCGCCACCTGGCGCGAGGATCGACAGCGCTTCGTGCAGGACTGGACGTTCGAGCCGCGCGCCGGCGGCCTCGAGGGCTGGACGGTGCGCACGCTGCCACCGGCGCTGGCCGACGCCGCGACGCTTAAGGCGGGCGACGTGCTGACCGGCGTCGACGGGATTCCGGCGCGCGATCCGGCGCTGTTCATCGCCGCACTGTCGGCACTCGTCGAACGCGGCGAGGGTTACGTCAGCATCGAGCGCGACGGTACGCGCACCGACCGGGCCGTCATCGTACGCTGACCAAATTCGAACCAGGTTGCCGCGTCACCCGCAGCGCAGCGTTCACCGCAACCCGCCGATCCGCACCCCCGATCAACGCTCGCTGCACGACGACCCGTACGCAAAACACGTGTAGCAGCGGTGGTGGCGCAGCATGACGCGTGCCGACAGCGCCGCGGCGAGCGACCCGCCGAGATCGTAATCCGGATCGTCGTCGACCAGCGTGCACGCGTAGACGCGCATCCGACCGTGCTGCTTCACGACCATGCGGCTGAACGCGCACATGAACGCGCGCCGTGACGCCTCGTCCTGGTACGTGGTCATGCAGTGTTCGGTGATCTCGGGCACGTCGCGTCTACAGCCCGGATTGCCGAAATCCGGAAAGGACACGATACGCAGATCTTCGGGCAAGCCGAAGCGGGCGCACAGCGCATGGAAGGCCGCGTCGACGGCCGCGGCGTCCTCGCCCTGCTCACTCTGCCGCGCGAGCGACACGCGGAAGCCGCGCTCGTGCAGCGCAAGCAGCCCCTGCCAGGCCAGGTCGAACTGGCCCTGGCCGCGGCCGGCATCGTGGCGTGCGCGATCCGGCCAGTCGATGCTGACGCGAAACGCGACCGGGTGCGCGCAGTCGCGCAACCGCTCGATCTGCCGCAACCGCCGCAGCACCGGCAGCGTGCCGTTGGTCAGCACCAGGCACGGGCGCAGCGACGCCGCGTGCTCGAGGATGCGCACCATGTCGCGCACGATGAACGGCTCACCACCCGTGAACGAGAACTGCTGCACGCCCAGTGCGCAGGCGTCGTCGAGCAGCGGGCGCACGTCGCCGAGCGTCACGCGCTGCAGCCGGTTGTCACCCGGCTTCGAGCCTTCGAGGCAGAACGGACAGGCGAGGTTGCACGCGGTGCCGGTGTGAATCCACAGCTCTTCGAGGGCATGGGCGTCGATGTAGCCGCGCGGGTCTCCGCTGGAAGTCCGGGTCCAGGTGTCCACCGGCGCCGGATCGGCACCGGCATCGGCAGTGGCACCGGCAGTGGCGCCGGCGTAGGCCGTGGCATCAGTCATCGCGGGTCCGCTCCTTCGGTTCGGCGATACGGTCATGGTAACCGCTCGCCAGCCGCGCCGGTGCGACGCCGCACAGCCGCGCGAGCGCCAGCCACCGGTTGGTCAGCGTGCGCCGCCACCAGCCGTCGCGCCGCCAGCGGCGGGCGTCGACCGCGAGCGGCACCGCCAGCGCGGCAAACCCGCCGCGCCGGCGCAGCGCGCGCACAAAAGGCACTTCCTCGAACAGCGGCACATCGTCGAACCCGCCAACGGACCCGAAGGCCGCGCGCGTCGCGAACAGCCCCTGGTCACCGTAGGCGATCCCGCCGAGCGCGACGCGCAGCCGCACACCGGCCTCGATCAGCCGCGGCGTCCACCCGCCGGCGTCGGCAAATCGGAACCGGAAACAGCCACCCTCGGCGCCTTCGGCCACCGCCCGGCGCAGCGCGCGGACATGCCCGACGTCGATTGCCGCATCGGCATGCACGAACCACAGCACTTCGGCGGTGCTCGCCGCCGCCCCGGCGTTGAGTTGCCCGCCACGGCCCGGGGCGCTGGCGACGTAATGGACGCCCGCGCGTTCGCACATCGTGCACGTCGACTCCGAAGCCGCCCCATCGACGACGATGCACGTGAGGCCGACATCCGACGCGATCATTTCAGATACGCGCGCCAGCAGCCGCCGCAGCGCCTCGTCGTCGTCGAACACCGGCACGACGATTGCAACGGACAGTGGCGGCGCCACGGCTTCAGGTGCGCCGCACGCGCCAGCGGATCAGTCGCGCGACCAGCGGCGTCAGGCGCGTGCGGTTGTAGGCGTCGGCGAGACGTTTCAGGTATTCGCTCCGCGTCGGGTAGGGCAGCACGAGGCTCGCGGCCGCACCCAGTCCCAGCCCGCGCGTCATCATCAGGACCAGCGGCGCGATCTGCTCGCCGGCATCGTGGCCGACGAGAGTCGCGCCGTACAGCCGGTCGCGCCCGCGCTCGGTGTAGACCTCGGCGAACCCGACCGTGTCGTGCTCGGCACGACCGCGGTCGAGTTCGCCGAACGCGACGCGGTAGCGGTCGAACGGAACGCCGTCGTGCTCGAGCTCCCCGGCGTGGCGGCCGACCGCGGCGACCTCCGGCGCGGTATACGTACAGCGCGGTATGACCGCCTGGTCGATGCGCTTGGTCGGTGCGATCAGCGCGTTCTGCACGACCGCGCGCGCCTGCATGTCGGCGTTGTGCGTGAACTGCGCCTGGGAGGCGGCATCGCCGATCGCGTAGATCGCACGGTTGCGCGTACGCAGTTTCGCGTCCACGTCGATGAGCCCGCCTTCGGTGAGCGTGACCCCGGCGGCCTCGACGTTGAGATCATCCACGTTTGCGCGCCGGCCCATCGCGACGAGCACGCGATCGACCTCGGCACGCACGCCGCCGGCGCTGACGACCAGCGACCCGTCAATCTCGTCGATGGCCGACACGGCCTCGCCGAGGTGCAGGTGGACGCCACCCGCGCGCAGTGCATCGTCGACGCATGCGGCCGCGGTCGGCAGCTCGCGCGGCAGTACGTGGTCGGCGAGTTCGAACTGGTGCACCTCGGTGCCGAGCCGGGCGAAGACCTGCGCCAGCTCGCAGCCGATCGGACCGGCCCCGAGTACCGCGAGGCGACGCGGCTGCTCGACGAGCTCGAACACGCTCTCGTTGGTCAGCGGTGAACACTCGGCGAGGCCCGGTATGGGCGGGAGCGCCGAGCGCGCGCCGGTCGCGATCACGATGCGTCGCGCCCGCAGGGTCAGGTCCTCGACCATCACCGCGTCGCGTTCGATGAAGCGTGCATGACCGAGGAACACGTCGACGCCCTGCGCGGTGTAGCGTTCGACCGAATCGTGCGCGGCGATATCCGCGCGGACCTCGCGCAGCCACGCGAACGCGCGACCGAAGTCGCGTTCGCCGCGCGCGGTGATTTCGAGCAGCGCCTTCGACGGGACGCAACCCACGTTCAGGCAGTCACCGCCCATCGCGTGACGCTCGACGAGCGCGACGCGCGCGCCGAGCCCGGCGGCGGCGATCGCCGTGACGAGCCCGCCGGGGCCGGCACCGATCACGAGCAGGTCGTAGCGTGATGCCGGTGTAGGGTTGCGATGGTCGGCGGGTGCGACCAGGGCACGCCAGCGCCGGTCGTGGTCGGCGCCGGGATAGGCCGGGGCGGCCTCGTCCTGAGCCGGCGCTGCGCCCGCGCCCGGTGCGCTTATCGGGTCGGCACCGGGGGCCGCCGGCGGGTTGCTCGGGCGGCTTTCTTGACCGCCGGGGGTGTCATTGTTCATCGGTGTCCTTCGGAGCTCCGCACGCCATCGCGCCCAGTCGGCATCCCGGCACCGCCGGGTGCCACCCGGAGGCGCGTATCGGTTACGCTCCAGCGCAAGGGGGCAGGGACTATTGAACCACAGGGTTGAAACCGGGCGGTCGGCGCTGCGCACCTGGCACGTACAGGCTCGAGACCGGTGACGGCCTGCCCGACCGGATCAGACATAGCGCGTATACCAGCGCCCCG
>PWYM01000054.1 GCA_003567855.1 Gammaproteobacteria bacterium | reverse complement strand
GCGTGCCGCGCGCTGTTCCCAGTCGCGCTGCGCCTGCTCGATTGCCGCACGGTCATGACCGACGAAGTTCCACCAGATGATGATCTCGTCGTCGAGCGGCACGCCACCGATCAGCAGCGCCCGGCCCGCACCGGAGGTGTGCAGCGCGACCGCATCACGTCCGGTACCGAGGTAGGCCAGTGTGTCGACCGCGAACCGCTCACCGTCGACATGCGCGCCCCCCTCGAGCGGCAGCAGCGCGTACTCGAAGTCCGGCCGCAGCTCGAGGGCGGCCTCACCATCGCACGACCACTGCAGGTCCATCCCGAGCAGGGGCGAATAGCTGAGCGTCGGCGCCTGGTGTCCGGCGTATTCGCCGACCAGCACCGTTGCCGTGACGTGACCGACGGCGAGTTCCGGCAGATCCGGATAGTGGTCGAAGCGGGGTTCGACATCGCGGTACTCGCGCGGCAGCGCGATCCAGAGCTGCGCGGCGTGCAGGTCTCGCGCACCCTCGACGGAGGTTTCGGTATGGCTGATACCGCGCCCCGCGGTCATCAGGTTGACCTGGCCCGGCCGGATCACCTGCTCATAGCCGAGGCTGTCGCGGTGCACGACTTCGCCGGCCATCATCCACGTAAAGGTCTGCAGGCTGGTATGCGGGTGCGGTCCGACGCGCAGTCCGGCATCACCGTCGGCGAACCGTGCCGGCCCGGCATGATCGAGAAAGCACCAGGCGCCTACCAGGCGCCGTTCCCGGTTCGGGAGCAGGCGGGCGACCGGGATGCCGCCCACGTCCGAAGTGCGTGCCTCGATGCGCTGGATCTGGCGGCGACCATCGATAATCGGGCATTCACGATCGAGGGCGGTCGACTCATCAGCTGCGGTCGTACTCATTGCGATCTCCTCGTTCCATCGCTGGTGGCGGTGCGGTGCGTACTGTCACGGCGTGGCGATGCCGAAACGGCCCGACGCCGCGCAGGCGCCGGGCGCGGGTCGGCCCATTCAACCACGCGTGCCTGTAAAAGCCGAGTGGCTGGTGATCAGGTTGCGGTAGTCGGGAATGTGGTTCGCAAATAGCGCACCCAGCCCCTCCTCGTCACGGCGCCAGTCGCGATGCAGCTCGCACGCGACGCCGAACCACGACATGAGCTGGGCGCCGGCGGAAGCCATGCGGTTCCACGCCGAATGCCGTGTCACGTCGTTGAAGGAACCGGATGCGTCGGTCACGACGAATACCTCGTAGCCGTCCTGAAGCGCCGACAGCGCCGGAAAGGCAACGCAGACCTCGGTCACGACGCCGGCGATGATGAGCTGTCGCCGGCCGGTCTTGCGTACGGCGTCCACGAAGTCTTCGTTGTCCCAAGCGTTAATCTGACCCGGCCGCGCGATACAGGGCGCCTGCGAAAACCTTTCCTTGAGCTCCGGCACGAGCGGTCCGTTCGGGCCATCCTCGAAGCTCGTCGTCAGAATCGTTGGCAGTTCGAAGTAGTGCGCGAGATCGGCGAGCGCGAGTACGTTGTTCCTGAACGTGTCGGGTTCGAAATCGCGCACCAGGGAGAGCAACCCGGACTGGTGGTCAACGAGCAGCACGGCGGCGTCATCGCACTCAAGGCGTCGATAGTGGGTTGTGTCGGTCATTGTCGTTCCCCCTTGGTGGCTTGATGTGAAACCGGCCTCGGGGCCGGTCGGTTACCGGGCGGCACCTGCGGTGCCGCCCGGCGGCGACCGGCGGCGACCGGCTCACGCACGCAGCTGCCCGAACCTGCCGCTGTTGAAATCCCGGATCGCCTCGCGAATCTCGTCAGCGGTATTCATCACGAACGGGCCGTGGCCCACGACGGGTTCGTCTATAGGCTCCCCGGTGAGCACCAGCGCGGTGACGTCGTTGTTCGCCTCAATCACGATGTCCTCGCGCGCTCGGTCGAACAGCACGAACTGTCCTTCGCGTACGACCTCGCGGCCGTTGACCTGCACGGTGCCATGCAGTAACACGAGCATCGCCGTCCACCCGGCGGGCACGGCCAGCTTCGAACGGCTGCCCTGCGTAAGCCGCAGGTCCCAGACACCCATCGGTGTGTGGGTATGCGCCGGACCGCGATGGCCGTCGTACTCGCCTGCGATCACGCGCAGCGTGCCCGCCGCATCGGGCAGTGACACGACCGGGATGTCGGCGTCCATCAGCGTCTGGTAACCGGGCGGCGTCATCTTGCTGGCCGCGGGCAGGTTCACCCACAGCTGAACCATCTCGATCGTGCCGCCACGCTGCGTGAACCCGGTCGAATGGAATTCCTGGTGGATGATGCCGGCGCCGGCGGTCATCCACTGCACGTCGCCCGGACCGATCAGCCCGCCGGCGCCCGTCGAATCGAGGTGCTCGACTTCGCCCTGGTAGACGATCGTCACCGTTTCGAACCCGCGGTGCGGGTGCTCGCCGACGCCGCGCGGTCGCTTGGCCGCGGGAAAGTCCATCGGGCCGGCGTGGTCCAGCAGCAGGAACGGGCTCACGTGTTCCGCGTGGCTGTTGTAGGAGAACAGCGAACGCACCGGAAAGCCGTCACCGACCCAATGCCGCGGCGGCGCACTGTAGATGCCGAGAATGTCCTTCATGTCATGCCTCCTGGTCTCAGAGTCGGGCTGGCACCCTATGGATTAGAGTCTTTATCAGCAACACTCGCCTCGGAAGGGGGCATTTTCTATACTCATCGTTCCATTAACAGAACGATATGGATGCCGAATGGCCGATCTCAACGACTTCTATTACTTCGCACGCGTCGTCGAGCACGGTGGTTTCGCGCCCGCGGCGCGCGCGATCGGCGAACCCAAGTCCAAGCTCAGCCGCCGGATCGCCGCGCTCGAATCACGGCTCGGCGTACGCCTGCTGCAGCGCTCGACGCGGCGCGTGTCGGTCACCGAGATCGGTCAGGTCTTCTACGGCCACTGCCGCGCGATGCTGGTGCATGCCGATGCGGCCCAGGAGGCGATCGACACGCGCCGCGGTGAGCCCTGCGGCGTGGTGCGCATGACGTGTCCGGTAGCGCTGCTCGACGCCCGGGTCGCCGACATGCTCGCGGCATTCATGGCCCTTCATCCGCGCGTGGAGGTGCACCTCGAGGCAACCAACCGGCGGGTCGACGTCATCGAGGAGCGCGTCGACATCGCCATCCGGGTCCGACCGCCGCCGCTCGAGGACTCTGACCTGGTGCTGCGCGCGCTCGCCGAGCGAGGCCAGTGCCTGGTGGCCAGTCCGGCACTGCTCGATACCGTCGGTCACCCCGACGTGCCGGCAGACCTCGCCGGCAAGCCGAGCCTCGCGCTCGGGCTGCCGCAGCACCAGCACGCATGGCGCCTGCTCGGCCCCGACGGCGCCGAGGCCAATGTTCGCCACCAGCCACGCCTCGTGACCCGCAGCATGCATGCGCTGCGCGTCGCGGCCGAGACCGGCATCGGCATCGTCCAGCTCCCGACGATGATGATGACCGAGGCACTCGCCGCCGGCCGTCTCGAGCAGGTGCTGCCGGACTGGGCGCCGCCGCCCGAAGTCGTCCACGCGGTGCTGCCGTCGCGACGCGGGCTGCTCCCGGGCGTCCGGTCGCTGCTGGATTTCCTCGCCGAACGCTTCTCGGCACTCGACGAAGCGTAGGCCGATCGAAGGCGCGTCGAGGTGCGCGTCCGCGGGCCGGTCAGCGCGCCGGTGGCCGGATTCCCTGCTAGACTTGCGCGCTTGGCGGTGGACCGCCCGGCGGTCACCGACCGCCTCGTCGGCCCGGCGCATGCGAGAGCAGCCACCACTTGAGAGGGTGAACGAGCGCATGGCTCAGGACCGGGAATCACCCGACGACGACGGCTTCTGGCTCTACGATCTCGAAGTCGAGACCGTGATCGGGGATCGTCCGCCGGTCTGCCGTCACGTGGCCGGGGAACGCTTCCGCGTCGAGGGCGAAACCCTCGTGTTCGAGGCGGGACAGCGCGTGTCGATGTACGCGCTCGCCGCGGTACTGCCACTGCTGCCGGCCAAGCAGCGTGACACGTCACCGAACGACTGGATGAGCACCGACGCCGAAATCGCCTGCCCGGACCCGCACTGCGGCGGGCGCTTCCGGATCACACGCACGCGGCGGCGCTACTTCCGTCACGCGGAGACCACCGGGCTGCCCGACGAACGCGGCACCCCCTACTGGCAGCAGCAGGACAGCGGCCAGCGCAAGACCCACAAGGACGAAGACCAATGACCGCCAAAACCACCCGTCTGCGCCCCGACCACCCGATATCGCGCGTCATCAAGGGCTGCTGGCAGCTTGCCGGGGACCACGGCCCGGTCGACCGTGCCGCCGCCATTGATGACATGGAACGGTTTCTCGACGCCGGCATCACCACCTTCGACTGCGCCGACATCTATACCGGTGTAGAGGAGATGATCGGCGAGTTCATCGCCAGGCTGCGCAAGCATCGCGGCAGTGAGACCGCCGATCGGGTCTGCGTGCACACCAAGCTCGTGCCGGACCTCTCGCGACTCGCCGACATCACCGCCGACGACGTGGAGGCGATCATCGACCGCTCGCTGCGCCGACTGCGCCTCGAGCAGCTTCACCTCGTCCAGTTTTTCTGGTGGGACCTCGCGACCGGTGATCCGATGCGTGCGGTCGAGGCGCTGCTGCGCGCCCAGCGCAAGGGCAAGATCCGCCACGTCGGCGTGACCAACTTCGACTGCGAACCGATCGCGCGCTTCACCGACGCCGGGCTCGACGTGGTCGCCGACCAGGTGCAGTACTCGGTGCTCGACCGTCGGCCCGCGAACACGCTCGTCCCGTGGGCCAGGGCACACGACATGCAGCTGCTGTGTTACGGCACGCTGGCCGGCGGATTCATCACCGATACATGGCTCGGCGAGCACGACCCCGGCTACGAGTTCGACAACCGGTCGCTGGTGAAGTACCGGTTGATCATCGACGAGTTCGGCCCCTGGTCGCACTTCCAGGCGCTGCTCTCGGCGCTCCGGGACGTCGGTGACCGCCACGGGGTATCGCTTTCGACGGTTGCGATGCGCTACGTACTCGACCAGCCACAGGTTGCCGGCGTGATCGTCGGCGCACGCTACGCGCGTTACCTGGAGAATACGCTCGACGTGTTCAGCCTTCGCCTCGACGACGGCGACCGCGCGCGTATCGACGCGCTGGTTGCCGAGGCCCCCGGGCCGCGCGGCCCGGTGTTCGGGCTGGAGAGCGACCGAACCAGCCGGCACGGTCGCATCATGAAGTATGACCTCAACACCCGACCGGACGCCGAAGTGTTCGCGAAGGAAGCCGGCGGCTGACGCCGTCAGTCCGGACTCAGCGGGACCCGCCCGATGCGCCGTCAGCGGTTCGACGCAGGCGGCGCACCTCGATGCTTCGCCCGTTATCGCCCGCAGCCGTCCAGGCGATGAGCACGTCACCGTTACCAGTGCGCGCCATTCGCGGGAAACCGGTGGCCCGTTCTGCGAGATCGGCGCCAACGTTCACGGTGACCGGCTGACCGGGCTCACCGGACGTAGAGACCGTACGCACGCGGATGCGCGACTCGCCGGCGTCGCGCTCGATCCAGCTCACGAGCGCGTGCTCGCCGTCGACCATCACGACATCGACACGCCCCGCCGGTCGACCCCCGTCGATGCGCACCGGCGCCGACCATTCGTCACCACCGTGCTCCGAAAACGCGATGTTGACCCGCGGCTCGTCGTTCGCAAACGTGTACCACGCAAGCGCAATGCGCTTGCCGGCAGCGGCGAGCGCAGGCCCATTGACCGGGCAGCCGTGGATCACCCAGCCATCCTCGTGCACTACGCGCGGCGCAGACCAGGCCCCGTCGGCAAAGCGCGCCACCGCGATGTCGCGCACTTCGTCACTTGAGCGATCCCGGTAGGCGACGAGTGCGCCGCCGCCGGGCAGGCGTACCGCAGACGTCTGGCAGCAGTCGCAGACCGACCCGTCGACCTGGTGCTCGTGTGCGAGACTGTTGCCATCGAGTACGGCCGAACGCAGCGTCATCGGGTCGCCATGACCGGGCTGCTCGGCGTGCGTGTGCCTGCCGTCAAGCCAGATCGCCTTCAGCGCCTGACCATTCCACGGCAGCAGCGACACGAAACCGTGCTCGGTCTGTGTGCCGTCGCGGTGCGGCACGATCGACGGCTGCCATTGGCCCTTGGCGGTACGCGTGGTGACATGCACGTCGTAAGCAAACGTGTCGGGGCCGCTGGAGACAAGGTAGTGCGCGGCGAGACGACCGTCATCGAGTTCGACGATGGACGGAAAATCCGCCCAGTTGACGAACCATTCCTCATCGGCCTGCTGGTGTGCGATCCGCTCGGGCGGTGTGCTCCAGTGTCCGTCGGCATAGCGGGCGTACTCGAGCCTCGGCCCCTCGGGTGCCAGGCGCGTCCAGCTCATAACGACGCCGCCGTCACTCGTGGGCGCCAGCCACGGCATGGCGGCATCGGCGCCGTCGAATTCGACGCGCTCGACGGTAAACGTCGGCGATGTCTCGACCGCCGCGGCCGGCCACGCGGCCAGGCCGAGCAATACTGCACCGACTGCGGCTGTAAATTTAGGGCTCATTCGTGACTTGATTCCCGCGTTCCCGCGCGTGAGGCTGCACCACGGGGACGCCACCAACGACGCACTCGAACAACGGACACGATTATGACGCTCCTCACATGGATCGCAATACTCGCCTGCCTGTCGCAGTCGGCGCTGTTCTCGGGCCTGAATCTCGGCTTGTTCTCGCTGAGCCGCCTCGAGCTGCAGGTCGAGGCACGCAAGGGCGACCCGCGCGCAATGCGCGTCCTCGAACTGCGCAAAGACGCGAACTTCGCGCTGGTGACGATACTCTGGGGCAATGTCGGCGTGAACGTGCTGCTCGCACTGCTCTCGGGTTCGGTACTGACAGGGGCCCTGGCGTTCGTATTCTCCACCGTCGTGATCACGATCTTCGCCGAGATCATCCCCCAGTCCTATTTCACCCGCCATGCACTGCGCATGGCGAGCGCACTGGCGCCGATGCTGCGCTGCTACCAGTGCCTGCTCTATCCCGTTGCACGGCCCACCGCGCTGGTGCTCGACGCCTGGCTGGGGGGCGAGTCCATCCGCTACCTGCCGGAGCGGGACCTGCGTCGCCTCATTCGACTGCACATGGACGCCGCTGACAGCGAGATCGAACGCGTGGAAGGCCAGGGTGCGCTGAATTTCCTCGAACTCGACGACGTGGCGGTCGGCGACGAGGGGGAGCCGCTCGCGCCCGAGAGCGTCCTGTCACTGCCGTTCGAAAACGGTCGCCCGGTATTTCCACCACCGGAACCTGAAAAACCGGATGGATTCCTGCGCGCTGTCGGACGTTCCGGCATGACGTGGGCGGTCATCACCGACCCCGAGGGTGAGCCGCAACTCGTGCTCAATGTCGATGAATACCTGCGCGGCGCGGTACTTGCACCGGAGCGCTTCGACGCTTGGCGCTGCAGCCACCGCCCGATCGTCGTGCGCAATCGCCACTCGCGGCTGGGAGAACTCATCCCCCGCTACCGCGCCCGCCGCAAGACCACCGACGACGACATCGTCGACGATGACGTCATCCTGCTGTGGGACGACGCACCGCGCATCGTCACCGGTACGGACATACTCGGACGGCTGCTGCGCGGGATCGCCCAGCCGGCAACTGCCGGATGAGGACCGACCGGCTCAGAACCGCAGTGCCCCGCCCAGCCGAAACGCGTCGTAGTCGACGCCCGAGCGCTGATACTCGACGCGCAGTTCGAATTGCCCCATGGTCCGCCATGCGACACCCGCGCCGTAAACGAAGTCCGTACCCGAATCGCCCGGCAGTACGTCGTCACGGCTCAGCCGCCAGTCCATGACGCCGAGCGACGCGAACAGCGACCACTCGTTCGTCAGCGGGTATCGCGGTTCCAGCGCAACCTGCCAATGCGAGAAGTCCATCTCTTCGGTGAACGAGACGGCCGGACAGACCTGGCCATCGGGACACACGTTCAACGCATCGAAGCCGTTGGCGCGTTCATACAGCGCGCGCAGGCCGAGCACGGGCAGCAGGTCGTAGCCGACACCTACAGCGAGTGCCGCGCGCCGATCATCGACGTCAGACCACCATGACCCGCTTTCGCGAACCAGCCGATCCAGGTTCGCCGACCCTGCGTGTACTGAAACGCTCCACGGCCTTTCGGACTGGGCCGCAGCCGGCAGGACCAGGAGACTCAATGCAACGAGGAAAAGGCACCGGATAAAATACGTCATCAACCTCTCCCGCGCACAAGGTGCGAAACTGCTGTTGACGGCGTATCAGATTATCATAGGCACCGAACACGCCTGCCCGTACCGGCGTCAGCCAAGGCCGAACCGCGTGCGAAACGCCCGCACCACCTCCAGCAGGTCAGCCGTCAGCGTCGTCTCCGCCAGGTCGACGAATGCTGCAGGCACGCCATCGTAGTAGGCCTCGGCAATACCGCCGCAGATGCACGCGAGCGTATCTGCATCTCCGCCCAGCGAGATCGCGTTGCGAACCGCGCCCTCGTACGAGTCGGACTCCAGGAACGCGAGGATGGCCTCCGGCACATTGCCCTGGCAGAACAAGTCGAAGGCGTAGTGCGGCCTGATCTCGGCGATACACCGGCGCAGATCGTAGCCGAACATTGCCTCGATCCGGTCGCGGATCGTGCCGCGTGATGCGCCGGTGCGCGCGTGGTGGATCGCAAGTGCGGTGGCCTGTGCACCCTTGATGCCCTCGGGGTGGTCGTGACTGACCGCGGCGCTGCGGCGCGCCTCGGTCAACACGGCGTGTTCGCAGTCGCACGTGGATCGACGAGTTCGAACGCAGTGGTCTTGATCGGCTGGTGCTCGTAGACCGACCCGATGATGTCACCCGCAATCGCGCCGATCATCTGTGCCTCCCAACGGAGACCATGGACATCAACCGAGTGCGTATACCTGGTAGAACCGGATCGAGTTCAGCAATCCGGAGCCGATGATCAGTGGCCACAGGTTACGCCCCATCAGCAGGTACAGCACACCGAGCACGACGCCGGTGCCGCCAGCCATCAGGATACCGCTCAGCCCCTGGTAGGCATGGATCAGGCCGAAACCAGCACCGACGAGCAGGACCGACAACGCCCATGCAAGCTTGCCGGCACCGAGTGCCCCGGCGATTTCGTTCATCAGGAAACCGCGGCAGAGCATCTCCGCCATCAACGCGACCGTGATCCACATCAGCAGCAGGGCAAGGATGAGCCCGGTGAGGTTGCCCGGCAGCGCCATGAGGTACGCGACATCCGGCGGCTGATCAGCGAATTCCACCGCCCACGGCACGATCACCATGCCTGCGATATGCAGCACGACAAGCGCCACCATTGCGTAGACGAGAATACGCCAAACCGGCGTCCGGATATTGAGGCCGTAATCGGCCCATCGCACGCCCCAGCGCTTCATGAGGTACTGCGCCGCCACCAGCGGCAGCAGCATGGCCGCGATAAACAGCAGGCCCGCGGCGGAAAACGGCCGGGTGATGTCGAAGTCCAATGGGCCGCGCACGAGCGCGAACAGCGC
>PWYM01000142.1 GCA_003567855.1 Gammaproteobacteria bacterium | reverse complement strand
TTCTTGGTCAGCGTGAAGGTCGAGTCGTGCTTGGGGTCGCAGCCGATCTGCAGTACGCGCTTGCCGAGCTTGGAAAACGCGACCGACAGGTTGCTCGAGGTCGTGCTCTTGCCGATCCCGCCCTTGCCGTAGACCGCGAAAACCTTCGCAGTGTCGATCTGCAGGTCCGGATCCATGTGGTGCTGCACGCTGCCGGCGCCGTCCGGGCGAAAGTTCTTCGGCGTTGCGGCCGGTATGGTCGTGCTCATGCTGCTGCCTCCTCGGTAATGCCTTCGAGCCGGTCTTCCAGCTCGGCCCCCGCCTGGCGAAGTGCTTCCAGCACGTCCGGGTCGGGAGTCCAGTATTGGCGTTCGTGGGCCTCGAGCAGCCGGTTCATGAACCGGGCCGAGGCGGTGGGATTGAGCGCGGCGAGTCGCTCGCGCATCTTTTCGTCGAGTACGAAAGTCTGTGTCAGGCGCTGGTAGACCCACGGCGCGACCTGGCCGGTCGTTGCCGACCAGCCCATGGTGTTCGTGAGCTGCGCCTCGAGGTTGCGCACACCCTCGTAGCCGGCGTCGAGCAGGCTCTCGTACCACTTGGGGTTGAGCATGCGGGTGCGTGTCTCCAGCGCGACCTGCTCGTCGAGCGTGCGTACGGTGCCCTGGCCCGCGGTCTGGTCGCCGATGTAGACCGGGACCGACTCGCCGCCACGCGCGCGGCGCACCGCGCGGCTGATGCCACCGAGCGTGTCGAAGTAGTGGTCGATGGTCGTGATGCCGAGCTCGACCGACTCGATGTTCTGGTAGGTCAGCGACACGTCGGCGAGCATGCTGCCGAGCAGCTCGGCCTGGCGTACCGGACGCCCGTTGACGCCATACGCGTAGCACTTGCGCCGCGAGTAGGTCTCGGCGAGCTCGTCCTCGTCGTCCCACGCACCGCTGTCGATGAGCTGATTGACGTTCGAACCGTAGGTGCCGTCGGCGTTGGAGAACACGCGCAGCGACGCGGTTTCGAGGTCGCAGCCGTGCTGCGCCTGGTAGGCGAGCGCGTGCTTGCGCACGAAGTTCATCTCCGGCGGCTCGTCCTCGGCGGCGGCGGCGAGCAGCGCGGCCTCGGCGAGCACGCGCGTCTGCATCGGCAGCAGGTCGCGGAAGATCCCCGACAGCGTGATCACGACGTCGATGCGCGGGCGCCCGAGCGTCTCCAGCGGCGTCAGAGTCGCACCGCACAGCCGGCCGTAGCTGTCGAAGCGCGGCTGCGCGCCGAGCAGCGCGAGCGCCTGGCCGATCGGTACGCCCTCGTTCTTGATGTTGTCGGTGCCCCAGAGCACGAGCGCGATCGACTCGGGCAGCGCGCCGCCTTCATCGGCGTGGCGTGCGAGCAGCATGTCGGCGAGCCGCGCGCCCTCGGCGGCGGCGAAGGTGCTCGGCATGCGGAACGGGTCGAAGCCGTGCAGGTTGCGCCCGGTGGGCAGCACGTCGGGCGAGCGCAGCAGGTCGCCGCCGACGACGGGGCGCACGTAGCGTCCGTCGAGCGCCGCGATCAGGCCCGGCAGTTCGTGATCCTCGGACAGCAGCGTGTCGGCACGGCGCAGCGCCGTGACCAGCGCGACATGGTCCTCGTTATCGGCGTCTAGTGTGCCGGCGGCGAGCACCGCGGCGTCGTCGGCACCGTCGAGCAGTGCGTCGAGCAGCGCTTCCGGCGGGCGTTCGCCGAGCAGCGCCTCGGCCATCGCATCGAGCTGGCCGCGACGCATCGTCGGGTCGGCGCCGGCGCCGATGGTGTGCAGGCCGTATGGCACCAGCGTCTGCTCGACTTCGCGCAGGCGCCCGGCGAGCGCGGTGACTTCGCCATCGCGCGCGTCGTCCGGCCACGCGGGCTCGGCGGCGACGAGGTCGAGCTGCGCGGCCTGTGCCTGGACGAGCTCTGCGAGGTGGCCGCGCTCGTCGGCGTCTTCGGGCGGCAGTCCGCGCCAGCGCTCGATGCTCGCGCGCAGGTCGCACAGTCCGCTGTAGAGTCCGGCGTGCGCGACCGGTGGCGTCAGGTAGCTGATCAGCGTCGCCGCCGAACGGCGCTTGGCGATCGTGCCCTCGGACGGGTTGTTGCACGCGTACAGGTAGAAGTTCGGCAGTGCGCCGATCAGGCGGTCGGGCCAGCACTCGCCCGAAAGAGCAGTCTGTTTGCCGGGCATGAACTCGAGCGCGCCGTGGGTGCCGAAATGCACGACCGCGTGCGCGGCAAGATCCTCGCGCAGCCAGCGGTAGAACGCGGCGAACGCGTGCGTGGGCGCGAAACCCTGTTCGAACAGCAGCCGCATCGGGTCGCCTTCGTACCCGAAGCCGGGCTGTATGCCGACGAACACGTTGCCGAAGCGCGCACCAAGCACGAACAGCGAGCGCCCGTCGGTCTGTTCGCGACCCGGCGCCGGGCCCCAGTGGGCCTCGATGTCCTCGAGGTTGGGCTCGCCGCGTACGTGGTCGTCGAGCGCGATCTCGGCGTGTACGTTCGCGGGCATGCCGCGCGCGCCGGCGTTGCCTTCCAGCACGCGTGCGCGCAGCGCCTCGACCGACTCCGGCACCTCGACGGTGTAGCCGGCATCGCGCATCGCCCGCAGTGAATTGAGCAGCGACGCGAACACCGCGAGGTAGGCCGCGGTACCGGTCGCGCCGGCATTGGGCGGGAAGTTGAACAGCACCATCGCAATGCGCCGCTCCGAGATCGGTGCATGCCGCAGGCGCACGAGGCCGAGCACGCGCTCGGCGAGCCTGTCGACGCGCTCGGCGTGCGGCTGCATGTCACTGGCCTGTGCGTTGCGCCCGGGGTCGCCGCGGCCGCCGAACAGCATCGAGCCGGTGGCGCCATCGAGTTCGGGGATCGCGACCATCATCGTCGCCTCGACCGGCAGCAGGCCCTGCGCCGAACGTTCCCAGGTGTCGAGTGTCTGGAACTCGACCGCCTGGGCGGCAATGCATGGCACGTCGAGGCGCGCGAGCATTTCCTCGGCGGCGCGCGAGTCGTTGTACGCGGGGCCTCCGACCAGCGAAAAACCGGTCAGCGATACGACCGCATCGACCATCGGCCGGTCGCCGTCCATGAAATACGCTTCGACCGCCGGACGGGCGTCGAGGCCGCTTGCGAAGGCGGGGATCACCCGCAGGCCGCGCGCCTCGAGTGCCGCGATCACCGCGTCATAGTGCGCCGAGTTACCGGCGAGCACGTACGAGCGCATGATCAGCAGCCCGACGGTGCCGACGGTCTCGCCGCGTGGCCGGGGCAGCTTCGCCGCGCTGTCGGCGAAACGCCCCTTCAGCCGCGGGTGGTAGACGCCGACCTCGGGGTATTCCTTCGGCGCACTCGCCGGCAGCGTGCCGCGCAGCGCGCGGCGTTCGCCGTCGGCGTAGCGGTCGACGAGGTTGCGAACGAGATGGACGACGTTGTGTTCGGACCCCGACAGCCAGTACTGCAGCGTCAGGAAATAGGCGCGCACGTCCTGGGCAGTGCCCGGGATGAAGCGCAGGATCTTGGGCAGACGGCGGAGCATCGCCATCTGGCGCGCCCCCGAGCTCGCGTTCGGCGACCCGGAGCCCTTGCGGCTGCCGCCGCGCAGGCGCTTGAGCAGCGCCAGCGGCCCGCCCTGCGTGCCGTCCATCCGGAAACGTCCCATCCGCGTGAGCCGGATCACCTCGCCGGCCGACATGCAGCAGATCATCGCGTCGCAGTGGTCGCGACGGGCCTGCAGCGCCGGCAGCACCGCGCGGATGTGGTCGTCGAGGAACATCATCGTCACGATGATGATGTCGCCGTGCTCGATGTCGTCGATGCAGCGCGCGAGCGCGTCGGCGTCCTCGCCCCAGTCGGCGGCGCTGTGCAGTTCGAGTGACAGTCCCGGCACGTCGCGCGCAAGCGTTCTGCCGGCACGCTGCACCGCGCTCGCGAGATGGCCGTCGAGCGTGATGATGACGACCCGCGCCGGCACGCCGGCGCGGCTGTCAGCGACCGAAGTGAGCTTTGGCATCGTAGAGTGTCTCGATGGTGATGCGGCTCATGCCGCGGTCGCGCGCGAAGGACTCGGTGTTACGCCGTGCCTTGCCGCGCACGAAGAAGGGGATTTTCTTCAACTCGCGCTCGGCCTCTTCGGTCCAGTACGCCTCGTCTCCGGCGCCGGTCGCGACCGCGGTTTCGGTGGTTTCAGTGGTGTCCGCGGCTTCGGCAGCCGCGGGGGCGGCGCCATGCGCGTCGTCGCCTGCGATGCTGCCGGCACCAAGGTGCGACGGCTGTGCGGTGTCGTTGAACTCGAAGTCGTCGCGGAACATGCCGAGCAGGTGCTCCTCGAGCCCCATCATCAGCGGGTGCACCCAGGTGTCGAACAGCACGTTCGCGCCTTCGTAGCCCATCTGCGGCGAGTAGCGCGCCGGAAAGTCATGCACGTGCACCGGCGCCGAGATGATCGCGCAGGGAATGCCCAGGCGCTTGGCGATGTGGCGTTCCATCTGCGAGCCGAGGACGAGTTCCGGGCGCAGCTCCGCGACCGCGGCCTCGACCTCGAGGTAGTCGTCGGAGATCAGCGCCTCGATGCCGAGGCGTTCGGCGGCGGCGCGCACGTCGCGCGCGAACTCGCGCGTATAGGTGCCGAGCCCGACGACCTCGAAGCCGAACTCCTCGCTCGCGACCCGGGCGGCGGAGATCGCGTGCGTAGCGTCACCGTAGATGAAGACGCGTTTGCCCGTGAGATACGTCGAGTCCACCGACGCCGAGTACCAGGGCAGGCGGCATTCCTCCGAGGCCAGCACTTCCGAGGCGTCGATGCCGGCAAGCTCTGCGACCTCGTGGACGAAGTCGCGGGTCGCGCCCACGCCGATGGGGACGGTCTTCGTCGCCGGTTGCCGGAATGTGCGCTTCAGCCAGCCGGCGGCGATACCGGCGACCTCGGGATAGAGCACGACGTTGAAGTCGGCGTCGCCGAGGCGCGCGAGATCGGCCGGGCGTGCGCCCAGCGGTGCCGTGACGTTGACGTCTATGCCCAGGCGTCCGAGCAGGCGGCGGATCTCGACGACGTCATCGCGGTGCCGGAAGCCCAGCGCCGATGGCCCGAGCAGATTGCAGCGCGGCCGGCGGGCGGGGTCGCGCGGCGCGGGTTCCGCGCCCGGCGCCGGCGCGTGCGGTCCGGCGAGATGGCGCACGAGCTGGTAGAAGGTTTCAGCCGCGCCCCAGTTTTCCTTGCGCTGGTACGACGGCAGCTCGAGCGGGATCACCGGTATCGGCAGCCCGAGTGCGCGGGCGAGCCCGCCGGGGTCATCCTGTATCAGCTCGGCCGTGCACGACGCGCCGACGATCATCGCCTCGGGGGTGTAGCGCTCGTAGGCCTCGAGCGCGGCGTCGCGGAACAGCTCGGCGGTATCGGCGCCGAGGTCGCGTGCCTGGAAGGTTGTGTAGGTGACCGGCGGACGCGCGCTGTTGCGCTCGATCATCGTGAACAGCAGATCGGCGTAGGTGTCGCCCTGCGGCGCATGCAGCACGTAGTGCAGCCCCTTCATGCCGGTTGCGACGCGCATCGCGCCGACGTGCGGCGGTCCTTCGTAGGTCCAGACGGTCAGCTTCATGCGTCTACACTCTCAGCCGCGTGCGGCGGTTGAGCGGACGTGCGAACAGCTCGGCGAGATCGCCGGCCTGCTCGTAGCCCTGGATAGGGGTGAACACCAGTTCGATCGACCACTTGGTCGTGATGCCCTCGGCCTCGAGCGGGTTCGCAAGCCCGAGCCCGGCGACGACGAGGTCGGGCGCGGCGGCCCGGCAGCGGTCGAGCTGGCGGTCGACGTGCTGGCCTTCGCTGAGCGTCGTGCCTGCGGGCAGCATCGCGAGTTCCTCGGCGAGGTGCTGGCGGTGCAGGTAGGGCGTACCGACCTCGAGCAGCGTCATGTCGAGCTCGCGCGACAGGAACCGTGCGAGCGGAATTTCGAGCTGCGAGTCAGGAAAGAAAAAGATGCTTTGCCCGGCGAGGCGTTCGCGATGGTGCGACAGCGCCTGCGCGGCGCGGCGCCGGGCCGGTTCGGTGACCGCGTCGAAGGCCTCGGCGCTGACCGACCACGCATCGGCGGCGGCGCGCAGCCACGCGGTGGTGCCCTCGATGCCGAGCGGAAAGGGCGCCGGCAACCGGGTCGCACCGCGGCTCTCGAGCAGGCGCGCGGTCTCGGCGAGAAACGGCTGCGCGAGCAGGTAGCGCGTGTTCGGTCCGACCGGTGGCAGCGCATCGGCGCGCCGCGACGGCAGGAAGCGGACGGGTCCGACGCCGAGCGCGTCGAACAGGCGCGTGAACTGGTCCTCGACGACATCGGCGAGCGTGCCGACGACGAGCAGCGATGGCGGAGCCTCGGCCTCCTCGGCCGGAAGCTCCGGCACCAGCGACGCCAGGCATGCATCCTCACCCTGCGTGAACGTCGTTTCGATGCCGCTGCCCGAGTAATTGAGGATGCGCACATCGGGCATGTGGTCACGCGACAGCCGCTGCGCGGCCCGTGACAGGTCGAGCTTGATGACCTCCGACGGGCAGGACCCGACGAGGAACAGCAGCCGGATGTCGGGACGGCGGGCGAGCAGCTGGCCGACGACGCGGTCGAGTTCGTCGTTGGCGTCGGCCATGCCGGCGAGGTCGCGCTCCTCGATGATCGCGGTGCCGAAGCGCGGCTCGGCGAAGATCATCACGCCCGCCGCCGACTGGATCAGGTGCGCGCAGGTGCGCGAGCCGACGACGAGGAAGAACGCGTCCTGGATCTTGCGGTGCAGCCAGATGATGCCGGTGAGTCCGCAGAAAACCTCGCGCTGGCCGCGCTCGCGAAGCACCGGGGCGTCGGTGCAGCCCTCGCCGGAGGCATTGCTGTCGCGCCTGACGACTGCGACGCCGCTCACTGGCGCACTCCGATCGCGGCTTCATCCGGGGTGGCGTCGAGCTGCGCGGCGGGCGCTGACAAGCGTGCCGCGCGCAGCTTGAGTATGAACTGTGCGGCATTGATCACGTACGCCGCGTAGGCCGCGAGCGCGAGGTAAAGCTGCCCGGCGGTCGTCATCAGCCCACCGAACAGTGCCACCAGGTAGGCGGTGTGCAGCGCGAGTACGAGCATGCTGAACACGTCTTCCCAGTAGAACGCGGGGGCGAACAGGTAACGGCCGAATACGACTTTTTCCCAGATCGCTCCGGTGACCATGATCAGGTAGAGGATCAGCGTCTTGACGACGATGGACGCGTGGGCGGCGAACAGGCCGTCACCGGTCAGCAGGTAGCGCACGACCAGCGCCAGGCTGACGACGAACACCAGGAACTGCAGCGGCGCGAGCACGCCCTGCACCAGCGTCCAGCGGGTCTGGTCACGCCGGCGGCGCTGGTCCGGCGTATACAAGATGTGTCCCGTTGAGTGCTCCATCCGGTTTCCCCGCCCCGTGTGTGGGCCTGTGCGTCACAGGGTCGAACCGAGTGTGGAGAAGACCGGGACAGTTGTCAATCAAACTAGACGTACATGGAAGTTGACACTTCAGGCACGCTCGTGGAACACTGCAGCGGTGGTTTCCCGATGAGGTGAAGACGCGTGTCCCGCCACCGAGCAATCTTCGTGCCAATCAGTGACTTTGCGCAAAGTTGCATGACTGGTGCGCGTTTGGTGACCACGCGTTGGTTGTCCCTGCCGATTCTGTACCGGCAGGTTGACACTTACTGCGCTGCACAAGCAGCGGTTGTGACCAATCGCTGCGTGTCGTTCCGGGATATGGGTCCGGACCGCGTCGCATACTCCAGCATGGTGAGCTCGAGTGACCCAGGTGCCTGAAAAATCTGCCTCCGTGCGCCCGGACCCCGCGGATCGGGCCGTGTGGGCCGAATCGGGTGCCGACGCTGACGCGCCGCAGCAGGCGGTGCAGCAGTTTGTGCATGCATATCAGCGTGCGCTATTCGAACGCTTCTCCGCGGCATGCGCACCCGCATTCGGCTGTGTTACACAAGAGCACCGCGTCGCCGCGCCACTGGTGACGGGGCGCGGGCAGCACAGGCAAGCAGCCGATTTTCCCCTGGGGAGGAGGAAGTCCATGGCCACAACACAGAGGCCGCCGCTCAGCGCCCGCAGTGATCCGCAGGGCCAGCGCGCCGACGCGGATGACGGGGCCGATACGTTTTCGACGCGCGCGTCGTGGACCGTCCGCGACGGGCCCGTCAACGGTGCCGCGAATGGCAAGGCCGCCGAGCTGAAGGGCGACCGTCTCTCGCAGCTTGCCAGCGTGATAGAGGGTGAAATCGTGCCGCGGCTGATGCTCGCGCATCGCGCCCCGGTGGCGCCGGCGGTGCCGGTTGAAGGCTCGGGCACGATAGGCCGGCGCGAAGTCCTCGACTTCGCCCGTCTCGTCATGGCCAACGACGCCGCCGTCGCCTACTCGTATGTAGAGACGCTTCGCGCGCAGGGCACGTCCACCGAGACCATACTTCTGCAGCTACTCGCGCCTGCCGCACGCAGGCTGGGCAAGCTGTGGGAAGAAGACCGCGTGGACTTCACCGAGGTGACCGTCGCGCTGTGCACGCTGCAGCAGGTCATGCGCCAGCTCGGCGGGGCGAACCCGTCGGAGATCGAGGCGCGCGAAACGGTACACCGTGTACTGCTCGCCCCGGCGCCCGGTGACCAGCACACCTTCGGGCTGATGATGGTCGCGGAATTCTTCAGGCGCGCCGGCTGGGATGTCGCCGGTGAATGCTCGATGAGCGGCGACGAGTTATGTGACGTCGTGCGGCGCGACTGGTTCGCGGTGGTCGGCCTGTCGGCGTGCTCGTGCACGCTGATGGACGATCTCGCGGGCGCGATCCGCATGATCCGCGCCGCGTCGCGCAACCGCAGGATCAACATCATGGTAGGTGGACGGGTGTTCATCGACGATCCGTCGCTGGTCGGCGACATGGGCGCAGATGCCACCGCCGAGGACGGTCGGGCGGCGGTGCGTCATGCCGAGTCCGTCGTGGCCTCCGCGCGGCACAACTGATGAGGACAGAACTTTCCCCCGCAGGGGGGTGACCCAAGAGGAAACGGATGTCCGCGACCAGGGTGTATGATGCACACATGGATACGTGCACTGAACTTGAACGCCGAAAGGCCGGGACACCAGACGTGGTGGAACCTCTATTGATAGCTGAGCCTCGCAAACAGTTTCTTCAGCCCGCGAATTCGCTGGGCGACCTGAACGCTGATTCTGCGGCGGCGCTGATCATGGCAGCCGCGGATATCGCGTTGATCCTGGACACCGACGGCGTGATCCAGGACATCGCCTTCGGCGCCGACGAGCTCGCGATAGAGGGCGCCGACGCCTGGATCGGTCGTACGCTGCACGACGTGGTCACGCGCGAAAGCCGCGCCAAGATCGACGCGCTGCTGCGCAATGCCGACGGCCCGCTCGCCGGGCCGCGCTGGCGCCAGGTCAACCATCCGGTCGAGCACGGCGAGGACGTGCCCGTGCAGTATTCGGCGGTGCAGCTCAGAAGCGGGGGTCCGCTGGTTGCGCTCGGCCGCGACCTGCGCCCGGTCGCCCGGCTGCAGCGCCGTCTCATCGATGCGCAGCAGTCGATGGAGCGCGAGTATTCGCGCCTGCGCCATACCGAGACGCGCTACCGCCTGCTGTTCCAGGTTGCCTCCGAGGCGGTCCTGATCGTCGACGCCGACAGCCAGAAGATCGTCGAGGCCAACCCCGCCGCGGCGGC
>PWYM01000087.1 GCA_003567855.1 Gammaproteobacteria bacterium | reverse complement strand
CTGCAGGCGCCGCTGCTGTACACGCTGCCGCTGCAGATGCTGGCCTACCATGTTGCGGTGCTGAAGGGGACCGACGTGGATCAGCCGCGCAATCTCGCGAAGTCGGTGACGGTGGAATAAGCGGGCGGTGCGCACGCGCCTGAGGCTGTCGTTGGGTTATACCGGCCTGATCAGGACTTGGCACGGCTCCGCTCCGTCAGAACGTAAAGACTATTGTGCTTCCAGGTGCTGGCCACATTCCACACGTTACGCACCCGGACGCTTATGTTGAGATGATCAGGACGTTCGTTCACGACAATTCGACGTGACCCTCCAGGGGGCACGGGCACACCGGGAGCGACGAGAGCAACCGAACAATCACCGACTCCCCGGGTCAGAATAAGCCCCATGCCAGTGTTGCAGCGGCCATCACGATCGCCACCATGCTCATCAGCTTGATCAGGATGTTCAGGCTGGGACCCGAGGTGTCCTTCAGCGGATCGCCTACGGTGTCACCGATGACGGCTGCCTTGTGGGCATCGGAGCCCTTGCCTCCAAATCTTCCTTCTTCAATGTACTTCTTGGCGTTGTCCCAGGCGCCTCCGGCATTCGACTGAAACACCGCCAGCGCGAACCCGGTCGCCAGTGCACCGGTCAGCAGCCCCAGCACGCCGGCCGCCCCCAGAATCAGCCCGACCCCAACCGGGGTGAGCACCGCAAGCACTGCCGGCAGCAGCATTTCCCGCTGTGCGGCCAGGGTGCCGATCTCCACACATCGGGCATAGTCAGGTTCGCTCTGGGCACTGAGTATGCCGGGGATTTCGCGGATCTGCCGGCGCACCTCCTCTATCATCTGCCCGGCCGCACGCCCGACGGCACGGATGATGAGGCCACTGAACACGAACGACACCGTGGCGCCCAGGAAGACGCCGAGCAGTACCACCGGATTCAGCAGGGTCACGTCAAAGAAGGCCACGAGCTGCTGCAGTGACGCCTCGGCGGTCTGAACCGCGTCGGCACTCGGCAAAGGCAACTCGAGGATGTTCGCCTCCAGCAATGCGCCGCGCAGCACCTCGATATAGGCGGCGAGCAGCGCGAGCGCCGTGAGCGCAGCCGAGCCGATTGCAAAGCCCTTGCCGGTTGCCGCGGTGGTGTTGCCCAGCGCATCAAGTGCGTCGGTGCGCTGTCGAATCTCGACGCCCAGTCCGCACATTTCGACGTTGCCGCCGGCATTGTCGGCAATCGGGCCATAGGCGTCGCTGGCAAGGGTGATCCCCAGAGTGGTCAGCATGCCGACGGCCGCAATGCCGATGCCGTAAAGTCCCATGCCAACCTCGCCAAGGTTGAACCCGGAGGCGAACAGGAACGCGGCACCGATACCCACCACGACCGCGAATACCGGCACCGCCGTTGAGGTCATGCCTACGGCAATGCCGGCCATGATGACGGTCGCGGCACCGGTATTTGCTTCCCCGGCAATATAGCGCGTCGGTCGGTGCGAGCTCGAGGTGTAGTACTCGGTCGATCGGCCTATCGCCAGACCGGTGACCATTCCGGCCACTACCGCCCCCCAGATACCCCACGGGTTCGGCAGGTCCAGTGCATGAATGACCAGGGCCGAGCCCCCGATCACCAGGACGGCCGCAAGATCCGTCCCACGCGCCAGGGCCTGCAGCAATTCCTTCTGGGTAGCCCGTTCATGCGTTCGGACCGTGTACACCCCGACAATGGAAGCCACGATACCAATGCCGGCGATGACCATGGGTGCCACGACCGCAGCCATCTGCGCCCCCGGATCGTCGGCGCCCAGCAGTGCTGCCGCCCCCAGTGCCGCGGTCGCGAGTATAGAGCTGGTGTAGGACTCGTAAAGATCGGCACCCATACCGGCTACGTCGCCCACGTTGTCACCGATATTGTCGGCAATGACCGCCGGGTTGCGCGGATCATCCTCGGGAATGCCGGTCTCGATCTTGCCGACGATGTCGGCACCAATGTCGGCCGCCTTTGTGAAAATGCCGCCCGCCACTCGGGCAAACAATGCCTGCAGCGAGGCGCCCACGCCGAAGGTCAGCAGCGTGGTGGTCACCACCACGAGTAGCGCGGCATCGCCCCCAGCCGGTACCGGATGCAGCCAGCGAAGCAGCAGAAACCAGCCGCAGATATTGAGCAGCCCTATGCCGACGACCACCAGCCCCACCACTGCCCCGCTGCGAAAGGCGAGCTGCATGGCCCCGGCCAATGAGCGGGTGGCGGCCTGGGCGGTACGTCCCGCGGCGTGGGTGGCGACGTGCATGCCCATGAAACCGGCCAGGGCGGATGAAACACCCCCTACGACCAAGGCCGCGGGCAACCATCGGCTGTGTGTTTCCAGAACGAAGGCCAGCACGACAAGCAGCAGGAACAACGCGACGAACACGATCCCCATGAGCCGGTACTGCCGCGCCAGGTACACCCTCGACCCGTCGCGCACATGGGCGGCGATGCGTCGCATGCACTCGTTGCCCTCGCTTTCCCTGATCATCTGCTGGTAGAACAACCATGCAAACGCCAGGGCGAGCAGCGTGGCAACGGGAGCGAGCCAGAACAGTAATGGCAGCATGATTGTCTCGCTCAGACAGACGGCCGGTGCACGGTTCGCGGATCAGTCCTGCTCAGTCAAGCGAACTCATCAGCGCCGAGCGCCACCAGTCGCGATGATGCTGCTCCAGGGTCTGCGGCGAGGGCATCGGGTAGTACAGCAGTCCGGAGGCATCACCTACGAAAAAGCCGCTTCGAATGGTGCGGTACACGATCCCGCCACCCGCGTTTCGCATCACCATCTTCACGACCTTGTGGGTGTCGGTGCGCAGCTCGCTCAGGCAGTCGCGCAAATGCTGCAGATGCGGATACGGGAGGTCCTGTGCCTCGCCGTCAACTGGATCCTCCGCCAGCCCATCGAGCTTCAAATCACAGAAAACCAGTCTTGGTATCGCAATCAGCAGATCCGGGCCGGTGATGAAACGACTGAACTCGAGCGGCGCCAGTCTACTGACGACCCGCGGCGTGATCGGGCAGAACTCCTGGTACAGGTGCAGCGTATCGGTCTGTTCGGGTTCGACCTTCCCGCTTTCAAGCTCCAGCACGCGGCCATCATCGGTCGTGAGATACAGCGCGCCGAACGCGTTCAGCGGCACCCGCTCCAGCGCCCGGTAGATCGACGCATAGACCGAATTCTTCGGCCGGCCGTCGGAATGGGGGACACAGCGGCGCCGTGCCTGCTCCAGTGCAGGCTGCAGGCCGGCCAGGGTGGGGTCGACCTCGAAGAACATCGCCTGCCCCCGAGAGCGCTGCCGTGTGCCCACTGCGTAGTACAGGCCGAAATCCTCCGGCGGCAGCATCGATACGATGAGTGCCTCCGGGATCACGGACAGGTACACGTGGGTGGTCATCGCTGTTCTCCGGACTGCAGGTCAATGTCCCGGCTGGAGGTTGCCCATCAACCGGATCGACCGGGCCTGTGCGCCACGCACAAGAGCAGACCAATATGGTGCCTCAGGTCTGTCCGGGCACTTCGAGCACCGTATGCCGAGCCGGCCAGGTGCGAAATCACCTCGATGCCGCTGCAGCTGCAAGCATGTTCGTACGTGAACGGCGGCACATCAGTGTTCCGATTGTTCCCCGAGGTATTCCAGCAGGTCACCGATGGTGTACATCCGCGCGTAGTCCCGCTCCGGGATGCTGATACCCAGCCGTTGGTGCAGTGCGGTCAGCAGATTCAGTGCGTCCATCGAGTCGAGATCGTACTCGTCGCGCAAGCGGGCGTTGTCGCTTACGTTTGCGGTGTCGATATCTGGCGCGATGCCGGCGAGCTCTTCCAGAATCGCCTGGCGCAGCTGTTGTCTGTTCACAGGTTCTCCGGTTGTTGCAGCTGTCGTTCGATTTCGCCGAGAAACAGCGCACCCAGGTGTCCGTCGCAGACGCGATGGTCCGCAGCTAGGCTGACTTCCACGGCCAGTCGCACTGCCAGCGCGTCACCGATGGCCACAGGCTGCCGGCGCGGTCGCCCGAAACCGATCATGCTCACCTGTGGTGGGTGTATCACACCCCATACGCTGTCTACACCCCGTTCGCCGAGGGCGGTGACGGTGGCGGATGCGCTGGCGATCTCCGAACCGCGCAGGCCGCCGTCGCGGGCCCTTTGGACGAGGTCCTGCAGGCGGACCATCAGCTCGGGAAGGGCGAGCGTGTCGGTGTCCAGGATGGCGGGCGCGACGAGCCCGCCGCCCCGCAGGTGGATGGCCATTCCGACATTGACCGTGTCAGCGGGCACGAACCCGTCGTCACCATAATGGCCGTTGAGCGTGCGATGGCGTGCGAGCGCCAGCGCCGTGGCCTTCATGAACAGCGCGGATAGCAGTATCCGTTCGGCCGGCGGGCGGTCGTGGTTGTAGTTGTCGAGCCATGATTCGGCCGCCGCAAGGTCCATGGTCGTGGCCAGATAGTAGTGCGGGATCTCGCGCTTGGAACGGCTCATTGCGGCGGCGATCGTCCGCCGCATCTCGGTGGCGTCGAAACCGGCGCGCCGTCGGCGCGCGCCGGTTTCGATTTCCGTGTCTGGCAGGGCAGCTTCGACATCCTTGAGTACGATTGCGCCGTCAGGGCCGCTGCCCTGCACGTCGGCCAGGTCGAGGCCGGTCTCGCGCGCCCGCATGCGGGCGGCGGGTGATGCCGGCGGCACGCCGTGGCCGGGCCTGGATGCGCGTTGCGCTTCGGTCTTCGGCCTGCTTGCAGGCTCAGACTCAGGCTCAGGCTCAGGCTCAGACTCAGACTCAGACTCAGGTTTCAGCCTTCCTGTTGCTTTGGCATCGCCGCCGTCTTCTGCGCCCGCGTCCGCCATCGAGCTTTCGATTCCAGCCTGCCGCGCATCAGTTCCGGCACCGATGCGTGCCAGCGGGGTCCCAACCGGCACCTCGGCGTCCGGATCGACGTAGATTTTCTCGACGACACCGTCCTCGAACACTTCGATGTCGATGGCGCCCTTGTCGGTTTCCACCACGGCGACGACCTGCCCCTTGCGTACACGATCGCCCGGGGCGACCCGCCATTCCACCAGCGTGCCGGTTTCCATGTCGGCACCCAGCGAGGGCATGACGAAGTCGCTCATGCCTGGCCCCTCACACTGCGCGTTGCTGCACGCACGATATCCTCGACCTGGGGCAGGGCCGCCTCCTCGAGGTGGCGGGGATAGGGGATGGGCACTTCTGCCGTGCACACGCGTTCGATCGGCGCATCGAGATGCCACAGGGCCCGTTCGCAGAGAATGGCGGCAATCTCGCCGGCAAGACTGCCGGTTTTCCAACCCTCGTCGACGATCACCGCCCGACGGGTGCGGCCAACCGATTCGAGCAGCGTTGCGGTATCGAGCGGGCGCAGTACGCGCAGATCGATGACTTCGGCCTCGATCCCGTCCCGGGCGAGACGCTCGGCCGCGTCGAGCGTCTTGTAGAGGCAGCCGCCCCAGGTGATCAGGCTGACATCGTCACCGGTACGGCGGATGGCGGCATGCTCGATGTCCACGCCGTCGGGCCGGGGGGTGAGCGTGCCTTCGCGATTGTAGAGCATCACGTGCTCGAAAATGAGCACCGGGTTCGGGTCCTGCAGCGCCGCCCAGAGCATGTACCGGGCATCCTCCGGTGTCGCCGGCGCGAGCACCTTGAGACCTGGAACGTGGGCGTACCAGTTCTCAAGGCTGTGGGAATGCTGGGCGGCGACCTGCCGGCCGGCACCGGTGGCCATGCGGATCACCAGTGGGACATTGAAGTGACCGCCGGACATGTGCAGCAGCGCGGCGGCGGTGTTCACGATCTGATCCATTGCCAGCAGGCTGAAGTTGACCGTCATGATCTCGACCACGGGGCGCATGCCGCCGAGCGCCGCACCGATGCCCGCGCCGGTGAAGCCGTTCTCCGCCAGCGGGGTGTCGCGGATCCGTTCGGCCCCGAACTTCTCGAGCATGCCGCGCGTTACTGCATAGCAGCCGCCGTAATGGCCGATGTCTTCACCCATGACGAACACCCTCTCGTCATATTCGAGGGCTTCCTCGAGTCCGCGGTGAAAGGCCTCGCGCAGGCTCACCTCGGCGCTTTCGGACTCCGGTGCCGGCGGTGGTGCCGGGCTGGCGGGCGCGGGGGCCAGCACATGTTCGTGCAGCTCCGCTACCGGTTCCCACTCGGCCTGCTCCGAAAACCGGACCGACTGTTCGATCTCCGCCGCGATCTCGGACTCCATGGTCTCGAGCTCGCCGTCGCGCAACTGGCCCGCCTCCGCCATCCATCCGGTCAGGCGGTCGATGGGGTCGCGCTTCTTCCATGCCTCGACCTCCTGCTGGTCCCGATACAACTGCGGGTCGAACATCGAGTGGGCGCGGAACCGGTAGGTGTCGCACTCGATGAACCGTGGCCCCTCGCCGGCGCGGATTCTCGCCAGTGCGGAACGGGAGACTGCCTCGACCTGCACCACGCTCATGCCGTCAATCTGCTCGGCCGGTACGCCGATGGCCTCGGCCTTGCGGTGGATGCGGGTCTCTGCATGCGCGAGCTCGAGCGCCGTACCCATGGCGTAGTGGTTGTTCTCACAGACGAACAGCACCGGCAGTTGCCACAGCGCGGCTAGGTTGAGGCTCTCGTAGAACGCACCTTCGGCTGCGGCTCCGTCGCCGAAGATGCATACGGTCGCGCGTTCACGCCCCTGCATGCGGTCCGCAAGCGCCAGCCCGACCGCCAGCGGTAGGCCACCAGCGACAATGGCGTTGCCGCCGTAGAAGCGGGCGTCGGCGTCGAACAGGTGCATGGAACCGCCACGACCCTTGCTGCAACCTGCACTCTTGCCGTACATCTCGGCCATCACGCGGTCCATCGAGATGCGGTTGAGCAGCGCGTGACCGTGTTCGCGATAGGTGGACACGACCGCTTCGTCGGCCGCGACGTTGTGCATCACGCCGGTGCCAACGGCTTCCTCGCCGATGCAGACATGCAGGAAGCCGCGGATCTTCTCCTGCGTGTAGAGTTGCACGCAGCGTTCCTCGAAGCGCCGAATGCGCAGCATCTGTCGAAGCAGTTCGAGATTGTGCTCGCGCGACAGGCGGGGCTTGTGCGAGGACTTGACGTCGTTCATTGCTTGCCTCCCTCCAGGGTCGACAGATCACCCTCGGGCAGGCCCAGCTCGCGGGCGCGCAGCAGACGGCGCATGATCTTGCCACTGCGGGTACGGGGCAGGTTGTCGTGAAACTCGATCCGACGTGGCGCCACGCTGGCGCCGAGCCTTTTTCGTGCGAGCGCCATCAACTCCCGTCGCAGTTCTTCGCCCGGCTCGTGGCCGGGTCTGAGCGCGACAAAGGCCTTGATGGTTTCGCCCGCGACCTCATCAGGTACGCCGATGACGCCTGCTTCGGCGACTGCGGGGTGTTCCATCAGGATGCTCTCGACCTCGAACGGTCCGATCAGGTGGCCGGATGACTTGATCACGTCGTCGGTCCGGCCGATGAACCAGAAGTAGCCGTCGGCGTCGCGTCGGGCCAAGTCGCCCGTCAGGTACCAGTCGCCGGCGAAGCACTTGCGGTAGCGTTCTTCCTCGTTCAGGTAGCCGCGGAACATCGACGGCCAGCCCGTTTTCAGGACAAGCTCGCCCGTCTCTTCTGGGTCCTCGATCAGCTCGATGCCGTCGTCGGTCCCGCGCGCCACCGCAGCCTCAATGCCGGGCACCGGACGCCCCATCGAACCGGGCCGGATCGGCATCGAGGCGAAGTTGGCAATCATGATGCCGCCGGTCTCGGTTTGCCACCAATTGTCATGAAAGGGCAGACCGATGGTCTCGCGGCCCCAGTGAACCGCCTCCGGATTGAGCGGCTCACCGACGCTGGCGAGAAAGCGCAGCGCCGACAGATCATGCTGACGGGCCAGCTCGGGGCCGTACTTCATCAACATGCGGATGGCCGTGGGGGCCGTGTACCAGACCGTCACGCGCTGCTCCTGCAGGATGCGGTACCAGCGTTCGGCGTCGAACTCCTCCTCGTCGACGATCAGGGTCACGCCGTTGGTCAGCGGCGCAATGATGCCGTAGGACGTGCCGGTGACCCAGCCGGGATCGGCTGTGCACCAGTAGATGTCGCCCGGCTGCAGGTCGAGGGCGTACTTGCCGGTGATGTGATGGGCGACCACGGCCTCGTGGACATGGAGTGCGCCTTTGGGCAGACCCGTAGTGCCACTGGTGAAATGGAGCAGGGCGAGTTCGCCGGGATCCATCGGCTGCGTGTCGTACTCGGCGTCAGCCTGATCCATGAGTGCGCCGGCATCGGCCGTGCCGTCGGGCGCCTCGTCCACCTCGCCGATCAGCAGGACATGGCGTATGGACGGGGTGTCGGCGATCCAGTCGGCGACTTTCCTTCGATAGAGCCGCTCGGTGGTGATCAACACCGACGGCTCGCCGATCTCGACCCGCGAGCGTATGGGCTCGGGCCCGAACGCCGAGAAAAGTGGTGTGAACACGCAGCCGTGTCGGAGCGTGCCCAGCGCGGCCGCGTAGAGGTCGGGGATGCGGTGCGCCAGCACGTAGACCCGCTCACCGCGCCCCACCCCGAGGCTGGCGAGGACGTTCGCGAACCGCCCTGCGCGTGCGGCCAGTTCGCGGTAGCTGATGTCGATGGCCGGTTCACGACCGCGCGGCAGGAAGCGGATCGCGGTCCGGTCAGCGTTCGCCGTCTGGAGGTGCCGGTCCAGCGCTTCGTGGGCGATGTTCATGCATCCCCCAGCCATGCCGGCGAGTTCCTCGCGGGCCCGGTCCCAACTGAAATCGGCGCGGGTGGCGTCGTAGTTGGCGAGATTCGGTGGCGGCTTGCTCATGGCGGGGTCTCACGGACGCCTGCCGTATGGCAGGCGTCGAGATCAACATAGCGTGTGGAACGTGTCAATCGAATGTCGGCATCCAGCCTGGACTGGCGGTGGGCGCGATGGTCTGGCCAGCAACTGGGGGAAGATCAGGCGGACAGGCATCGCTTGTCGGGGATCAATTCCCTCCAGCGAACGCCACCCCTGCGACAGCCCGGTCGCTCGATGCCATAATAGAAACAGAACAACGCTGTTTATCTGCACCATCGTGCGAGTCCCTCCACCACCGGGAGCCGGCAATACAAAAGTCGATGACGAACTCGAGCAGCTTCTCAGGAAGCGTGATGAGCTGACCGAGCGGCTTGCGGCCATCCGCCGCGACTATCGTCGCGGATTGGATCCGGATTTCGAAGAACAGGCCGTGCAGCTGGAAAACGCCGAGGTTCTCGCCGAGATCGCGCGGGTTTCGACGGAAGAACTGGAAAAGGTGGAGCGCCGCATCGCGGCACTCAAGCACGACGCCTCCGGCGCCTGAGTGCGCCATGCCACAACGCGTGCTGACGGTGCTGACTTCGCACGACCGGCAGGAATACCGGCTTCCGACTGGAGGAGTTTGCTGCGCCCGCTCTAATCGCAGCTTCCCCAGGCCGCCGGCCGCCTCGGACAGCCAGCGCATGGTGCAACGCTGGAAGACTGCCAGGTCACGCTGTACGTGGCGGGAATTGCACTGGGCCTGTTTTCCGGACTGGTGTTGTACTTCCGGTGGATGCCTCGCAGGCCTTTCCCCGACAAGCACCATGCGCTGTTCCTGGGTCGCGGTCCGCTGAACCCGATCGCGATGGAAGGTGCGCTGAAGCTCAAGGAAATTTCCTACATCCACGCCGAGGCCTATGCCGCCGGCGAGCTCAAGCACGG
>PWYM01000068.1 GCA_003567855.1 Gammaproteobacteria bacterium | reverse complement strand
TGGGCCGACGCGATGCGCAGCGCCCACGACGCCCACCCCGAAGATCTCGACATCGCCGCGCTGTTCGGCCTGTCGCTGATCGCAACCGGGCTCGCCGCTGACCGCGAGGATGCCAGCACACACTTCGACGAGGCCGAGACCGTGCTGCGCGACGTGTGGAAACGCGAGAACGCGCACCCCGGTGCCATCCACTATTCCATTCACGCCACGGACGTCGACGGGCGCGCCGAAAACGCGCTCGATCTCGTAGCGTCCTACGGTGACATCGCCCCCGAGGTCTCCCATGCGCTGCATATGCCCTCGCATATCTACGTGCGAGTCGGTGACTGGCCGGAGGTCGTGCGATGGAACCGCCGCTCCGCCGACGCCGCGCTGCGCGACAGCGACGAAGGGGTCGCATCCCGCTATTTCGTTCACGCGATCGACTACATGGTCTACGGGTACCTGCAGCAGGGGCGCGACGACGATGCGCGCGCGGCCGCTGCCGAGATGCTCGACTCCGGACGACGCGTGGACCCGGCGTTCACCAGCGCCTTTCATGCCGCGGCAATTCCGGCGCGACTCGCGGTGGAGCGCCGCGACTGGGCCGCCGCGGCCGAAATCGAAACGCGCTCACCGGATCACCTGCCTTGGGACGGCACGTTCTGGCCAGAGGGACTGAGCTGGTATGCGCGCGGCCTCGGTGCGGTCCATTCCGGTGACGTCGACGCCGCGCGCGCCGCCGAATCCCGGCTCGCGGCACTGGTCGAGGACGCGCACGGGGCGGGTGAATCGCAGTTCGCCACCTACATCGAGGTCGATCGGCAGATTCTCGCCGGCTGGATCGCCCACGCCGAAGGCGACGCGGATGCCGCCATCGACCTGATACGTGACGCGGCTGATCTCGAGGCCTCGGTGCAGAAGCACCCCGTCACGCCCGGCGCACTGGCGCCGCCCAACGAGGCGCTCGGCGACCTGCTGCTCGCACTGGAGCGGCCCGAAGACGCGCTGGCCGCCTACAGGGAGGCCGAACGCATCTGGCCCGGACGGTTCAACACGCTGCTCGGCGCGGCGCGCGCGGCCGCGGCGACGGGCGACGAGGCCGCGGCACAGGGATACTACCGGCGGCTGCTCGAGCAGGCGGGCGAGTCATCCCGCGAGGCGCTGGCCGAAGCGCGCGACCGCGCCGGCTGACCGGCCGAGGGGAACCGACCGCGCGGTCGGATCTCCGGAGGTGCATCCCTCCGGTGGTAATCTGCGTACTCAACCAGGTGGCCGGGCCGGCCAAACCGGGCGCGACCGCCTGCACGACGACTGCGCGGGCCAGCCGACAGGGATTTCAGGCATGTTCGACCGTCTACATCTTCGCCCGGCGCGCCGGCGCCGCCAGGCCCCGATTGCGGCGCTCCTTGGCGCGTGGCTGCTTTGCGCCGCCCCGTGGCTCGCGGCCGAGCCATTGCCGGTGATCGCGATGCCGGTGGTCGAGGACGAGTTCGTCGATCCGGTCGAGGCGCTTGGCACGCTGCGCGCGAACGAAAGCGCGCGGCTCACCTCCTCCATCACCGAGATCATCTCCGAGGTCCGCTTCGACGACGGCGAGCGCGTCAGCGCCGGGCAGATCCTCGTCGTGATGACCAACCGTGAACAGCTTGCCCAGCTCGAGGAAGCCGAGGCCGAAGTCGACGAAGCCAAGCGTCAGTACGAGCGCGTGCAGTCGCTCGCCGAGCGGAACCAGGCCTCGCAGGCGGAGCTCGACCAGCGCCGCCGCGCAATCGACACCGCGCGGGCGCGGCTGCGCGGTGTCGAGGCGCGACTCAGCGACCGGCTCATCGTCGCACCCTTCGACGGCGTGGTCGGACTGCGAAACGTCAGCGCGGGCTCACTGCTCTCGCCCGGCGATCTCGTCGCCACGCTGCACGACGATGCCGTGATGAAGCTCGACTTCGCGATCCCGGAAACGCTGCTGCGCCTGGTGTCGCCCGGCACGACCGTGATCGCCAGCACGCGCGCGTTCCCCGACGAGGTTTTCAGCGGCGAGATCATGACCGTCGACAACGAAGTCGACCCGGTGACGCGCGCGATACAGGTGCGTGCACTTGTGCCTAATCCAGACGCTCGGCTTCGCCCCGGAATGCTGATGACGCTGACACTCGGCGCGAACGCGCGCACCACGCTCGTCATCCCCGAAGAGGCCCTGCTGCCGCAGGGGCGCCGCAATTACGTGTTCGTCGCCCTCGAGGACGATGACGGCTACCGGGCCGAACGACGCGAGGTGCGCATCGGCTCGCGACGCCCCGGTGAAGTCGAGATCGTCGACGGACTCGCGGCCGGCGAGGCCGTGGTTACCCATGGCGGCCTGCGGCTCAGCGACGGACAGGCGGTGTCGGTGCGCAGCGGTGTCGACCACGGGCAGGACCTCGCCGAGATCCTGCGCGGCGAAACGGTCCGGCAGTGATCGTCTCCGATACCGCCGTCACCCGACCGGTGCTCGCATCGGTCGTCGCGCTGCTGCTGGTGCTGTTCGGGTTCGTCGCCTACAGCGAGCTGCCGCTGCGCGAGTACCCCGACATCGACCCCCCGGTGGTCAGTATCGAGACGTTCTACCCGGGTGCGGCAGCAAGCGTCATCGAGACCCAGATCACCGAGGTCATCGAGGACGCGATCGCCGGTATAGAGGGTATAGAGTTCATCGAGTCGCGCAGCGAAGACAGCCGCTCCGACATCTCGATCCGTTTCAGTCTCGGCCGCGACGTCGACAGCGCCGCGAACGACGTACGCGACCGCATCTCCGGCATACTCGCCGATCTGCCGGTTGAGGCCGACCCGCCGGAGATCCGCAAGGTCGACTCCAACGAGGACGTCATCGTCTGGTGGAATCTCGTCAGCGACGAAATGAGCGTACCCGAGCTTACCGATTACGCCGAGCGATTCATCGTCGACCGTTTCTCGGTGCTCGACGGTGTGGCGCGCGTACGGATCGGCGGGGCACAGAGCTACGCGATGCGCGTATGGCTGGATCGCAGCGCGCTCGCCGCACGGGATCTCACCGTTGCCGACGTGGAAGCCGCTCTGCAAGCAGAGAACGTCGAACTGCCCGCCGGCAACATCGAGTCGACAACCCGGCTGTTCACCGCCCGCGTCGACCGCCAGTTCCGTGATGACGCCGACTTCCGTCGACTGGTGGTCGCGCGCGGAGGCGACGGCTATCTCGTACGCCTGGGCGACGTCGCGCGGGTGGAGCGCGGCACGGTCGAGAACCGGACCTTTTTCCGTGGCAATGAGGTCCCGATGGTCGGGCTCGGCATCATTCGCCAATCGACCGCCAATACGATCGAAGTGGCACGCGCCACTCGTGACGAAGTCGACCGGCTCAATGCGATTCTGCCTGATGGCATGCAGATCCTTCCGAGCTACGACTCCTCGGTATTCGTCGAGGGGGCCGTCGACGAGGTCTACCGTACGCTGGCGATCGCCATCGGGCTCGTCGTACTCGCGATTTTCGTATTCCTGGGGTCCCTGCGCGCGGTCGTAATCCCGGCGATCACGGTACCGATCGCATTGACCGCGACCTTCATTGCCGTGGCCGCGTTCGGCTTCACGGTGAACCTGTTCACGCTGCTGGCGCTGGTGCTCGCGATTGGCCTGCTCGTCGACGATGCGATCATCGTGCTTGAGAACGTACGCCGGCGCATGGACGAGCTTGGTGAGACACCGCTCGTCGCTGCGTACAGGGGCGTACGCCAGGTTGCCTTCGCAGTGATCTCCACCACGCTGGTGCTGGTCGCGGTGTTCGTGCCGATCACGTTCATGCGCGGTGACGTCGGTCGGCTCTTCTCGGAATTCGCTCTGACGATGGCTGCCGCGGTCGCGTTCTCTAGCTTCATCGCGTTGACGGTCTCTCCAATGCTGTGTTCGAAGCTTCTCAAGTCACGCGATGCCGGCCGCGCGCAACCGATCGTACGCGCAACCGAAATCGGTGTTGACGTGCTGCGCCGCGTCTACCAACGACTGCTCATTGCGATGCTGCGCGTGCGCTGGCTCGCGCTGGCCGGTTTCGCGGCGCTCATCGTCGGCTTCGGTCTCATCTACACGCAGCTCTCCACGGAGTACGTGCCGCGCGAGGATCGAGGCGCCTTCCAGGTTCTCGTCAATGGCCCCGAGGGCGCCTCGCATGAATACATGGCCGCCTACATGACCGAGATCGAACGGCGCATTATGGAATACGTCGACAGTGGTGAGGTGTCGCGCATGCTCGTGCGTACGCCGCGCGAGGTCGGCAATATCGCCCGTTTCAACACCGGTATCGTGATCACGGTACTCGAACACTGGGACAACCGCCGACCGGCGGACGTAATCATGAACGAGATGCGCGACAGGCTCGCTGATCTCACCGGGGTGCGTATCGCGATCATCATGCGCCAGGGCTTCGGCAGCGGATTCCGCCAGCCCGTTCAGTTCGTGCTTGCAGGTGCCGCCGATTACGACGAGCTCGCCGAGTGGCGCGACATCATGCTCGATCGCATCGCCGAGACCAACCCGGGGCTCACCAACATCGACTGGGACTACAAGGAAACCCAGCCGCAGCTACGCATCTCGATCGACTATGACCGCGCAGCCGAACTCGGCGTCACGATTTCGAACATCGGTCGCACGCTCGAGAGCATGCTCGGATCCAGACGCGTGACCACCTACATCGAGGACGGCGAGGAATACGACGTCATCATCGAGGGCGAGCGTGACGTGCAACGCACGCCGACGAACCTTCAGAACATCTACGTGCGCTCGTCGCGCAGCCAGGCGCTGATCCCGCTGTCGAACCTCGTAACCATAGAAGAGGTCGCCGACTCGTTCTCGCTCAACCGCTACAACCGCCTGCGTGCGATCACGCTCGAGGCCAACCTCGACAGCGGACTGGTACTCGGCGATGCGCTCGCCTACCTCGAGAACCTCGCCGCCGAGCACCTGCCCGACAGCGTGATCATAGACTACAAGGGCGAATCGCTGGACTTCCAGACCGCCGGCCAGTCCATACTGCTGGTGTTCCTGCTCGGGATCGTCGTCGTATTCCTGGTGCTCGCCGGCCAGTTCGAAAGCTGGGTCCATCCGCTGGTGATCATCCTGGGCGTGCCGCTCGCGGTTGGTGGCGGGCTGCTCGGGCTGTGGGTCACCGGCGGCACGCTGAACGTCTACAGCCAGATCGGGCTGATCATGCTGGTCGGCCTGGCGGCCAAAAACGGCATCCTGATCGTCGAATTCGCCAATCAGCTTCGCGATGCGGACAAGGCCTTCGACGAGGCGCTGGTCGAGGCCTCGGTGATCCGTCTGCGCCCGATCCTGATGACCGGCATCACCACCGCTGCGGGCGCCGTACCGCTGATCCTGTCATCCGGTCCGGGCGCCGAGACCCGCGCGGTAATCGGCGTGGTCGTGATGTTCGGCGTGCTGACCTCGATGGTGCTGACGCTGTTCGTGATCCCGCTGCTCTACAGCCTGCTCGCCCGCAACACCGGCGCGCCGGGCGACGTGCGCAAGCGCCTCGAGGACGAGGCCGGGGGACACGCGGCGCTGCAGGCCCGCGGCTGAGTCAGTCGCGCCCTGCGGCGACCCGGTCGAGCACCTGCACCGTATCGCGCCACGCGGCCAGCGACGTCAGCCCGTGCCGCGAGGCGCCACCGGCGATCACGAAGCGCCCGTCGACGACCGCGCCGTCGGCGCCGTGCACGGCGAGCGGGGGTGGCGGCGCCTCGCGCCATTCCCGGCGTGGCGAACCGGCGTCGATGACCCAGTGGTGTTCGACGATGCCGCCGCCGAACAGCGCGGGCACCTCGCCGCCGTAGACGTGAATGCGACCGTCGATGGCCGCCTCGGCGGCGCCGCTCGTCGGATGCGGCAGCGCCGGCCCCTCGGCCCACGTCTCCATGCCCGGGTCGAAGATGTCGACGCGTGCGGTGTTGCCGGGAGAACGCCCGCCTATCGCCCAGATCCGGCCTTCGACGACGACCAGCGACAGGTGGTCGCGCGGCGCCGGCAGCGGCGATGCGACCGCCCAGCCCTCGTGGTCGGGCCGGTAGATGAAACTGGCCACCGGGGCATCCGGGTCCTCCGATTCGCCGCGACCGCCGATGACGTACAGCCGGCCGCCGTATTCGACCATGCGGTGACCCCAGCGCGGTTCGGGCAGCCCCGGCATCGACTCCCATTCGCCGCCCGGGGTCCAGCGCCACACCTCTGTGCTGCCCTGCCACGGTGAACCCGCAAGCGATTCCGCACCGCCGGCAACGACCACCGCGCCATCGAGCACCGCAGCCGCGGCGTGATGCCGGGGCGCCGGCAATGACGGCCCGCGCTGCCATTCATCAGCACCTGGCTCGAGCATGAACACGTCATCGACCACGCGCCCGAAACCGGTGATGCCCGACAGCACCACGAGCCGGTCGCCACCATCTTCGTGCGGCAGACCGACGCTTGCAAGCTCACCGAACGCCTGCGGCAGCGGTGGCCCGAGCGACCAGTCGGGCTGACGCTGCGCTTCGGGCGCAGTGAAACGAAGCCAGCCGACGGCCGCCAGGACACCGAGCGTAAGCACGACGACCGTATACACGAAGACCCGCCAGACACGCAGCATCGCAGCGCCCCCGAATCGTCAGGATGTACCACCAGTATACCGGCCGACACCCTCGCAGGCCGGCACGCTCCGGTCATCGGCGGCAACGCCCGCTATACTGACTCCAACCCCGCACGCGAGGACACATGCACGATGACGATACGAGCCGCACTCCACCGGACCCTCGCAGCGGTTGCCGCGTCCAGCGCCGTCGTTGCGCTCACCGCCTGCGGCACCGCGCCCGAGCCCCCGGCACCCGTGCGCATCGGCGCGACGATGTCGCAGAGCGGCGCCTATGCGACGCAGGGCGTTCCGGCACGCGACGGCTACCTGCTCTGCGCCGAGCACGTCAACGACGCGGGCGGACTGTTCGGCCGCCCGATCGAGTTCGTGATTCACGATGACGAGTCGGACGGCGATACTGCCGCGGCACTCTACGAACAGCTCATCACCGATGAGTCGGTCGACGCGATCATGGGTCCGTACGGGTCCACGCTCACCGAGGCCGTCGCACCGGTCACCGAGCGTCATCGCATGGTGCACATCTCACCGCTCGCGGCCACCACGTCGATCTGGGAGCAGGGGCGACGATACCTGTTCATGGTCCTGCCACCGGCAGAGCTGTTCCTCGCCGGGTTGATCGACCTGGCTGACGAACGCGATCTTGAACGTGTCGCGGTGCTCGCCGAAGACCAGCTCTTCCCGCGCGCCGCCGCCGATGGCGCCGTTGAACTCGCACGCGAACGCGGGATGACCGTGGTCGCAGCGGAGCGCTACCCGTCAGGGCAGGAAGATTTCCTGGCATTTCTCGAGCAGGCTGCCGACGGCGATGCGCAGGTGCTCGCGGTGGCGGCCTCGGCGCTCGACGACTTCATTAACATCATGCGCCAGATGCGCGAGGCCGGCATGGACGTCAGCATGTTCGGCACCTCCGGCGCCGTCGACGAGTTCCGCGACGCGCTCGGCGCCGATGCCGAGTACGCGTACGGGCTGTCGGCGTGGGAGCCGGCCGCACCCAACCCCGGGGCTGACGACTTCGTCGACGCGTACGTCGAGGCGTTCGGCCGCCGGCCGAGCTTTCATGCGGCCGGTGCGTACGGGAGCTGCCAGATCCTCGTCGAGGCCGCCCGCGAGGCCGGCACACTCGACGCCGACGCGCTGCGCGAGGTGCTGCTGTCGCTCGAGACAACCACCGTGTTCGGCCCGTGGGCCGTCGACGCGCGTGGCTACCAGACCGCGCACCGCGGGCTGTTCATCCAGTGGCAGGACGGCGAGCGCGTCATCGTCTGGCCAGACGACGTCGCAACCGCCGCCCCGCGTTACCCGACGCCGCGCTGGGACGAGCGCTGACCGCGCTTGCAACGCAGCCAGGGCCGGCAGAATATGAATACCAAACCGCATCAACAGCACACGCCCTGGAGACACGCATGCTCAAGCCACTCCTGACCCTCGCGACGGCTACCGCGGTACTGGCCTGCGCGTCCGTCACCGCACGCGCGGACACCGATGCTGCCACCGACTGGCACCAGTACATCGACGCGCGTACCGATGCGCTGTTTGACAGCGTCGTCGACTGGCGCCGGCATTTCCACCAGCATCCGGAGCTTTCGAACCGCGAGTTCGAGACCGCCGCCTACATCGAGGACTTCCTGCGCGAGCTTGGACTCGAGGTGCAGACCGGCATCGCGCACACCGGAGTCGTCGGCATCCTCGAGGGCGGACGTCCCGGGCCGGTGGTCGGGCTGCGCGCCGACATGGATGCGCTGCCGGTGCCCTCGCGCGCAGACCTCCCGTTCTCGCCGGACGTGACCGGCGAATACCTCGGCGAAGAGGTGCCGGTCTCGCACGCGTGCGGTCATGACACGCACATGGCGATGCTGATGGGCGTCGCGCAGATGTTTGCCGAGCGCCGCGACGAACTGCCCGGCACGATCAAGTTCATCTTCCAGCCTGCCGAGGAAGGCACGCCGCCCGGCGAGGACGGTGGCGCCGAGATGATGGTCGAGGAAGGCGTGCTGCGCGACCCGGACGTGGACGTGATCTTCGGCCAGCATATCTGGTCGACGTTCCCGGTCGGCCAGATCGGCTACCGCAGCGGCGGCATCATGGCCGCCTCGGACCAGTTCACGATCACGATACACGGCAAGCAGACGCACGGTTCCACGCCATGGACCGGTGTCGATCCGATCTCCACCGCCGCCCAGATCGTCCTCGGCTTCAACCAGATCGTCGCGCGGCAGACGGAGCTGACTAAAGCCGCCGCGGTGATCTCCGTCGGGCGCATTCGCGCCGGCGTGCGCAACAACATCATCCCCGAAAGCGCTGAACTCATCGGTACGATCCGTACGCTCGACACCGACATGCAGGACAAGATTCACGCCGACATCCGCCATACCGTCGAGCATATCGCCGCCGCCAACGGCGCGACCGCCGACATTGAGATCACCCGCGGCTACCCGGTGACGTACAACGACCCGGAACTCACCACGCGCATGCTCCCGAGCCTGCAGCGCATCGCCGGCGACAAGGCCGTCGTGATCGACGCCGTCACCGGGGCCGAAGACTTCTCGTTCTTCCAGCGCGAGGTGCCGGGGCTGTATTTCTTCGTCGGCGGCCTGCCGCCCGGCACGCGCCCCGAAGACGCAGCCCCGCATCACACGCCGGACTTCTACATCGACGAGGAAGGGATGCGCACCGGCGTGCGTGCGCTGGCGACGCTAGCGATCGACTACATGCTCGACCGGTAGTACGCATCGAGCTCGACGTAGCGTGCGGTCGCCGCGGCCAGCCCGGCGCCGGCGAAGCGCTCGACCAGGTGCAGGCTCATGTCCAGGCCGGCTGCAACGCCGGCCGCGGTCACGACCGCACCGCTGTCGATCCATCGACGCCCCGCGTGCACCTGCGCCGTGGGACACGCTTCGGCGAGCCCGTCCAGATCCTCGTGATGGGTCGTCACATCGCGCCCGTCGAGCAGTCCGCACGCACCAAGCAGGAAGGCACCGGTACACACTGAAGCGGTGACCTCCGCGTGCGCCGCACGGTCCTCGAGCCAGCGCAGCGTCGCCGGGCAGGCCAGCGGTGCGCGCACGTCGCCGCCGGGCACCACGAGCACGTCGATGGACGGATGGTCGGTGAACGTGTGGTTGGGTACCACCGCCAGTCCGGCACGCGCGTGCACCGGTGCGGCGTCGACGGCCACGGTGAACACGTCGAACGGCGG
>PWYM01000130.1 GCA_003567855.1 Gammaproteobacteria bacterium | reverse complement strand
TGCGTCCACCGATTCGAACGTGCCGATCAGCCTCGGCGTACCCGCGGCCACCATCGGCCGCGGCGGCGTAGGCGGCGGCACGCATTCGCTGGACGAGTGGTGGAAAAACGTGGACGGGCACCTCGCCATCCAGCGGACGCTGCTGCTGCTGGTGGCAGAGGCCGGGCTTAAGTAGAAGCCCTTACTTCTGCAGCGTCGTGCCATCGTTACACTGCTCCTGTAACGTTTGCGCGCGGGAGGTGTCGCATGGCTCTGCAGGATTACCACAACATACTCGTTCCAGTTGACGGCTCCGACAACGCGCTGCGCGCCGTCGATCATGCTGCAGCCTTGGCCCGCGCCGCCGACATGCAGATCCTGCTGCTGCACGTCGGCCCCCTGAGCCCGATCAGGATGCTCGAGGCCATGGGATACCCGTCGGCAACGCGGGAAGAAGCGCGCAAGGGCGCCGCCGAGTTCGAAGAGGCCCGCTCTGCGATGGCGGAGTCGCTTTTCAAGGCCGCACGCGAACGCATCCCCGAGGGCGTGCAGGTGCGCCAGATCGTCGAGGCCGGTGATCCTGCGCAGGTCATTCTCGACGAGGTTGAAAAGCTGGGCAACGCCGTCGTCGTCATGGGCAACCGGGGGCTTTCGAGCGTGCGCGAGGTGATGATGGGCAGCGTCAGTAACAAGGTGCTGCACCGCGCCGCGTGCCCGGTCACCATCGTCCGCTGAATCGATATCATCAGCGCAAGCGTCGTGGGACACGCCAGCGCGGCATGCGCCGCCGGATAAGCGGGCCATCTTCTTGCTTCAGGGCCTGGGACTTTTTCTGCGATCGGTGGGCGGTAGCTTGCGTGACCTGCTGCCGGTCATCGCGGTCATCGCGTTTTTCCAGCTGTTCGTCATTGGCGACCCGCTGCCAGATCTGTTCGGCCTGATTGCAGGGCTCGCCTGCGTGGTCGTCGGGCTCACCCTGTTCGTGTTCGGTCTCGAACTCGGGTTATTTCCTATTGGCGAATCAATGGCGCACGCGCTCGCACGCAAGGGCAGCCTGTTCTGGCTGATCGCTTTCGGATTCGCTTTGGGTGCGGCGACGACGCTTGCCGAGCCCACGCTCATCGCAGTCGCGTCCGAGGCCGCGTCGATGGCCGCAGTCGAGGGCATCATCGTCGACTCCGACGCGGCACGCGCCTATTACGCGCTCGAACTCAGGCTGGTGGTTGCACTGGCCGTAGGCTGTGCGATCGTGCTTGGTGTGCTGCGGATCATCAAGGGCTGGCCGCTGCACCACCTCGTGATCGGCGGCTACGTGATCGTGCTGGCAATGACCACCTGGGCGCCCGAGGAACTTGTGGGTGTCGCCTACGACATGGGCGGTGTGACCACGTCGACGATCACCGTGCCGCTGGTGACCGCGCTGGGCGTCGGGCTCGCGATGTCGATCGAGGATCGTAACGCGGTTCTGGACGGTTTCGGGTTGATCGCCTTCGCATCACTGCTACCGATGATGTTCGTGCTCGGCTTCGGAATGCTGCCGATATGACGGGCCCACTTGCCGAGCTGGCTGCGGTTGCCGCGCAGACGTTACGCGATATCGCACCCATCGCCGCGGTACTCGTGGGCTTCCAGGTGCTCGTCATTCGCCGCAGGTTGCCCGACATCGGCAAGCTGGTCGCTGGTTTCGCCTTCGTCGTCGCAGGGCTGACTCTGTTCCTCGTAGGCCTGGGTGAGGCGCTGTTTCCGCTCGGTCGCGCAATGGCGATGCAACTCACAGACCCGAACTTCCTCGGGCTCAGCGACGGTTCAGCCCCGGCCCACTGGCTCACCTACCGCTGGGTATACCTGTTTGCATTCTCCATCGGCACGGCGGCCGTACTGGTCGAGCCGGCGGTTATCGCCGTGGCGATGAAGGCCAGCGACATCAGCCGCGGCGCGGTCTCGGCGACCGGGCTGCGCGTCGCGATCGCGATCGGCGTCGGCACGGGCATCGCGATCGGCACATTCAGGATCGTGACCGGTGGCGAACTGCATTTCTATATTCTTGCGGCCTATGCACTGGTGATTGCGCAGACACTTTTCGCGCCACGTTGGATGATTCCGCTTGCCTATGATTCGGGCGGCGTATCGACGTCCACGGTCACGGTTCCGCTGGTTGCTGCACTCGGACTCGGGCTCGCCTCGTCCGTACCCGGGCGCAGCCCGCTCATCGACGGCTTCGGGCTGATCGCCTTTGCAGTCGTCTTTCCGATCATCTCGGTGCTCGCCTACGCCCAGTTCGCGTTCCTCTGGGAACGCCGACCGCGCGTCGACGACGCCGACCACTGAGGAGTGTTCGCCATGGAACTGAAACTTCTGGTCGTCATCGTCGACGAGGAAAAGAGCGCCACCGTGATCGATGCCGCGCGTGAGGCCGGCGCCACGGGCGCCACGATCATCAACAATGCGCGCGGGCACGGCAGTACCAGCCGCAAGACGTTTCTTGGACTGAATCTCGAGGGACGCCGTGACGTGATCCTGTTCCTCGTGTCGGCCGAACGTGCGGCGGGCATCCTTGAGGCCGTGTGCGAGGCGGGCCAGTTCGAGGAAGAGGCTGGCACCGGCATTGCGCTGCAGCTTGGCATGGAGGCCGCAGTTGGCCTGCGCCACCAGTTGCCGAAAATGGAGGACTAGTCGCGGATCCGCTCGGCAGGGCTCCATGCTGCAGTGCCGCATACGCCTATGCCCACCGCGACCCGGGTGGCCTGACCACAGCCACGCCATATTGTTACTTGTTTGTGTTTAACAAGTATCGTACTTTTGCCCGACAGCGATGAATCTGCCCGTCCGCTCGCACGGGGCGATCACTATCGAAAGCGAGCGACTGCGACGGTCAGGTGAAGCGCTCAGGTGACTGTCACACGGCAGACTCTGGTCACGGGAAAGTACTCTTACACGACTGAGGAAAGCAGCTATGACAACCCCGCAGCAACCCGACTTCGATGCCATTGCCATAGGCGCCGGCTTTGCGGGCCTTTCGCTCATCCATTACCTGCGCGAGGCAGGCCTTTCCGTTCGTGTCTTCGACAAGGCGGACGACATCGGTGGCACCTGGACGTGGAACCGCTATCCCGGCGCCATGACCGACAGTGAAAGCTATTACTACTGCCTGACTTTCTCGAAAGAACTGCTGCAGGAATGGAAGTGGAGCCAGCGCTACCCGGACTGGAAGGAGACCCACGAGTACATGCACTTCGTCGCTGACAAGTGCGACATGTGGCCGCATATTCAGCTCAATACCGAGATCGTCGACGCTGAATACATCAGTGACAGCGGCCAATGGAAAGTCACCACCGCGGATGGCGACCATTACACCTGCAAATACCTCATCAGTGCGATGGGTATGATCTCGGAGCCTGTCATACCGAAAATCGACGGCATGGGCCGCTTCAAGGGCCCGCTCTTTCATTCGGCCCGCTGGCCCAAGGACCTCGAATGGGAAGGCAAGCGTATCGGCATCATTGGTGCCGGAGCTACTACGGTGCAGATGGTCCCGGCGATGGCCGGGAAGGCGAAGAGCGTCACCGTGTTCCAACGTACGCCGAACTTCATTCTGCCGGCAATGCAGGCCCCAATGACCAAGGAATGGGATCAGGAGATCAAGGAAAACTACGACGAAATCGTAGCCAAATGTCGCAACCACGTATTCGGCATGGCCTTCGACACCGCTGAAGGGCGCATGGCCGTCGAGACCCCGGACGAGGAGCGCGAGCGGATCTTCGAGGAGAAGTGGACCGGCAGTTTCCGCTGGGTTTTCGAGACCTTCGACGATCTGCTTGCGAGCCCGGAAGCGAATCGCATGGCCTCGGAGTTCATCATCAGGAAGATGAAGGAACGCATCAAGGACCCGAAAATCGCCGAGATCCTGGTACCGAAGGTCGAGGACTATCCCCTCTTCGCGAAACGGCCACCTCTTGATCACGGCTACCTGGAGTCTTTTGACCGCGACGACGTACACCTTGTAAGCATCAGGGACGATGGAGAGCCCATTGTCGAGATCACCGAGACCGGTGTGAAAACGACCAGGAACCACTACGAGTTCGACATCATTGTGCTGGCCACCGGATTCAGTGCCTATACCGGCGCGCTTGAAGCATTCCCGATCCGCGGCGAGAGTGGCCAGACGCTGCGCGAGAAGTGGCGGGAGACCTCCAGTTCCATCATGGGGGTCTGCGTGGCTGATTATCCCAACCTGTTCATCGTGACCGGACCGCAGGCGCCCTTCGCCAACCTGCCGACTTCCATCGAGCAGAACGCGATCTGGATCAGCAACTGCATCAGAAAGATGGAAAGCGAAGGTTACGACGTCTGCATTCCGAAGGCCGAAGCTGAAGCCGAGTGGACCAGGCACGTAGCGGATATCCACAGCCAGGTGCTCATGGCCGAAGGGGACAAGGTTCATTCCTGGATGATGGGCGCCAACCTCGAGACCAAGCCACCGCGCGTGCTCATCTATTTCGGCGGCGCCAACAACTATTACGACAGGCTCGACGAGTCAGCGAAGCAGGGTTTCCCGGAGCTGGAATTCCAGAGACTTGCGAGCTGAGCAGTACCGCCGGATCAACCAGCAGGCGCAAGTGTGAGCGCGGGCGCATCAGGAAGACTGGCGAGCAGGGCTCGAAGCTGGTGCTCCGGGATTCGAGCCGGAATCTCGTCGGCCCAGACGCGGAACAAGTGCATGTCGTAATCACCGAAGGAGGTGATCATCGCCGCATCGGCCGCATCGCGCCCGCGCACCACCGGCACGCGTCCGATCCGGGGCGTGTTGTAGCGGGCATCGAGGGCGTACCAGCGTCCACCGATGAAGGCTTCGAACCAGGCGCAGAAATCGCCGGGGCCGGACGCCGGAACACCGATATCGCCGAGGTACCCTGCGGCGTAACGTGCCGGTATGTTCATCGCCCGGCACAACGCGATGGCTAGATGGGCAAAATCCCGGCACACACCGGTGCGTTCACGCATCGTGTCCACGGCGGTCTTCGTAGTACGGCCAAAGTGGTAACCGAAAGTGAGATGGTTGTGAACCCAGTTGCAGATCGCCTGTATCCTGGCCCAACCCGCGGGTTCGTGGCCGAACAGTGCCCAGGCTTTTTCCACGAGCAGATCCGACTGGCAATACCGGCTCGCGAGCAGGTAGTGCAGGGCCTCGGACGGCAGGTCGGCGATCTCGTGCTGGGCCGCATTCCAGTCATAGGGATCCGGTTCGCCGCAATTGTCGATGATGCAGTCCGACCACAGCCGGAGTCGGCCGGCAGGTGCGACCAACCGTGTACTACGGTTACCGTAGACGTCTACAAAATCTTCGAGCGGAACCTGCGGGTACGTCCGGATCGTATCAGACCCTGTCACCGAACCATCATACGAACTGTGCGGTAACAGGCTGAGCAGCAACGGAGTGACCGCCGGACAGTCCAGCACGGTCTCGAAGCCGATCCTGATTCGTATACCTTCACTGCGTACGCTTCGGCTGTGGCAGCGATCGACGTTCATCGGGTTCGCCTTACCGCTGGTGATCGGGTCCTGCATCGACATTCTGGCCGTCTATTGAATGCTTCTTTTCACACCGTGTTTTCGGCGACTATGGGGTTTCTTGACCCTGCAATCGACCTGCTGGATCGTGCCTTCACTCACGAGGTGAGTGTTACACAGCACCCTGCCCCAGGCCAATCTGGAAATCAGCCGCATCACGTTCGCAAGGCCGCTGGTCATCTGCCGGTTCATGCGTTCACTCCCTGTTATATCGAGGTGCGTCACGCAACTCCTGATTGACCATGTCGACGTGGAAGACATAATCGCCATCGTCGTCCACGCTGCGCTCGAGCGCGTCCCACGCGATCGCCACATCATGCTCACCCAGACCCAGAAAACCGCCAGCGCCCACCACCACAGCCAGAACCTGGCCATCCTTGTCGACGATGAAGTTGTTGATGGGGCCCACATTGTTGCCCTCGCGTGACATCAGGGGGCTGCCGATCAGGTCATCGGCGTGAATCGCACCATCCGGCTTGTTCTCCAGTGGCGTGCCCTGCACTCGATGCCGCGACCGGGCCGATTCGGTCACACCCCGTGGCTGTGCCGGCGCACCTTCCTCACCACGTGTCGTCTGCTGCTGAACGCGAACGAATCCCGGAGGAGCAGGCAAGGCCCGCCGCAACTCGACACGCTCCGGGGCCTCGCCTTCATCAAGGCCAACACCGTTGGCCGCACCTGAAGCAAGGGCCGGCGCCATAAGGGCGCAAAGGCCAAGTGAAGCGAACTTGTTCATTGGACTCTCCGATGGACCCTGCAACGAGGGGAATCGCTCACCAAACGCCCAGGCCGCCCGTTGCCGCGTCGCCAGCAGGAACCCTAGGGTGCATCGACGATATTGACGGCACGTCGTGCAGGGGTCGGTGCGTCAGCGCACCGAGAGACGAGTGGGCGTGTCGCAGGGGAAGAAAGTCGGCACTACATTCGATGCCGAAACGCGTCAGAATGACGCATCAGCGTAGCGGGAAGAGCGTGCGTTCAGACCGGCCAGAACCGGTTGCCGCATCACCTGAGCCGGGACTGGCGGCTTGATCAATCAGCCACAATGGCAGTTCCGGCGCCGGCATGGCCGCCGGAACTGCCACCGGAGCGGCATCTTGGCGTCAGATTAACCGCACCAGCGCCCAAAGCACCCCTAACAGCACGAACCCGCCAGTGATCACGCCCTTCACACTGGCGATCGGCCCCGGCTTGCCGAAGATCGCGTTGAGCTCCAGCAGCAGGATCAGCAGCAACACGATGACCAGCGATAAGACCGACGCATCGGTAATGCCTCCACCCTGCACCCCGTGCGCGCTGGAGATCATGAAAAACAGCATCGGGACCGAGAACAGCGTGTTGGTGCGCGAGGCCAGCGCGGCCTTTGGCGCGGCGGCCTTGGCCTCGGGCAGGGCTTCACCCCCCTCCTTCACCCGGCGGTTCGACTCGACGAGCGTGCGCTGGTTGGGCCAGATGATCAGCCACACGTTGAGGAACATCAGCGTGCCGAGCACGGCGCCGATGAGGATGTCGTACGTCATGCCGGAGCCACGTGAGCCGAGCATGATCACGCCGGTGAGGAACGTCAGCATCGCGGCCCAGCGGAACCACCACAGCGCGCGCGGCACGAGCTTGGTGAACGCATCGGTACGCGCGTCAGGATCGGCTTCCTTGAAATACTCGGTCTGGACGAAGTTGAAGTAGTAAAGCAGACCGATCCACGCGATACCCGCGAGGACGTGGATGTAGCGGCTCAGGAAATCGCCGGTGGCGCCTGGCAGAAAGAATTCCATGGTACGTCTCCCCTTGTTATCGTCCTGACTCCGGCCGTGTCGCGGTAGCCGGTACGGTCGCGGTGCTGCAAGCAGACACTACCGCCCTGTTCCGGTCCGTTTGCGGCCCGAACGCAACAATACCATGATGCTCAGGTGATAATGGTCGGAGCGGCGGGATTCGAACCCACGACCCCTTGCACCCCATGCAAGTGCGCTACCAGACTGCGCCACGCTCCGACCGAGGGGAAAATTGGCGATCGCCAACCCCACAATTGTACTGCAACCGCACTGAGCGCGAAACCGCCCCCGGGCCCCTCTACTGTTCCTCGCGGTAGCGCCCGAACCACTCCAGGATCAGCTCGAGGCGCTTGACCAGGTTTACAGGCGTGCCGCCGCGCGACAGGTCGTGGGTCTCGCCCTCGAACATCGCCATCTCGGTCTCGACGCCGTTGGCGATCAGCGCAAAATACCACTCCTGCCCCTGGCCTATGGGGGTGATCATGTCGCGGTCACTGTGGATGACAAGCGTCGGAGAGGTGACCCGGTCGGCGTACTTCAGCGGCGAACGGCCCCAGTAGTAGTCGAAGTTCGTCCAGATCGTGCCGCCGAACTCGTCGTTCATCCGTGCCGGCGTGTAATCCTGCGTACCGGCCTCGGATATCCAGTTACTGACGCTCCGCTGCGTCACCGCCGCGCGAAAGCGCTCGGTCTGGGTCGTGATCCAGTTGGTCAGGAATCCGCCATGGCTGCCGCCGGTGACGTACAGGTGGTCCTCGTCGATCCAGTCGAAGCGCTCGAGTGCGGCGTCGACGAGATGCATGTTGTCGCGGAAGTCCGCGCCGCCATAGTCCAGACGCACCGCGGACTGGAATTCGTGGCCGTAGCCGGTGCTGCCGCGATAGTTCGTGAAGATGACGCCATAACCGGCCGCGGCGAGCATCTGGAACTCGTGGAACCACTGGTGCCCCCACATGATGTGCGGGCCGCCCTTGATGTTGAGCACCACCGGGAAGCGCTGCCCGGATTCCAAACCCACCGGGAACAGCACGAAGCCGTCGACCTCGCCGCCCGCCTCGTTCGAGAACGAGAAGCGCTCGTAGCGGCCAATGTCCCGGCTGGCAAGAAAGGACTCGTTGAACCGCGTGAGCTGGCGCGCGCGCGAGCCGTCGCTGCGGGCCGTCCAGACCTCGGCGAGGTTCGCTTCATCCTCGACGAGGTAGGCGGCGCGCCGCCCGTCGGCCGAGAAGCTCGCAGCGTTGACGGTCGCGTCGTCGCCGGCGATCGCGCGCGGCCCGCCGCGGTCGGCCAGTGTGAACAGGCGCCGTGCGCCACGATCGTCAGCGCGAAAGAACGGGCCCTGCCCGCGTGCGGGAAACTGCACGTCGGTGACCGTCAGTGCCAAGCCATCGTGGACGACCTCGTGGCTGCCCCCGGCCACCGGCACGCGCTGCAATGTGACCGGCACGTAACGCTCGGCCTGGTGGCTGTAATAGAGGTGGCGCCCGTCGGGGCTCCACACCGGCGCCTCGGCACGCCCCGCGGGGGTGTCGATGCGCCGGGCATCACCATCACCCAGCGTCAGGACATACAGGTCCTGGTGATGGCCACCCATGTACTCGTCGCCGGTGCGATCGGCATTGAAGGCCACCGCGGTGCCGTCGGGTGATACCGCGGCATTGTGGTAGTTCCAATCGGCGTTCGCGGCAAGGCGCTTGAGGCTGCCGTCGGCGCTGTCGAGCAGCCACAGCGTCAGTCGCGATTCGTCCAGGAACCCGTCTGCGTCGCTCTTGTACATCGCCGTCGTGAAGCGGCGCATGTCGGGCTGCGGACCCTCGGGCTCGTCGGCCTTGACGGTCGGGTCCTCGACGGACGGATCCAGCGACAGCGTCAGCAGCACGCGGCGGTTGTCGGGCAGCCACTCGAAGGCGCGGATCGAGCCCTGCTCGAGCGCCGTGACCGTCTCGGCCTCGCCGCCATCGACGGCGATCGTGTAGAGCTGCGTGCGCTCACCACGCCCGGACAGGAACGCGATCGTGCGTCCGTCCGGAGACCAGCGCGGGTTGCGGTCCGAGGTCTCGCCGGTAAAGCGGCGCGACGCACCCTCACCGTCGGTCGACACGAGCCAGATCGCGCTCTCGCGGCTGCGCCGGTCCTCGCTGACGGTCGCACGCACGAACGCGACCCGACCACCATCCGGCGAAATCTGCGGGTCGCTGATGAACTGGAACTGGTAGTAGTCGTCGGGCACGAGGCCCGGGCGTTGCGCATCATCGGCGCTGACGGCAAACGGGAGCATCGCGGCGAGCAGCACGAGGCCGAACGCGGCAGGCACCCGCGGCATGGCGATCTGGAGCATGGTTACGGTATTCCGGCGGCAGGGACTGGACGGATTCGCCAAGCACGCACCGGAGAAACGCTGCGCGTCAGCGGCGGAGAATTTTCAGAATCTCCTCGAGCTCGGTGCGCAGCTGGCGCACGATCTGCTGGCTCTGGGAGATGTCGCTGCGGGCGGTTTCACCCTCGAGACGCTGGCGGGCGCCGCCGATCGTGAACCCCTCGTCGTAGAGCAGGC
>PWYM01000158.1 GCA_003567855.1 Gammaproteobacteria bacterium | reverse complement strand
GGCGATCGTGCTGATCGCGTTTGCGACCTTCGCGTTCGGGCTGTGGGTTCGCGACTACGCGGTCATGGACATGTTCCTCGCCGCCGTGAGCCTCGCCGTCGCGGCCATTCCCGAGGGACTGCCGGCGATCATGACGATCACGCTCGCGATCGGCGTGCAGCGCATGGCGCGACGCAACGCGATCATCCGCCGCCTGCCGGCGGTCGAGACGCTCGGCTCGGTCACGATCATCTGTTCCGACAAGACCGGCACGCTGACGCGCAACGAAATGACCGTGCGCTCGATCGTCACGGCGCCGGAGCGCATCGATGTCTGCGGTGTCGGGTACGCGCCCGAGGGTGAGCTCAAGGCCGGTGACGAGGTGCTCGACGCGCCGCTGGACAGACCCGTGCTCGGCGAGGTGCTGCGCGCGGCGATGCTCTGCAACGACGCCGCAGTGCACGAGTCCGATGGCCAGTGGCGCCTCGAGGGCGATCCGACCGAGGGCGCGCTCGTGGTGCTCGCGCTGAAGGGCGGCTGTACGCACGACGCGCTGGAGAAGTCACATCCGCGCCTCGATACGCTGCCGTTCGACTCGGCACACAAGTACATGGCCACACTGCACGCACGCGATGACGACGCGCGCCGACTGGTCGTGCTCAAGGGAGCCCCCGAGGCGGTGCTCGAACGCTGCAGCCTGCAGCGCGGCAGCGATGGCGACGAGCCGCTGGACCTCGACTGGTGGCGCGAAGCGCTCGACGAGGTCGCCGCCGAGGGCAAGCGCCTGCTCGCCGTCGCCGAACTCGAGGTGGCCGCGGGGCAGGACTCGGTGGACCACGACGACGTCGCCGCCGACATGGTGATGCTCGGCGTATTCGGCATCATCGATCCGCCCCGAGACGAGGCGATCGAGGCCGTGGGGGTGTGTGCGGCAGCAGGCATCCGCGTGAAGATGATCACCGGCGATCACGGCATCACCGCGCGCGCGATCGGACGCGCGCTGGGGATAGGCGACGGCGAAGTCGCGCTCAGCGGGCACGAGCTCGAGGCGATGGACGATGCCGAGATGCGCCGGCGTGCACCGGAGGTTGACGTGTTCGCGCGTGCCACGCCCGAGCACAAGCTCAGGCTCGTACGCGCGCTGCAGCACGAGGGCAACGTGGTCGCGATGACCGGCGACGGCGTCAACGACGCGCCCGCGCTCAAGCGTGCCGATGTAGGCATTGCGATGGGACTGAAGGGCACCGAGGCTGCAAAGGAAGCCTCCGAGATGGTGCTCGCCGACGACAACTTTGCGTCAATCGCGTCGGCCGTCGAGGAAGGTCGCACCGTCTACGACAACCTGAAGAAGGCGATCCTGTTCATCCTGCCGACCAACGGCGGGCAGGCGTTCACGATCGTCGCGGCGATCCTGCTCGGCCTCGCGTTGCCGCTGACGCCGGTGCAGGTGCTGTGGGTGAACATGGTGACGGCGGTGACGCTCGCACTTGCGCTTGCGTTCGAGCCGCCGGAGCCGAGGCTGATGGAGCGCCCGCCCCGGGACTCGGACACGCCGCTGCTGACGCCGCTGCTCGTGTGGCGGGTGCTGTTCGTGTCGGCGATCCTCGTCGCCGGCACGTTCGGACACTACCTGTGGATGACCGGATACACCGACGTGCCCCAGGAGACCGCGCGTACCGTGGCGATCAACACGCTGGTGGTCGGACAGGTGTTCTACCTGTTCAACAGTCGTTACATCCTGCAGCCGGTGTGCAATTTCGACGGGTTGTTCGGCAGCCGCCCGGTGCTGGTCGCGGTGGCAGTGCTCGTGGTGCTGCAGCTCGGGTTCACGTATGCGCCGCCGCTGCAGACGCTGTTCTCCACCACGGCGATAGGCGCGGGCGAGTGGCTGCGCATCGTCGCGTTCGGGCTGGTGCTGTTCACGCTCGTCGAACTCGAGAAGTGGTGGCTGAGGGGGCGGCTCGGAGGCGCCGGCTCGAACATCTGAATGCGCCGGCGCCGCGAACCTGCCAGCGGCGCCCGGTCAGCCGGTCTCGCGCCATGCGAACTGCTGCAGCGGCGTGTCGAGCGGTGTTTCGAGGATGTGGTTCGCGTAGTTTGACAGCGTCTTCAGTGCGACCGCCGTCAGCACATCCAGCACCTGCGGCTGCTCGAAACCCGCGTCGAGGAATGCCTTGATGTCGGCGTGTTCCACGTAGCCGCGCGTATCGACGACGCGCTCGGTAAAGCGGCGCAGCGCCTCGAGCTTCGGGTCAGGCAGCGGCTTGCCTTCGCGCAGCGCCTCGAGTGCGGCCTCGTCGAGCGGCGCGCCGGCACTGTGGGCGGCCATGCAGTAGCCGCAGCCGTTCTGACGGCTCGCCGCGAGCAGTACCGTCGTCTTCTGGGCCGCATCGAGGCTCGACCTGTCGAGCAGTCCGTCGATGGTCGCGTAGGCGTTCAATGCCGCCGGTGCGTGAGCGAAGATGCCAAGGATGTTCGGAATGAATCCGAGCTGCTTCTCCACGGCGCTCAGCGTCTCGCGCGAGCCCTCCGGCGCATCGGCCGCGGTCAGTGGTTTCAGGTCCATCATGTCTGTGCTCCTTGGAACCGATCGTCGGTTCCGTTACCGGGGATCTTGGGTGGCAGTATCGAGCCGGCGTGCAATGCGGGCGCGGGCCTCGGCGGAAAGCCGAGGTCCGCGTGTTGCGCGGGCGGCAGCCAGTCGACGGATCGCGCGACGCAGGAAGGCGAGCTGCCGCGCATAGCGTCGGCAGTGGTGGCACATCAGTACGTGCATCCTGAACCGCATGCGCTCGAGCAGGCCGAGCTCGCGGTCGAACCGCTCCGATGCGAGCCGTGAGATTTCCTTGCAGTTCATCATGGCGCGTACGTCTCCTCACCTCGTCGCACGGCCGAACCAGGTGTGTTCGAGGCAATTGCGGATGCGCATGCGGGCACGCGACAGCATGACCCAGACATTGTTGCTCGTCACCCCGAGCGTCTGGCCGATCTCTGCGCCGGCGAGGCCATCGAATTCCTTGAGCATGAAGGCCTGGCCAAGGCGCTCCGGCAGCTCCTCGATGCAGTGTTCAAGGTTGATGAAAAACTGCTGCTCTCCGAGCGCGCCTTCAGGGTCGTTCCAGCGGCCGGCGGGCTGCTGCCAGCTGCCGGTACCGGCAAAGTGCAGCCGCTCGAGTTCGTCCTCGTCGGCGGTATCGGTTTCGCGCTCGGCGGCGCGACCCTGCGCCCGCAGCTGGTCGAGGATCTTATGCCTGAGTATGCCGGTGAGCCACGTCTGCTCGGTGGAGCCGCCCCGGAAGCTGTCACGCGCCTGCAGCGCGGCGAGCAGCGCGTCCTGCACCGCGTCCTCGGCCCGCGACGGGTCGCGAAGCCGGCCGAGCGCGTAACGATACAGCGCGTCTCCATAGTGCTCGAGCCACGTGGCCGGATCCGACAGCGAGTCAGCCATCGTCGTGCATGTCCTTGCAGTTTCAATCGATCCGATGGTACGCGACGGATCGATGAATGACAGCACTTCGACCGTCTGCCGGCCGGTGGCCGAGGGGGCCATCGCCGCCGCGTTCATCCCCTTGCGACCCCCGGGCGGGCGTCCATGGCCGGATCGGGGCGCGTGCCGCCCCTGCGCCAGCGGTGGTAGCGTTCGAGCCAACGCAGGATGCGCTCGGGCGCGTGAGCCTTCTTCCACGCACCGGCCGTGAACTTGTTGGCCTCGGTCCACGTCGGGTACGGGTGAATCGTCGCGAGCAGGCGGTTCAGCCCCAGGCCGTGTCGCATCGCGGTGGTAAAGCCCGAAATGAGCTCGCCGGCGTTGTGGCCGACGATGGTCGCCCCGAGGACCCGGTCACGGCCGCGCGGTGTTATGACCTTCACGAAGCCCTCGGCGGCCCGCTCGGTGAGCGCACGGTCGAGTTCGCCGAGGTCGTAGGTGGTGACTTCGTAGTCGATGCCCTGTTCGAGGGCTTCCTGCTCATTGAGCCCCACGCGGGCGACCTCCGGGTCGGTGAACGTGGTCCACGGCAGTGCGGAGTAGTCAATGCGGAATCGGCGGAAGCTGCCGAACAGTGCGTTGACCGCCGCATGCCACGCCTGGTGGGCCGCGGCGTGGGTGAACTGGAACGGCCCGGCCACGTCGCCGACCGCGTAGATGTTCGGATACTTCGTCTGCAGGTAGGCGTTGACGGCGATGGTGCCGCGGTCGGTGAGGTCGATGCCGAGCGTTTCGAGCCCGAAGCCCTCGGTGTTGGCCTGGCGGCCGACGGCGACCAGGATTCGGTCGAACGGCACGGAGAATTCGCGACCGTCGCGCTCGACGACGAGGTGCTCGTCGGTGCCGTCGCGTTCGACCCGCACCGCGCGGCTGCGGGTCAGCACCTCGACGCCTTCGGCTTCGAACCGGTCGCGCACCAGGCTCGAAACCTCCGTATCCTCACGCGCCAGCAGCCGTTCGCCCATCTCGACCTGCGTGACCTGGCTGCCGAGGCGCGCGAATGCCTGTGTCATTTCGCTGCCGATCGGGCCGCCGCCGAGCACGACGAGCCGCCGGGGCAGTTCGCGCAGTGACCACAGGTCGTCGGAAGTCAGGTAGCTGCTCTGTGCGAGTCCCGGGATGGGCGGCAGCGCGGGGCGGGCGCCCGTCGCGACGATGATGTTACGCGTGGTCAGCGCCCGGCCGTCGACCTCGACGGTCCACGGCGAAGTGATGCGCGCCTCGCCCTGGATGACGTCGACCCCGAGCCCCCGGTAGCGCTCGACCGAGTCGTGCGGTTCGATCCGTGCAATGACGTCGTGCACGCGGTCCATGACGTCGGAGAACGCGAAGTCGACCTCGGCGGATCGCACACCGAAGGCCTCGGAGCGGCGCACGTCGGCGAGGAAACGCGCGGTGCGGATCAGCGCCTTCGACGGCACGCAGCCCGTGTTGAGGCAATCGCCGCCCATGCGGTCCTTTTCGATGAGGCTCACCTCGGCGTTGACCGCGGCGCCGATGTAGGCGCTGACGAGCCCGCCGGAGCCTGCACCGATGACCACGATGTCGCGGTCGAAGCGCCGCGGCTTCTTCCACTGGCCCCGCGTCTTGCGTCCCTTCAGGTACTCGAGCGTCTTCTTCGCGACCAGCGGAAACACGCCGAGTGCGGCAAACGAGGCGATCAGCATCGGCGAGAGCAGGCCGCCCAGCGAATCGATGCTGGCGAGCTGCGTGCCCGCGTTCACGTAGACGATCGTACCCGCGAGCATGCCGATCTGGCTCACCCAGAAGAAGGTGAGGGTGCGCATCGGTGTCAGCCCCATCACGAGGTTGATCACGAAAAACGGAAACGCCGGGACCAGGCGCAGACCGAACAGGTAGAACGCGCCGTCCTTCTCGACGCCTTCGTTCACGCGGCGCAGGCTGGCGCCGAAGCGGCGCTGCACCACGTCGCGGAACAGCAGCCGCGAGGCGAGAAACGCGAGTGTCGCGCCGATCGTGGACGCGAAGGAGACGAGGAGGGTTCCGGTGACGAGCCCGAACAGTGCACCGGCGGCGAGCGTCATGATCGCCGCACCGGGCAGCGACAGCGCGGTGACCGCGACGTAGAGCGTGAAGAACGCGCCGAGCGTCAGGGTCCGGTTGTCGGCGTAGAAGGCCTGGAAAGCCGTGCGCTGCGACTGCAGATGCTCCAGCGTGAGGTACTGGCCTAGATCGAACGCGAAAAACACGCCGACGAGCGCGGCGAACGCCGCGATGATGATGAGCCTCAGAGTGTTCATTTGTCCCCCGGAACTGTTGCTTGGGCGTGTCGGCATCCAGCCGTCTTCCGGGGAGTGAGTCGCCGCGGGGGCGCGAACCTTACGGCTCGGTTCCGCAGCCTGGAGGGCCGACCTGCGTGGCGGCCGGCCCTCCGGCATGGTCATGCCTTACATCGGGGGCGACGGCCAGTCCGGATCACCCGGGCGTGCGTCGTCGGCCTCCGACATCAGCTCGCGGATCTCGTCGTCGCGGCCGGTCATCTGCCAGCGCAGCAGCGACACCGGGATCATGCCCGCCTCGTTCAGCTCTGCGAAGAACTCGTACATGCTGAAGTCGTCATCGCCGAGCTGGCGCGCGCGTTCGGCCATCAGGTCGTCGAGCAGGCGGCCGGCGGTGACGTAGCTCGGGCCGTAGCCGGGCTGACGCAGGTACATGTGCTGTTCCCTGCCGAGCAGGTCCAGGTCCGGGCGCATCCAGCCGCGCGGCGTCCACTTCACGTGCAGCTCGCCGGCGCCGGCCATGTCGGTCTCGTGAGCGTGCACCCACAACGAGGCGTTGGCGCGCGCGGCACGCATCGCGAGCATGATCCAGACGACCTCCCGCGCCCGCGGGTTATCGTCGTACAGGCCCGCATGCATCATCCACTCCTCGTTGACCGTCGCCATGCCCTCGGAGCGGCTCATCCAGATGTTGTAGCGCAGCGCGCCCCGGCGGATCGGACTTTCGTGCGGGTCGACGCGCATCTTCTCCAGGTCCCACCAGTGGTACATGTGTGTCCACAGCGTGTTCGGCTCGAGGCTGCGTGCGGTCGCGAAGAAATTCCGGGTCTCCGGCGGCGAGAAGGTCGGCCACCGCTCGCGCAATGCCCGCGCGTACCAGTCTTCCACCGGCATGACGCGCTTGTCCTGCAGGAACGCGATGTAGCGGTCGATCGCCTCGTCCTGCATGCGGTCGAACTCTTCCGGGTTGGCCGCCGGCTCGAGCTGCGGCAGGTCACGGTTGCGCTGCTCTTCGAGACGCAGCGAGGCATGCGAGCGGGCGATCTCGCGCTCGGTGATCGTGACTTCCTTTTCCCAGCTCAGTGGCAGGTACAGCACATGGCGCAGGAACCAGGTGTAGTTCTGCTTGCCGATGCCCGATGGCCCGGTGCGCTTCGGTGCCTCATCTTCGAGCCACGCGAGAAAGTCGTCGGTGGCGGCTTGCGCCTCGCGCACTGCCGCGCGCAGGTCATCGCCGGTGTCGGAGACCCGCTCGGCAAGATCTTCGAGCGCGCTGCGCTGGTTGCTGAAGCTGCGTGTGGCCGCCATCCAGAGGTCGCGGGTGTTGCTGACGAGGTTGTCCTTGGCCTGCGACAACAGCGGCGCGATCGTGCGCAGTTCCGCGGCGAGTTCGGCCTCGGCCTCCGACGTCAGCGGCGTGATTTCATCGTCGGTGGTGCGTGGCCAGATCGAGTACTCCCACAGGCGCACCGCGTACTGGATGGTCGGGCCTTCCTCTGCCGGGGTGTCGCTCTGGTAGGTGCGCACCGATGCGTAGTAGGCAGGGTCGCGCACCCACGGCTGCAGTACGTGCAGGTCGTAGCGCAGGCCGTTCATTTCGGCGCGTACAAGGTGCCAGTCGACCTGCTGTTCTACGGACCAGCCCGACGGGTCGATCGCCTGCAGCCGGGCCTCGTACTCGGGCAGCATCCGGCGCCGCTCGGCCTGGGTCTTCGCGGTGTAGTCCGGCGCGCCATTGCGCAAAGGCACCTGCTCGAACTCGCGCCAGTCCTCGAACAGCGAAAGCAGCGCGCTGTAGTCCGCGGTGTCGGCACGCGCCTGCGCAGATGTGAGTGTCATCAGCGCAACCAGCAGCGCGGTGACAAGCGCGATCAGTGTCGGTCGCGCGGTGTATTTAAGTGTCATCAGATGTTCTCCCCGTTAGAGCCTATGTGCATCAATCGCCGTATAGTCAGAGTCATTCCTGCGTTGCGTCAGCCTCGGTTTTGGTTTCTTTATCCTCGGCTTATGACGCTGTACGGACGGCGGCGGTGGGTTCTGCTGTTGCGATGCGAATGCGCCACGAAAGTAAATTGATCTGCTAACCGGACGTGGCGATCACGCATCACGCAGACGTCAACGCAAATTGACAATCCCCCATGAACGTGATTACGTCAAGCCATACAAGAATTTCGGAACGTGTGGTGCAGCGGCTACTTATGTGCATCTGGTTGTAATTCGCGCGTGACGTTTCCAGGCAACAACAAGGGGATCGCCGGCGCAGGCAGCCCGGGGACCCGGTGACGAATCTCGTGACCGGGAGTTGCCTCACCGGTGCCGACAGGCACGACGTCGACGACGTCGTCTTTGGCGGCTGGTCAGGATTGACCATTTGTACGCGCGTCCATGATCGATTGTCGGTCATGGCGTTACCTCGGCACCGGCTTGACCGTCGACGTCGATCACAGGGAATCGGGAGGATTTTCAATGTCAACAACATTCAACGCGCAGGGTCGTCGGACACTGCTGGCGCGCAGTATCAGGCGGGCATGCAGCCGCGATTCGTCGTTCGCGCAGCGCTCGCGGCTGGCGCTGGGATCGACGGCACTGATCGCGGGTCTTGCATTCGCGGCCACCGCGCCGGTGCATGGCCAGGAGGCTGAAAGCGGTGCCACTACCGGTGCCCAGGCCATCGACGAGATTCGGGTGACGGGTTCACGCATCGTGCGGCGCGATCTCATTTCGCCGTCACCGGTCTCGACCGTCGATGCCTCGGAATTCCAGTATCGCGGTGCGGTGAACGTCGAGGAAGTGCTCTCGGAGCTGCCGCAGACGGTGCCCGGGTTCGGCGCGGGCAACAACGAGCCGTCCGAGATCGGGCGCGGCGTAGCCACCGTGGACCTGCGTGGGCTGGGTTCGGCGCGCACGCTGACGATGGTCAACGGGCGTCGCTGGATGGGCGCCGACGTGTTCGGCACCACCGACCTGAACACCATTCCGCCGGCGCTGATCGAGCGCGTCGAGGTCGTGACCGGCGGCGCCTCGGCGGTCTACGGTTCGGATGCGGTCGCCGGTGTCGTCAACTTCATCACCCGGACTGACTTCGAGGGTTTCGAGATCGAGGGCCAGTTCGACGTCTCGGCGCGCGGGGACGGCGAGCGCTGGACCACGTCGGCGATCATGGGGTCGAGCATCGCGGGCGGGCGCGGCAACGTGACTGCGGTCGTGTCTTACTCCGAGCGTACCGAGATCCGCGGCGGCGATCGTGGCTTCACGAGCCAGGCATTCGGCGAAACCGCCGGCCAGTTGTCGCGTGCCGCATCCGCGTTCATACCCGCCAATAACGTCTCGGACGTCCCGCTCGCCAATGCGCTGGGTGCAGCCGGCGACTCCAACCTGTTTTTCTTCAACAACAACGGCGAGGCTGTGCCCTACAACGCCCAGACCGATGCCTTCAACTTCGCACCCGACAACTTCCTGCAGGTGCCGCAGGAGCGGTGGCAGATTCACACCGCCGGGCACGTAGAGGTCATCGAGTCCGTGCGCGCCTATATCGAGGGCACCTACGTCAACAACAACGTGCCCACGATACGCGCAGCGACGCCGGCCAACATCTTCAACCTGGAAGTGAATCCGAACTCGCCTTTCTTCGCCCCGGATGTGCAGGCGGCGATGAACTCGCTGCTCGAGCCCGGTGAGGAAACGTTCAACGTCAACCGCATCCTGCGCCGCATGCTCGACCTCGGCGATCGCGAGCTGGTCAACCGGCGATCGAGCTGGCGCGTGCTGGGCGGTCTCGAGGGTGATCTCCCCAACGACTGGGTGTGGGACCTGAACTACCAGTTCGCTCGCATGGAAGGCCAGCGGCTCCAGGACAACGGCTTTCTGATCTCGCGGTTCCGACAGGCGGTACTCGTGACCGATGACGGCCTGTCGTGCCAGGATCCCAGCAATGGCTGCGTACCCCTGAACATCTGGGGACCGGACGTTGCCAGCGAAGAGGGCCTCGACTGGATCCGGGGACGCGGCACCAACGTGTTCGACTGGGAACAGCAGGTCGCGATGGGCTCGGTGTCGGGTGGCGTCGGCGACTGGTTCGGTGCTGGCGAGGTCGGGGTCGCGTTCGGCCTCGAGTGGCGCAAGCAGTCGGCGACTTTCAGGCCCGACGTGGTCCTGGCCTCCGGTGATCTGGAGAACTTCCGCCAGACGCAGGCCACCGAGGGCAGCTTCGACGTCACCGAGGTGTTCGG
>PWYM01000106.1 GCA_003567855.1 Gammaproteobacteria bacterium | reverse complement strand
TCACTCAGGCGGGGCCGGCGGCTTCGGCCGGCGCCGTGCGGCGCTGCTTCTCGAGGCGTTTGCGGATGCGGGTGCGCTTGAGGTCGGAGAGATAGTCGACGAAGAGCTTGCCTTCGAGGTGATCCATCTCGTGCTGGATGCAGACCGCGAGCAGGCCTTCGGCCTCGGTCTCGAACGGTTCGCCGTCGACGTTGAGCGCGCGCACCCGGATGTGGTCGGCACGCTCGACCTTTTCATAGTAGCCGGGCACCGACAGGCAGCCCTCTTCGGTGACGGCGACGCCGTCGCGCTCGACGATCTCGGGGTTGATCAGCACCAGCGGCTGGTTGCGTTCCTCGGAGACGTCGGCGACGAGCAGGCGCTCGTGCACGTCGACCTGGGTGGCCGCGAGACCGATGCCGGGAGCGGCATACATGGTCTCGAACATGTCGGCGACGAGCGCGCGGATGCGCCCATCGACGTGTTCGACGGGCCGCGCGCGGGTGCGCAGCCTGGGATCGGGATATTCGAGAATGGTAAGTATCGCCATGGTACTGGTCGTCGCGCGAGGCGCGCCGTTATGTCAATTTGCTGCTAAAGTGCCGCTGTCCGGCGCGTTACGGGGATGGACAGGGCGCGCGACGGTCGGTTCCGGCGCGCAGCCCGCCGGGGCCGGATCCATCAATTATATCAGCATGTATCTGTGAACTGGTCGGCACGCCGGCCGCCGAGCGATGGAGCACACTAGCCCATGGTTAATGCCCAGGCCTGCTACCCGATGTCGATCCAGCGAATCGCGCTCACGCTGCTCGCCGCCAGTCTGCCCCTGTTCGTCGCCTGCAGCGGCCAGGCGCAGCGCAGTGCTGCCGAACCCCGTGACGCCCAATCTGCCCGGTCCACCCAGTCCGCGACCACCCGCGACGCGTCCGCCGGGCACCGCGCCCGCGACGCCGGCGAGCCGATCATGCTCGCACGTGCCGACACGTCCCGCGGCGGCCAGCGCACGCGCGAGGCCACGCTCAACCCCGACCACCCGGACCGTTACACGGTACAGCGCGGCGACACGCTGTGGGACATCGCCGCGCGCTTTCTCAACGAGCCGTGGTTCTGGCCGGAAATCTGGCAGGTCAATCCACAGATCGACAACCCGCACCTGATCTTCCCGGGCGACGTCATCGCGCTTGTCTACATTGACGGCGAGCCGCGGCTGATGCTCGAGCGCGGCCGCGCCGAGCGGCTGTCGCCGCGGGTGCGCGAGGAGCGCATCGACGAGGCGATCCCGACCATTCCCTACGAGGCGATCCGCGCCTTCCTGACCCGCCCCGGCGTGCTCGCGCGCGAGCAGGTCGACGGGCTGCCCTACGTGCTGCAGATCCGTGGCGGTCGCCTCATGGCCGGTGCCGGCCAGGATCTCTACGTGCGCGGTCTCGCCAACGGCGAGATCGGCGACTACTACAGCGTCGTGCGCATCGGCGACGAACTCGTCGACCCCGACGACCGCCGCGTGCTCGGCTACCAGAGCGTCTATACCGGCCGCGGCGAACTGCGCCGCAGCGGTGACCCGGCAACGGTGTTCCTGACCGACAGCGCCCGCGAGACCGTGCGCGGCAGCCGCCTGCTGCCCGAGGCGGTCAGCCCCGGCCTGAACTTCCTGCCGCGCGCGCCGGAGACCGACCTCGAGGGTCGCGTGATCGCCGTCAGCAACGGCGTATCGCGAATTGGCCCGTGGATGGTCGTCGCGATCAACCGCGGCGAACGCCATGGGCTGGCGCCCGGCCACGTGCTCGAGGTCTGGGAGGCGGGCGAAGAGGTTCGCGACACCATCGGCGGCCGATCGGGGCGTTTGGGCGAGTTAGTGCGCTTGCCCGACGAATACGCCGCAACGATGATGGTGTTCGAGACCTTCGACCGAATGAGCTATGGCCTGGTCATGGACGCCGTTACCGAGTTCCGCGTACACGATACGGTACGCAGCCCCGCGCGCCGCTAGCCCGTGGGCGCCTCCGCCGTCGCCCCGGCGTCCTCGCCGGGCGCGGTCATGAGCAGTCCTTCGGCGGACGTCGAGTCCAGGGTCCGCCTGCTGCGCGCCGCCGGCACCGCGCCGGTCGCCCTCACCCGTCTGCTTGACCGCCACGACGGCGACGCCGCCTCAGCCCTCGCGGCCGGGCGCGGCGCATGGCGCGACAGCGGCCTGCCCGCCAGCGCGGTCGACGCGCTGACCCATCCGCCCGACACCGCACGTATGGATGCCGACCTCGCGTGGCTTTCGCAGCCGGGGCGTACGCTGCTGTTTCGAGAAGACCCGGGCTACCCGCCGCGACTGCGCGGCCTGCCCGACCCGCCCGTCGCGCTGTGGGTCGACGGCCGCGCGCCGGCGCTGGCCACGCCCCAGCTGGCCATCGTCGGCAGCCGCAACCCCACGCGTGGCGGCGAACGCACCGCGCGCGAGTTCGCCGGCCACCTCGCCGGCGTCGGGCTGACGATCACCAGCGGGCTCGCGCTGGGCATCGACGCCGCCGCCCACGACGGCGCACTGGCCGCCGGCGGCGAGGCCGTCGCGGTCCTCGGCTGCGGCTGCGACGTCATCTACCCGCGCCGGCACGCCGCGCTGCACGCCCGCGTCGTCGCCGGCGGCGCAGTCGTCAGCGAATATCCACCGGGCACGCCCCCGCTGCCGGCACATTTCCCGGCACGCAACCGGCTGCTCGCCGGCCTGTCGGTCGGCGTACTGGTGGTCGAGGCCGCGGCACGCAGCGGCTCGCTGATCACCGCGCGGCTGGCCGGCGAACAGGGCCGCGAGGTGTTCGCGATCCCGGGCTCGATCCACAACCCGCTGGCGCGCGGCTGCCACCGGCTGATCCGTGACGGTGCCCGCCTGGTCGAAACCGCCGACGACGTGCTCGGCGAACTCGCCGGCGTCCTCGGCGACTGGCTGCGACCGCGCGAAAACGTCGATCCGGCGGGCGCAGAACGCGCCGGGCAGCCGGACCGTACCCACGACCCTGACTACGCACGCGTCATGGAAGCAATTGATTTTGAACCTGTTTCGATGGATGAACTGCACGCATGCACCGGATTGACGCCTGCAACGCTTTCCTCCATGCTGCTGATCCTGGAGCTTGAGGGCGCAGTGGAAGCGCTGCCCGGTGGCCGTTACGTCCGCCTCCCCCCCGCGTCCGCCCCCAACTGAATCCCTTCCCGAGAGGCCAGATGACTGAAACCACGCTGGACGTTTTGATGTACCTGTTCGAGACGTTCGTCGAAGCCGAGGAAGACCCGGACGCCGATCGCGAGGAACTCAGGCTGGAACTCGAGCGCGCCGGCTTCGGCGACCGCTCCATAGACCGCGCGCTGGACTGGCTCGACGGACTCAACCACGGACGCGGCCCGCATGAGCGCACCGCGCCCACCGAAAACGCGCTGCGCGTGTTCGACCGCTACGAACAGTCCCGGCTCGACGCCGGCGGTCGCGGCTACATCCTCTACCTCGAGCAGGTCGGCATCCTCGAGCCCGCCCAGCGCGAACTGCTGATTGACCGTCTGCTGGCGCTCGACACCACCGACATCGACATCGACCACATCAAGTGGGTCGTCCTGATGGTACTGTTCAGTCAGCCCGGCCAGGAGAACGCGTACGCGCGCATGGAAGACCTGGTCTTCGCCGAAGGCCCGGGCGCGGTGCACTGATCGGGGCCTTCAGGCCACGCAAGCCAACGGAGCAGACAGACGCCGCAGCCACGACTGCGGCTTTTTAACATGAGCAAGAACCTCGTCATCGTCGAATCGCCGGCCAAGGCGCGCACCATCGAGAAATACCTCGGGGGTGACTACCAGGTCATGGCATCTTTCGGCCACGTGCGCGACCTGGTGCCCAAGGAAGGCGCCGTCGACACCGAAAACGACTTCCACATGAAGTACGAGGTCATCGACCGCAACCGCAAGCACGTCGACGCGATCGCGAAGGCAATGAAAAAGAGCGACGCGCTCTACCTCGCGACTGACCCCGACCGCGAGGGCGAGGCGATCTCGTGGCACCTGCTCGAAGTGCTGCGCGAGCGAGGCTTGATCGGCGCCAAGCCGGTGCACCGTATCGTGTTCTACGAAATCACCAAGCCGGCGCTGCAAAAGGCGATCGAACAGCCGCGACGCATCTCAGAGGAACGTGTCAACGCCCAGCAGGCCCGGCGTGCACTCGATTATCTCGTCGGCTTCAACCTGTCGCCGCTGCTGTGGAAAAAAGTGCGCCGGGGCCTGTCGGCAGGCCGCGTGCAGACGCCGGCGCTGCGTCTGATCTGCGAGCGCGAGGAGGCGATCGACGCCTTCGTCCCGCGCGAATACTGGTCCATCGCCGCCGACGCGAGCCTGTCGGGCGCTGCGTTCAACGCACGCCTGCTCGAGTACCGCGGTGACAAGGTCGAGCAGTTCACCTTTGAAAACGAACGCGACGCCACCGGCGCGCGTGAAGCGCTGCTCGCCGAAGCCGGCGGACATCTCACGATCGGGCGCGTCGAGCGCCGCCAGCGACGGCGCAACCCGGCAGCCCCGTTCACCACGTCCACGCTGCAGCAGGAGGCCTCGCGCAAGCTCGGCTTCTCCGCCAGCCGCACGATGCGCGTCGCGCAGAGCCTCTACGAAGGCATCGAGACGGACGAGGGCGCGGTCGGCCTGATCACCTACATGCGTACCGACTCGGTGCAGCTCGCCGGCGAGGCCATTTCGGAGATCCGTGACCTGGTGGCAAAGCGTTACGGCGCCGACAACATCCCGGACCAGCCGCGCGCGTTCAAGACCACCGCGAAGAACGCCCAGGAAGCGCACGAGGCGATCCGCCCGACGTCGGTCAAGCGCGCACCCGAATCGCTGACGAAGCGGCTCAACCACGACCAGCGCAGACTTTACGACCTCATCTGGAAGCGTACCGTCGCGTCGCAGATGATCCACGCCACCTTCGACACGGTGTCGGTGGATCTGATCGCCGGCGATCTGCGCGGCGAGCTTCGCAACAACGCCGACGGGGAAGCGGAGGTTCCGCGCGAGGGCCGCTCGAGCTTCCGCGCAACGGGCTCGGTGATGCGCCACCCCGGTTTCATCGCGGTCTACCAGGAAGGGCGCGACGACCAGGGCGCAGACGACGGCGACCGCATCCTGCCGGACATGAACGTCGGCGACCTCGCCACCGTCGCAGACGTGCAGACCGAGCAGCACTTCACCGAGCCGCCGCCACGCTTCACCGAGGCCACGCTCGTGAAGACACTCGAGGAATACGGCATCGGCCGGCCGTCGACCTACGCGAGCATCATCTCCACGCTGCAGCAGCGCGAGTACGTGGAAATGGACGGCCGCAGGTTCATTCCGACCGACGTCGGCAAGATCGTCCACAAGTTCCTGACCCAGCACTTCCCGCAGTACGTGGACTACGAGTTCACCGCGCGCATGGAAGACTCGCTCGACGAGATCTTCCGCGGCGAGCGCGAGTGGGTGCCGCTGATGCGCGACTTCTGGAAGGACTTCCGTGATCTCGTCGAGCACAAGGACGCGACCGTCACGCGTGAACAGGCCGCGCAGGCGCGCGACCTCGGCACCGACCCGGTAAGCGGTCGGCCGATGACGGTGCGCATGGGCCGCTTCGGGCCGTTCATACAGGTCGGCACGAAGGACGACGAGGAAAAGCCCAAGTTCGCAGGACTGCGCCCGGGCCAGAAGATGGACCGCATCACGCGCGAGGAAGCGCTCGAGCTGTTCAAGCTGCCGCGCGACCTCGGTGAAACCGACGCCGGCGAAGAGCTGCAGGCCAACATCGGCCGCTTCGGCCCCTACGTGCGCTACGGATCGAAGTTCGTATCGATTCCGGCCGACGAGGATCCGCTGTCGATCACCCGCGAGCGAGCGCTGGAGCTGGTCGCCGAAAAGAAGGCCGCCGACGCCAGGCGCACGATCCAGGAGTTCGACAACGGCATCCGGGTGCTCGACGGCCGCTACGGGCCCTACGTGACCGACGGCAGCAAGAACGCGAAGATCGCCAAGGACACCGACCCGAAGTCACTGACGCTCGCCGACTGCGAGAAGCTGCTCGCCGAAGCGCCCGCGCGCCGCGGCCGTGGCGGCAAGGGCGGCGCGGCGAAGAAGGCCGCGGGCAAGAAGACCGCCGCGAAGAAGTCCACCGCGAAAAAGGCGGCCAGCAAGAAGACCTCGAAGAAAAAGGCCACCAAGAAGAAAGCGTCGAAGAAGAAAGCCGCTGCAAGGAAGACCGCGGCGAAGGCCACGGCCAGCAAGACGGCGAAGAAGAAGTCGACCGGCCAGGCTTCGGCGGGCCGCGCGGGCACCGGCGCATCCACGCGCGCGCAGGGTGGCGGCTAGCCGGCACGCGCTCGCGCGCGCCGCACGCATCCTGCGCGGCGGCGGTGTCGTCGCGCATCCGACCGAGGGCGTGTTCGGGCTTGCGGCCGATGCGTTCGATGCGGCAGCGGTGGCGCGCATCCTCGCACTCAAGGGTCGCGACCCGGCTGCAGGTTTCATCGTGCTGCTGCCGGACCTGCGCTGGCTGGACGCGCTGAGCACGCTTGCCGAGGACGCGCCGGCACGCGCAACGATGCTCGAATCCTGGCCAGGCCCCGAGACCTGGATCGTCCCCGCCCGCGAGGGGCTGCCCGAGTGGCTGACCGGCGGGCGCGATACGCTCGCGGTCCGCTCCAGCGCACACCCCGTCGCCGCGGCGCTGCCGGCACTGCTCGGCCGCCCGGTCGTGTCGACGAGCGCGAACCCGAGCGGCCTGCGCCCGGCGCTCGACGCGCAGCGCGTGCGACGCTATTTCGACGGTGACGTGGACCTCGTGCTCGGCGGCCGGCCACCGCGGCCAGGACACCCCACGCGCATCAGGGACGCAGCCACCGGTGCTATTCTCCGCGGCTGATCCACAGCCCGGGACCGATCGATGGAGCAACCCAACGCCGACGCCGTCTACACCTACCTGCGTGACCTGCAGAACCGCATCTGCGCCGACCTAGAGGGCGTCGACGGCCGCGGGCGCTTCCGCGCCGACCGCTGGACGCGCGACGAGGGCGGCGGTGGCGAAAGCCGCGTGCTCGCCGACGGCGCGGTGCTCGAAAAGGCCGGCGTGAACTTCTCGGACGTGTACGGCGACCGGCTGCCGCCGTCGGCGTCCAAACAGCGCCCGGAACTCGCCGGCCGCGGCTTCCGCGCGATGGGCGTGTCGGTCGTCATCCACCCGCGCAATCCCTACGTGCCGACGAGCCACGCGAACGTGCGCTTCTTCATCGCCGAGGCCGACGGCGCGCCCGCCGTCTGGTGGTTCGGCGGCGGCTTCGACCTCACGCCGTACTATCCCTTCGTCGAGGACGTGCGTGACTGGCACCGCACCGCGCGCGCCGCGTGCGAGCCGTTCGGTAACGACGTCTACCCGCGGCTCAAGCAGTGGTGCGACGAATACTTCTACCTGCCACACCGCGGCGAGACGCGCGGCGTCGGCGGACTGTTCTTCGATGACCTGAACGAAGACGGTTTCGAGCGCAGCTTCGGGCTGATGCAAAGCGTCGGCGACCACTACATGCGCGCCTACATCCCGATCGTGGAACGCCGCTGCGGCATGTCGTGGGGCGAGCGCGAGCGCGACTTCCAGCTCTACCGCCGCGGGCGTTACGTGGAGTTCAACCTCGTCTACGACCGCGGCACGCTGTTCGGGCTGCAGTCGGGCGGCCGCACCGAGTCGATCCTGATGTCGCTGCCGCCGCTCGCGCGCTGGGACTACGACCGCCGGCCCGAGCCGGGGTCGGCGGAGGCCTCGCTCGATGAATACCTCAAGCCGCGGGAGTGGCTGGCGGAGCAGGCGGGCTGAGCGACGCACGGCCCGGGAACTCATCGCACCAGGCCCGGCGCTGGCCTTACCTGCACCGCCAAACTTCAGTTATCCCGCGTAAAGGCCCGCTAACTGTCGACGCGGGTCGGTGATCTGAGTCCTAAGGTACCCCTGGAATATCCGTATTTCAGTGGCAGGGGGACGGGATCATGACCAGATTACACGCGCTGGCCTTCGCGGCCATGCTGAGCCTCGCGTCCGGAGCTTCGACTGCCGCGGCGCAGCAGGCAAAGCCCATCGATCACATGACCGCGTTCATGGTCTACCACAAGCTCTCGGGCGAACCGATAGACTACGACGAGATCGTCCGCCAGCTGCTGCGCGTGCAAAGCAGGCCGCCCCAACAGCGGGCACAGCTGCACGCACAGCGCGTTGCCGAGCTACAGAGGGCCTACGAGGCCGCCGATCCGGAGGCGACTTACGTGCTGGCGACGCAGACGCGGCTGCGCTATGCGCACGGTTCCGGGCGGATCGAGGTGCCGCTGTTCACGGGTGATGTCGTCATCCAGATGAACCCGTTCGAACAGCAGGACGACTGGATGATGGCCAACGTCAACCATCGAGCGCGCTACCGGCGCAGCCTGCAGTTCGTCAACCATGAACCCGCCCGTTTCGTGTCAATCGCCGATGAACGGATGCAGCCGATCGTGCTGCAACAGGTCCAGCCGCATTCCGACTACCAGGTCGTCGCGGAGGTGCGCTTCCGCTTCGTCGACGCGGTGCCGCACCACGAGGAGTGGCGCAAGTCACTGCGCGTGATGGTCGAGTCGGTGCGCTACCGCTATCGCGGCGCCGGGCCGATCGCGCAACACTGGCCATTGACCGAACCCGTCCCCGTCGCCACGGTGGAGGTGGCCCGGGCTGACGAGGGCCCACGTAATTTTGACGACGTGGTGGGCTTTTATCTCTACCACAAGGCCGCGGGGACCACGCCTGATTTCGATGCACTGGCACAGCTCACAAACGCGGTGACGGTCGCGCCGCAGTTCGAGAAGGCGTCTATCGCGGCACGCGAGGCCGAGCGCATGCGTCGCGACTTCGATGCCGTGGATCCCGGGGCGATCTGGGTGACGAACCTGCAGTCCCGGCTCGACTACGACATGGATACAGAGCGCTTCACGGTCATCGCGCTGGCGCCCAACATGGCGATGAACGTGCAGCCGCTGGGCGGGCTAGGTGCGGCCCGACACCACACTTCCGGCGCCAGCGCGCGCACGTGGCGCCACCTGATGGTGTTCGACAACGCCGATCGCTATCACTTCATCCCGCTACCGCGCGACCAGGCTGCGGCGATGCCCGATGTCTACGAGCGCGGCCAGGTGATGTCGGTGGTGAGTATAAAGATGAGGGTGGCCGGCGTCGGCGAGCCCACCCGCAACGCCCCCGGCGGCACGCTGCGGATGGCGATCGAATCGGTGCGCCTGTCACCCACCGGTCGATTCATGAGCTCCGACGTCAACTGGCCCTTCAACGAGCCGGTCGTGCGCTAGCGCCGCCGGGCTGGCCGGCCAGGTCGACCCCGGCCGGCCAGCCCGGCTGTCTGCCCGCGGTCAACCGATACAGCGGCTCGCGAACGTCAGCGACTCCTGCATCGTCCACTGCGCCTCGGGCTTGTGCAGCATCTGCTGGCACCACTCGCGCGAGCCCGGCGGCGCGGCCGGCCCCGCTGGCGCGGGGCCCGGACCCAGCCCTTGCTGCATCTGGGCGGCGAGGCGGTCCATCCGGGCGCCCCACGCCTGCATTGCCGCGAGCAGTTCGGCGGTCTGCAGCCGCGGCTGGGCATCGAGCCTGTCCACCTGCGCCTCGAAGCGCTGGAAGGCACCGGTCAGCCGCGCGTCAACGGCCGCCTCGTCAAGCGTGCCTGCGGCTTCCCTTATCTGTTCTTCGGTGTAGACCTCGTGCAGCCCGACGATGGACTCGATCAACGCCTCGGCGCGCGGTTCGAAGTCGTCGCGCACCCGCACGGCCAGCGCGTTGGCGGTTGCCGCGTCCTGCACAGCCGTCATCGCTTCCGCCACGTCATCCACATAGGCGGCGTAGGACTCGACTATTCGCTCTATCGCGACGCCCGGCGGCTCGTGTTCTTCCCGGCCACAGCCCGCCAGCATCAGTGCCAGGACGAGCGCACCTGCAATCACCCATCGATCGGTTCTCATTTGCTTCTCCCTGCCGAGCGGTACGCGGTCATCGACCGCCGGCGCTATTGAACGATTCAGGCCGGTTGCGGCGGCAGCTTGCGCCGCCGGTCCGCGTAGAGCGCGAGCCCGCCCGCGGCGAGCAGCAGGAACGTACCCATCAGCGCGGTCATGAAGAACAGCGGCGGCACCGCCCCGGCGCCGATCAGCACCCAGCCGCCGGGCGCCAGCCTGCCCATCAGCACGAGCACCAGGCCGACGACGGCGGCCAGCGCGCCCAGGCGCATCAGGTTCGAGGCGCGCTCGAGCTTCTCGAGCTCCAGCACCATCGCCCCCTGGCCCATCAGTGCGGCGAACTGGCGCTCTTCCTGGGTCATCGTGGAGGTCTCCTCGAGCATCGCGCTGCCCATTGCGAAGCTCCACAGCAGCCCCAGCACCCCGACGATCACGATCGCCAGCACCCACCTGTCTTTCAACGCACCTTTCGCGTCGGTCAACACCGCTTTCGCTTCCATCGGAATACTCCCCATGTGGCCTGCAGGTTCGCGGCGCAGGGCCGCGCGTCGTTTCATGCTCGCGCCGATGGGCCGTCCGGGCATCCGGGTTTAGCGCGAGCTAACGCGGGTTAACGCAGGCTGGGGCGGTCGCGGCCGCAGTGCGACGGGAAGGAGTCCGCGCGGGCCGTAATCCACGCGACGGCTCGGGCGCGGGCCGGAGCGCGACACCTCGACCGCGTTATGTTAGGTTTTCCGGCCCTGCCGACGCGTTCGGTGCAGCCGAGGAGTGCCCGGCACGCAAGCGTGCCTGCGACGCCGCGATGATCCGGTTGCCGTCACTGTTCGTGGCCGCCGTGCTGGTGGCACCACTGCCCGCCGCACAGGCCGCCGGTCCCGTCGAGGCCGAGCGCCCGCGCGCGCTGTCGGGCAGCGGGCCGGTGCACCAGGCACGCGAACCCGCGCAGGTTCATATCGTGAAGCTGCATGCCGCGCCGGCCGCCGAGGCCGCGTCGATGCGTCGCAGCCAGCGTGCCGGGGGCGGTGGCGCACATGATCGCGGCAGCCGCGGCGGCGTCCGTCGTGGCGAACGGCGCATCGACCACGCCCGTGCCCGCCGGCTCGAAGGTGACCACGAACGCCTGCTCACCGACGTCGGTGCCGGCGGCAGCCGCGTCTACAGCTACCGCTACAGCTTCAACGGCTTCGCCGCGCGGCTCACCCCCGAACAGGTCGCGCGGCTCGCGCGCCACCCGGAAGTCGCCAGTATCCACGCCGACAGCAGCCGCCGGGTCGCGAGCGCCGACAGCGTGCGCTTTCTCGGGCTCACCGACGCGCGCCGCGGGCTCGACACCGCCGAGGGCCTGCGCGGCGAGGACATCGTCATCGGCATCATCGACAGCGGCATCGCGCCCGGGCACCCCGGACTCGCTGACACCGAGCGCGCCCCGCTGCCGCGCCTGTGCCGCAGCGCCTGGGGTGAGAGCACGCTGCTCGGCCGCTGGCTGTGCCGTCCGCACCGGCGCGCCGCGCGCGAGCGCCTCGTCTATGACCCGCCGCAAGACTGGAACGGCACCTGCGAGTCCGGCCCCGGTTTCAGCGCGAGCGACTGCAACAACAAGCTGATCGGTGCGCGCTTCTACGTCGACGGCTTTCTCGCGAACAATTCGCTCGATCCCGGCGAATTCCGTTCACCGCGCGATGCCGACGGCCACGGCACGCACATGGCCACGCTCGCCGCCGGCAACGAGGTCGACGCCGAGCGTTTCGGCCGACGCATCGGCCGGGTGCGCGGCGTCGCACCGCGCGCGCGCATCGCCGTCTACAAGGCGTGCTGGCTGCGCCCCGGCGAGAGCCGCGCGACCTGCAATACCTCCGATCTCGCGCGCGCGATCGACGACGCAGTCGCCGACGGCGTCGACGTGATCAACTACTCGGTCGGCACGCAGGCACCGGGTTTCGCCGCACCCGACGACCTCGCGCTGCTGTTCGCCGCCGACGCGGGCGTGTTCGCCGCGGTCGCCGCCGGCAACGACGGGCCGGCGCCGGCAACGCTCGGCGCCCCGGCCGGCGCGCCGTGGGTCACCGCGGTCGCCGCGTCGTCGCGCGCGGGCAGCCGCAGCCAGGAGGCGCTGACGGTCACCGAGCCCGAGGCGGTCGCAGGGCCGGTGAAGATCCGCGAAGCCGCATTCACGCAGCCGCTGGCCGACAGCGGGCGCGTCGCCGCGCGCCTCGTGCTCGCCGACGACGGCATCGACCGCCTGCCCGACGGCACGCCGGGGAGCCCGCACGATGCGTGCGAGCCGCTGCGTAACGCCGGCGCGCTCGACGGCCAGGTCGCGTTCATCGTGCGCGGCAGCTGCCCATTCCTCACCAAGCTCGAGCGCGCGTCGCGCGCCGGTGCGGCGGCGGTGGTCGTATGGAACAACAACGGGCCGGCGATCACGATGATCAGCGACGGCGACACCGTCGACCTTCCGGGCGTGATGATCGGCGAACAGGATGGCGAGCGGCTGCGCGCGCGGCTGCAGGCCGGGGACACGGTGCGCGTCGAACTCGAGCGCGGCGTGGTGCTCACCGAGCAGACCACCGGCAACGTCGTCGGCGAGTTCTCGTCGCGCGGGCCGAACGCGCCGTCGCCCGACATCATCAAGCCCGACCTCACCGCTCCCGGCGTCGACATCCTCGGCGGGCACACGCCCGAGCCGGGCAACGCGCTCGCCGGCGAGAACTTCCAGGTGCTGTCGGGCACGTCGCAGTCGGCGCCGCTGGTCGCCGGGCTCGCCGCGCTGCTGCTTGAACGCCACGCCGACTGGACGCCGGAGATGCTGCGCTCGGCACTGATGACCTCCGCGTACGTCGACGGCGTGGTCAAGAGTGACGGCGAGACGCCCGCCGACCCATTCGACGTCGGCGCCGGCCACGTGCAGCCCAACCGCGCGGTCGACCCCGGCCTCGTCTACACCGCCGGGCTGCTCGATTATGCGGCGTTCTCGTGCGGCCAGCCGGTCAGCGCGTTCGGCCCTGCAGACTGCGCGACGCTCGCCGACGGCGGCTATTCGTTCGACGCCCGTGACCTGAACCTGCCGTCGATCGGCGATGCGTGGTTCGTCGGCTCGACCACGCTGCCGCGCCGCGTGCGCGGCGTCGGCGAGATGCGCACCTGGACCGCCGAGGTCGACGCGCCGCCCGGCGTGCAGGTCGAGGTCAGCCCGGACCGGCTCACGCTCGCCGACGGCGACGAGGCCGATTACAGCGTGCGCTTTATCACCGACGGCTCCCCCGAACTCGACCGCTGGCTGTTCGGCAGCCTGAGCTGGCGTGCCGATGACGTCACCGCGCGCAGCCCGGTCGCGCTGCTGCCGCGCGCGCTTGGCGTACCGCCGCGGCTGTCGCTCGCCGGCACCGAGGGCCAGGTCGACTTCGAAGTGCGCGCGGGCTTCACCGGCAGCTACACCGCGCGCGCGCACGGACTGCGCCAGGCGCTGGTCATCGACGGCTTCGTCGACGCCGACCCCGAGCAGCAGTTCAGCTTCCGCGAGAACGACGGCGTCACGCTGCACCAGATCGACATCCCCGAGGGGCAGGCCTACGCCCGCTTCGCGCTGTTCGACGAGTTCACCGACGGCGACGACGACCTGGACCTCTACGTCTTCTACTGCCCGAACGACAGCTGCATGCAGCTCGCCGAGAGCGGCGGCCCCGGCGCCGACCAGCGCGTCGACCTCGTGAACCCCGCGCCGGGCCGCTACGCGGTGCTCGTGCACGGCTACGCGCCGGACCCGGCCACCGGCCCCGGCGCGCAGTACCTGCTTCTGGCGTGGTCGTTCGGCATCGACGACGACGTCGGCAACCTGCAGCTCGACGCGCCGACATCGCTCGCGAGCGGCCAGACGGCGAACATCCGCGCGAGCTGGTCGGGGCTCGCGCCCGACGCGCTTTACCTCGGCGCCGTCTCCCACAACAATGCCGAGGGGCTGCAGGGGCTGACGCTGCTCGAGATCGACACCCGCTGAAGCGCGCACCTCGCGCCCGCCTGCCGCGTCGTGGTGCAATGGCGCCCACGACTTCGCCGCCTGCGCGTACAGGGAAAGACGCCGATGCGCGTACTGATGATCACCGACGTGTACTTCCCGCGCATCAACGGCGTGAGCACGTCGATACGCACCTTCCGCCAGGAGCTCGACAAGGCCGGCGTCGAGACCGCGCTCGTCGCGCCGGCCTACGACACCGCGTGGGCCGATGACCCGGAGACGCGGCGCATCCCGTCGCGCCGGGTACCCTTCGACCCCGAGGACCGCCTGATGCGCGGGCGCGAGGTCGCCGAGCTCGAGCGCACGCTCGCCGGCGGCGGCTTCGACCTGGTGCACGTGCACACGCCGTTCGTCGCCCACCGGGCCGGCGTCCGGCTCGGGCGCGCGCTCAAGCTGCCGGTCGTCGAGACCTACCACACGCATTTCGAGGCGTACTTCCACCACTACGTGCGTTTCCTGCCGCAGCGCTGGCTGCAGCGCGGGGCGCGGCGCCTCAGTCGCGGCCAGTGCAATGACGTCGACGCGGTGGTCGTGCCATCGTCGGCGATGCGCGGCGTACTCGACGACTACGGCGTCACGACGCCGATGCACGTGATCCCGACCGGCATCCGGCTCGCGGCGTTCTGGGGCGGCGACGGTGACCGCTTCCGCTCGCGCCACGGCATCGCGGTGAACCGCCCGGTACTGGTGCACGTCGGCCGGGCCGCGCACGAGAAGAACATCGGCTTCCTGCTCGAGGTCACCGCGCGGCTGCACCGCGACCGGCCCGACGTGCTGCTGGTGATCGCCGGCGAGGGGCCGGCATTGCCGTCGCTGAAGCAACGCGCGAAGGCACTCGGGATCGAGGCGAACGTGCTGTTCGTCGGCTACCTCGACCGCGACACCGAGCTGCGAGACTGCTACCGCGCCGGCAATGTGTTCGTGTTCTCGTCACGCACCGAGACGCAGGGGCTGGTGCTGCTCGAGGCGCTCGCGCTCGGGATCCCGGTGGTCTCTACCGCGGTGCTCGGCACGCGCGACGTGCTGCTCGACGCAAAGGGCGCGGTGGTCGTGCCCGAGGAGGTCGAGCGCTTCGCCGATGCGGTCGAGAGCGTCATCGATGACCCGGTGCGCCATGCCGAGCTGTCGCAGGGCGCGCTGGCCGATGCCGAGGGATGGTCGGCCGAGGCGATGACCCGGCGCCTGCTCGCGCTCTACCAGAGCCTGGTGCGCGCGCGCGGGCGCGAGGTGACGATCAGCCGGCGTCGAGCAGGCGATCCAGGCGCGTTCTGATCTCCGCGGTCGGCGGCCGCACGCCACGCCACAGCCTGAACGATTCGGCGGCCTGCTCGACGAGCATGCCGGTGCCCTGCAGCACTTGCGCCGCACCCTGCGCGTGCGCCCATGCGTTGAACGCGGTGCCGCCGGCCGCGTAGGCGAGGTCGTAGCACACGCTGTGCGCGGCGATGCAGTGCGCGGGCACCGGCGGGGTTTTGCCGTCGAGGCTCGCCGCCGTCGCGTTGATCACCACGTCGAACGCCGGCACGCGTTCCAGCAGTTCGAAGCCGCCGGCGTCGATACGCGCGGCGTCACGTGCCGTGGCGAGCGCCCGTGCACGTTCCGGCGTGCGATTGACGACGCACAGCACTGCGGGCCGTGTCGCGAGCAGCGCGTCGAGCACGCCGGCGGCCGCACCGCCGGCGCCGATCAGCAGCACGCGACGGCCGGCGAGCCCCACGCCGTGATTGTCGACGAGATCGACGACGAGCCCGGTGCCGTCGGTGTTGTCGCCGGCAATACGCCCGTCGGGCAGCGCCGTCAGCGTGTTCACCGCACCGGCGCCGCGTGCGCGGGGCAGCACCACATCGGCGAGCGCGCAGGCCGCGTGCTTGTGCGGCAGCGTGACGTTGGCGCCGTGGCCACCGCCGGCGAAGAACGCGCGCACGGCGATCTCGAAGCACGCCGGCGCGGCATCAATGCGACGGTAGCGCAATGACACGCCGGTGGCGGCGGCGAAGCGCGCGTGGATCCACGGTGAGCGGCTGTGCGCCACCGGATGGCCGAACACCGCGTAATGGTCCATCGGCTAACCGAGGTCGTCCCCGGACAGCCAGTCGAGCACGCGCGGCGCGAAGTAGGTCAGCACCGCATCGGCACCCGCGCGGCGCAGGCACAGCAGCGCCTCCATGACGGCTGCACGCTCGTCCAGCCAGCCGCGCTCGATGGCCGCGGCGAGCATCGCGTATTCGCCACTGACCTGGTAGGCCATCGTCGGCACACCGAACTCGTCTTTCACGCGGCGGATGATGTCGAGATAGGGCAGGCCCGGCTTGACCATGATCATGTCGGCGCCTTCTGCGAGGTCGAGCGCGACCTCGCGCAGCGCCTCGTCGCTGTTGGCCGGGTCCATCTGGAAGCTGTACTTGTCGGCGCCGGCGAGCGCCTTGCCGGAACCGACGGCATCGCGGAACGGCCCGTAGAACCCCGACGCGTACTTCGCCGCGTACGACAGGATGCGCACGTTGACGTGGCCGTCGGCCTCCAGCGCCTCGCGGATCGCGCCGACGCGCCCGTCCATCATGTCCGACGGCGCGACGACGTCGGCGCCGGCGGCGGCGTGCGACGCGGCCTGCCGCACCAGCGCCTCGACGGTCTCATCGTTGAGCACGTAGCCGGTCTCGTCGATGATGCCGTCGAGCCCGTGCGTGGTGTAGGGATCGAGCGCGACGTCGGTGATCACGCCGAGGCCGGGATACGCGTTCTTCAGCGCACGCACCGCGGCCTGCACGAGTCCGGCAGGGTTCCACGACTCGCGGCCGTCGAGGCTCTTGACCTCGTCGGGCACGACCGGGAACAGCGCGATCGCCGCCAGCCCCTTCGCGACCAGCGGTCCGACCTCGGTCAGCAGCACATCGACGCTGAGGCGCTCGACGCCGGGCATCGACGCGACCGGCTCGCGCAGGCCCTCTCCGGGCAGCACGAACGCCGGCCAGATCAGGTCGTCGGCGCCGACGCGCGTCTCGCGCATCAGTCGGCGGCTGAACGCATTGCGGCGCATCCGGCGCGGGCGGGCCAGCGGGTGGCGGGGACCGGCGGTGTTCATCGGCGACTCCGTATATCAGACGTGTGCAGCATAACGCGGTGCATGCCGATCAGCGCATCGTGACGAGTTCCTCGGCGCTGGTCGGGTGGATCGCGACGGTGTCGTCGAAATCGCGCTTGGTCGCGCCCATGCGCACCGCGACGGCAAACCCCTGCAGCATCTCGTCGGCACCCTCGCCGACGACGTGCAGGCCGACGACGCGCTCTTCCGGCCCGGCGCAGACGAGCTTCATCACCGCCGGCACCTTGTCCTCCTGGCGCGCCCGCAGCGCGTGGATCATCGGGATGAAACGCGACGTGTAGATGCGCACCGCGTCGTCGCCGTGTCTGGCACGCGCCTCGGCCTCGGACAGCCCCACGGTGCCGGTCGGCGGGTGCGTGAAGACGACGGTCGGGATGTTGTCATAGTCGAGGTGGCGGTCGGTCATGCCGCCGAACAGCCGGTCGGACAGCCGCCGCCCGGCGGCGATCGCGACGGGCGTCAGCGCCGCCTGGCCGGTGACGTCACCGATCGCGTAGACACCGTCCACATTGGTGCACTGGAAGCGGTCTACATTGATGTAGCCGTCGGCATCACAGCGCACGCCGGCCGCGTCGAGGCCCAGTTCGCCGGTCAGCGGGCCGCGGCCGGCGGCCCACAGCACGCAGTCGGCCGGGCCGAAGCGGCGGCCGTCGGCGGACTCGACGCTGACGGCACCGGTGTCGCCGGTCAGCGCCGACGGCGTCACGCCGGTCTCCACGGTGATGCCGTCGGCGCGCATCTGCTCGAGCACGCGTTCACCGATCATCGTGTCGAAGCTGCGCAGCAGCGCATCGCGCCGCAGTAGCACCGTGACGTCGGCGCCGAGGCCGTTGAGCACGCCGGCGAGTTCCACGGATACGTAGCCGCTGCCGATGACGATCGCCCGATCCGGGCAGCGGTCGAGTTCGAAGAAGCCGTCGGAGGTGATGCCCAGATCGGCGCCGGGCACGTCGGGCACCAGCGGCGTGCCGCCGACGGCGATCACGACGTGGTCGGCGGTGACTTCGCCGCCGTTGACCTCGACCGCGCGCGGCGCCGTCAGGCGCGCCCGGCCGCGCAGCAGCGCGACGCCGCGGCGCTCGAGGTTGGCCTCGTAGATGCCGTTGAGCCGCGCGACGTACGCATCGCGCGCCTCGCGCAGCGCCTGCCAGTCGTGGCCCCCGGGCACCGGCGGGAACCCGTACCCGGGGGCGAGTTCGCGCAGTTCGGCGAGGTGGCTCGCATACCACATGACCTTCTTCGGTACGCAGCCGACGTTGACGCAGGTGCCGCCGAGCCGCGCCGACTCGATCACCGCGGCGCGCGCGCCGTACTCGGTCGCGCGCTGCGCGCATGCCAGCCCGCCGCTGCCCCCCCCGATCGCGACGAGGTCGTAGTGTTCCGCCATATGGCCTCCCTTCGGATACTGCGCCAGTGCCGTCCGCGACGGCGCCAGCCGCGAGTATGGGCGACCTGCCGGCACCAACCAACCCGCGGCCGGCCGCCCGGGCCGCTTCGGTTATCATCGCGCTCCTGTACCGCCTTCGATGGATGTCCTGCATGTCGCAACCTGTCACCGCCGCACCCGGCAACCCGCTGCTCGAACCCGCCGGGCTGCCGTGCTTCGACCTGATCCGCGCCGAACACGTGGAGCCTGCGATCGACACCGTGCTCGCCGACAACCGTGCACGCCTCGCCGGCCTGCTCGACGGCGATGCCGAGCCGACCGTGGACTCGCTGGTCGTCGAACTCGAACGCATGAGCCACCGTCTGTCGCGCGTGTGGTCACCCGTCAGCCACCTCAACGCGGTGTGCAGCACGCCGGAGCTTCGCAAGGCGCATAACGCCTGCCTGCTCAAACTTTCGGAATACGCGACCGAACTCGGTCAGAACCGGCGGCTCTTTGAGGCCCTGGAACGGATCGCCGCCGGCGACTGCGAAGCACCGGTACGCGCGCTCCTCGATAAGGCGCTGCGCGACTTCAGGCTCGCCGGCGTCGACCTGCCGGAGGCCGAGCGCGCGCGCTTCGCCACACTGACGCAGCGGCTGTCGCGGCTGCAGGCGGAGTTCGACCAGAACCTGCTCGACTCGGCCGAGAGCTGGCACCACGACGTCAGCGGTGACGACGCCGTCGCCGGCCTGCCGGCCACGGTGCGTAACCGCGCCGCGCGCACGGCGCGCGAGGCCGGCGTGGACGGTTACCGGTTCACGCTCGACGCCCCGACCTACACCGCGGTACTCACGCACGCCGATGACCGCGATCTGCGCGAGGCGCTCTATCGCGCATGGCTCACGCGCGCATCGGACCAGTCGCCGCACGACCCGCGCTTCGACAACAGCACCCGCATCGACGAGATCCTCACCGCGCGCCACGAGCTCGCCTCACTGCTCGGCTTCGCGAACTTCGCTGAACTGTCGCTCGCGAAGAAAATGGCGAAAAACACCGACGAGGTGCTCGAGTTCCTGCACACGCTCGCCAAGCACTGTCGCCCCGCCGCGGCGAAGGAACTGCAGACGCTGCGTGAATTCGCAGGATCCGAGCTCGCGCCTTGGGACCTTGCCTACCACGCCGAACGGCTGCGCCGCGAACGCTTCGAGATCGACGACGAAACGCTGCGCTCGTATTTCCCCGCGCAGCGCGCCATGGACGGCCTGTTCCGGGTCACCGAACGGCTGTTCGACATCCGCATCGTCGCGACCGACCCGCCACCGGTGTGGCATCCCGACGTCGTGTACTACCGTGTCGAGACCGCCGACGGCGACGAACTCGGCGCGTTCTACGCCGATCTCTACGCGCGCGGCGGCAAGCGCGGCGGTGCGTGGATGGACGAATGCATCATCCGCTCGGGGCTCGAGCCGGGTGGCACGGTCGCGCCGGTCGCGTACTTCTGCTGCAACTTCCCGCCGCCCGACGGCGACACGCCGTCGCTGCTCAGCCACCCCGAAGTGTTGACGCTGTTCCACGAGTTCGGCCACACGCTGCACCACCTGCTCACGCGCGTCGACTGGCCGTCAGTGGCGGGCATCAACGGCGTGCCGTGGGACGCGGTCGAACTGCCGAGCCAGTTCCTGGAGAACTACCCGTGGTCGCATGAAGTCATCGCGATGGTGTCGGGCCACTACCAGACCGGCGAGCCGCTGCCTGACGCGCTGTTCGAGCGCCTGCAGGCCTCACGCACCTTCCATGCCGGGCTCGCCGCGGTGCGCCAGCTCGAGTTCGCGCTGTTCGACTTCCGGCTGCACACCGAGTACCGGCCGGGGCTCGACGTGCTCGCGCTCCTCGACGAGGTGCGCGCCGAGGTCGCCGTACTCGACGTACCGGCGTACAACCGTTTCCCGCACAGCTTCGCGCACATCTTCGGCGGCGGTTACGCGGCCGGCTACTACAGCTACAAGTGGGCCGAGCTGCTCGCCGCGGATGCCTGGGAAGCGTTCGTGGCCGAAGGCATGTTCAACCGCGATACCGCGCGCCGCTACGTCGACAACATCCTTGCGGTCGGCGGGACACGCGACATCATGGAAGCGTTCCGGGCCTTCCGCGGCCGCGCCCCGGATCCGGGCGCGCTGCTGCGCCACCTCGGTATCGCCGCGTGAAGATCGCGAGCTGGAACGTCAACTCGCTGCGCGTGCGCCTCGAGCACGTGCTCGACTGGCTGGAGACCGCGCGCCCCGACGTGCTCGGCCTGCAGGAGACGAAGCTTCCCGACGACGGCTTCCCGCGCGAGGCGATCGAGGCCGCCGGCTACCAGGTGCTGTACGCCGGGCAGAAGACCTACAACGGCGTTGCCCTGCTCGCGCGCGAAACGCCGGAACCGCCCGTGGTCACGGACCTGCCGGGCCTCGACGACCCGCAGCGCCGCGTGCTCGCCGCGACCGTCGGCGACGTGCGCGTCTGGAACCTCTACGTGCCCAACGGCAAGGCCGTCGGCACCGACAAGTACGCCTACAAGCTCGACTGGCTCGCGGCGCTCGAGCGCGCGCTCGCCGATGAACTGACCCGCCACCCGAAGCTCGTCGTCGTCGGCGACTTCAACATCGCACCGGAAGACCGCGACGTGCACGACCCCGAGGCCTGGGCCGGCAAGGTGCTGTGCAGCGAACCCGAGCGCGACGCGTTCGGCCGCCTGCTCGGGCTCGGTCTCGAGGACGTGTACCGGCGCTTCGAGCAGCCCGACGGTGCGTTCAGCTGGTGGGACTACCGCGCCGCAGGCTTTCGCCGCAACCACGGGCTGCGTATCGACCTGGTGCTCGCGTCGCAACCGCTCGCCCGCGCTTGCGTCGAGAGCGGCATCGACGTCGCGCCGCGCCGGCTCGAGCGCCCGTCCGACCACGCGCCGGTCTGGGCGCGCTTCGCCGTCGACGGCTGAGCGGCACGCGCGTGGACGGCCTGCTAGACTGAGCCAGTCCCCGCACACGGCTGTTGACGGCCGCCGGCAGATCCGCGATGAACACCTCCACGCTGCACAACCCACACGACCGGCGCAGTGACCATGACGTGACCAACACCGTGCAGGTCAGCTCGGTGGAGTCCGTGCGCGCCGCGGTGCAGACGCTGTTCGAAGAGACCTTCCCGGGCGCGCCGTTCGACCCGGCGTGGCTTGCGTTCCATGACTTCGACGCCCTGTTCTCCGGCCGTGAACCCGGCTACCTCGGCTGTGACACCAGCTACCACGACCGCCAGCACACGCTCGACATGGTGCTCGCGATGGCCCGCCTGATCGCCGGGCACGAACGCGCCGCTGAGCCGGCCAACCGCCTCGGCCCGGAACGCGCGACGATGGGACTGATCACCGCACTGTTCCATGACGCGGGCTACGTACGCCACCAGACGCGCGACGCCGCCGCGCATAACGGCGCCGAGTATTCGCTGAACCACGTGAGCCGCAGTGCGATCTACCTGCGCCGCTACTTCGAGCGCATCGGGCTTCCCGAGTGGGCGGACGTGGCCGCACAGATCGTGCATTACACCGGCTACGAGGTCAGCCTCGACCAGATCGAGCTCGCCGACCCGCGCGACTGCATCATCGGCCACCTGCTCGGCACGGCCGACCTGCTCGCCCAGATGGCCGACCGCTGCTACCTCGAGAAGTGTCGCGACCGGCTGTTCCCCGAGTTCGTGGTCGGCGGCATAGCGATCGCCGAACATGCCGACGGTGGCGTCGCGGTCAACTACCGCTCGGGGCGCGACCTGCTGCGCAAGACCCTTTCGTTCTACCGCGACTCGGCGAAGCACCGGCTGCTGGTGACCTTCAACCGCGCCTACCGCTACATGGAGCTGGTGTTCGACGGCACGAACCCTTACACCGACGCAATCAACCGCAACCTCGAGCACCTGCGTCGCGTGCTCGAAAACGACGCATGGACCCTGCTGCGGCGCGCGCCGCCGGCGTTCACCGCCATCCCCGACGCCGAGGGTACGCTGCAGCGGCTCGCGGCGAGGCGAATCCGCAGCCTGGCCGACGAGGGCCGGATCCGGTTGCGCGGCGGCCCGGCGACCCGGGGTGCGCCGCCACCACCGTCGCCGGAGCCGGCGACCCGTTGATGCGATGAACGCGCCCGCGTCGGCGGCGCACCTGCCACGCTGGGTCCAGCTCGGCTACACCGCGTGGATGGTGTTCTGGGTCGCGGTCGTGCTGACCCACCACGGTCCGCAGAATTTCTTCTGGCTCTGCAACGTCGCGAAGTTCGTGCTCCTGGCGGTCGTCTGGGGCGGACATCGCCTGCTGCTGTCGAGTCAGGCCGGCGTGGTGCTGATCGTCGGCGCGGGCTGGAGCCTCGACTTCTTCATCGGCCTCACGCTCGGCGGCAGCCCGACCGGGTTCACCGCGTACATGTGGAGCGATGAACTGTCGCTGCTCGCGCGCGCGGTATCGCTTTATCACGTGGGACTGCCACCTCTCGTGCTGTGGCTGCTAGGCCGGATCGGCTATGACCGGCGCGGCCCGTGGCTGCAGTGTGCGATCGGCGCCGGCGCGGTCGCCGGCGCGTGGCTTTTGACCGAGCCCGAGCGCAACGTCAACTGGATGTACGCGCCGTTCGGCGTCGAGCAGGTGTGGCTGCCGGAGCCGGCGTTCGCGCTGCTGCTCGCGCTCGTGTATCCGCTGGTGTTCTACCTGCCCGGCCATGCGCTGGTGCTCGGACTCGCACGCGCGCGTGGCTGGACCGTCGGCGGCGATGCGGGTGGCACCGCCAGACGCATCGCGTTGGGCGCCGGACTCGCCGGTGCAATCGGGCTCGCGGCGTTCGTCGTCGTCGAGGCGCTGTCCGGCGCGCCGACCCAGTGGACGCCCGAGCGCGTCGCCGCCGAGGTGCAGGGCTGGGGCACTGCGGGCCCGCTGCTGCTGGCCGGGGTGATGGCGGTGGTCGTGGTGCTGCCGCTGCCGACGATGCCGGTCACGATGACCGCCGGGCTCGTCTACGGCCCGGTCTGGGGTGCATTGATCGCGGTGGCGGGCGCGCTCGCAGGGGCGCTGGCGGCGTTCTGGATCGCACGCCTGCTCGGGCACGATGCGCTGCGCCGGTGCCTGCCTCAGCAGCCCGTCATCGACGGCCGGTGCAGCGACCGCACGCTCGCGGCGTTCGTGGTCGGTGCGCGGCTGGTGCCGGTCGTCTCGTTCGCGCTGGTCAGCTACGCGGCCGGGCTGACCGCGATGCGTGCGCTGCCTTTCGCGCTTGCGACGCTGTTCGGGATGCTGCCGATGACGGTCGTCTACGTGATGCTGGGACGGGCGTTTTCGGTCGACCCGCTGTGGGCCGGGGTCGCGAGCGCCGTCGTGATCGTCGCGATGTTCGCGCTGCCGGCGTGGCTGGAGCGGCATAGCCCGGACACGCTTGCACGCGTGCTCGCGCCGCTGCAAGGTCGACGGACGCACGACGACTCGACCCCAGGCAAGCGCAGGGAGCCCAGGCCATGAACCGGATCCGTTTCACCAACCGTGCCGGGGTGACCCTGTCCGGTCACCTCGAACTGCCTCCGGGCGGACACTGGCAGGCGACCGCGCTGTTTGCACACTGCTTCACCTGCACCAAGAACATCAAGGCCGCGCGCAACGTGAGCCGCGCGCTCGCGCGCGCCGGCTTCGCGGTGCTGCGCTTCGACTTCACGGGGCTTGGCGAGAGCGACGGCGATTTCGCCGACACGAACTTTTCGAGCAACCTCGACGATCTGGAGGATGCCGCCGGCTGGGTCGCCGAGCACCTCGCGTCACCGCAGCTGCTCGTCGGCCACTCGCTCGGGGGCGCGGCGGTGGTCGCCGTGGCCGAGCGGCTGGACAGCGTGCGCGCGGTGGCGACGGTGGGCGCGCCGGCGCACCCCGAGCACGTGCTCAGGCAGTTCGGCGACGACCTCGAGCGCATCGAATCCGAGGGCAGCGCCGAGGTGCGCCTCGCCGGCAGGCCGTTCCGGGTACGCCGGGATTTCGTCGAGGATGCGCGCAGCCACGACATGGCCACGCGGCTCAAGCGGCTGCGCCGCGCGCTGCTCGTGCTGCACTCGCCGACCGACCGCATCGTCGGCATCGACAACGCGCAGGAGATCTTCATCGCCGCGCTGCATCCGAAGAGTTTCGTCAGCCTCGACGACGCCGACCACCTGCTTTCCGATGAACGCGACTCGCGCTACGCCGGCGACGTGATCGCCGCGTGGGGTTCACGTTTCCTGGAACTCGAGACACCGCCGCCCGCCGACGGCGTCGCGGTGCTCGGACGTACCGCCGACCGTTTCCTGTGCCGCGTGCAGGCCGGCGTCCATCAGCTCGTCGCCGACGAACCGGCCGAAAGCGGGGGCGCCGACGAGGGTCCGGACCCGTATCGCTACCTCGCCGCGGCGCTCGGCACCTGCACCGTGATGACGCTGAACATGTACGCGCGCCACAAGAAGCTCGCGGTCGAACGCGTCGGGTGCGAGGTGACCCACCGGCGCGTGCACGCCGATGACTGCGCCGACTGCGAAACCACCGAGGGCAAGGTCGACGAGCTCGTGCGCACGATCACGATCGAAGGCGACGTCGACACCGCACAGCGTGAACGCATGCTCGAGATCGCCGACCGCTGCCCGGTACATCGCACGCTCGAGGGCGAGATCCGCGTCAGGTCGACGCTGGCCGGACGATGAAACATCCGGCCAGCGCGATGTCGTATCAGTCGCGCGGCTCGAGCCGGTAGAGGCCGCCGTCGGACTCGTCGGTGACGACGTAGATGTAGCCGTCGGGGCTTTCACGCACGTCGCGGATGCGGCCGATCAGGCCGTGGATCAGCTCTTCCTCGTGAACGACCGTTTCGTTTTCGATGACGACGCGCCGGATGCGCTCGGCGCGCAGGCCACCGGCAAGCAGGTTGCCCTGCCAGCGCGAGTAGCGGTCGCTGGTCACGAGTGCAAGGCCTGATGGCGCGAGCGTCGGCAGGAACTCGTAGACCGGGTCGACCATGCCGTCGCGGCTGCGGGTCTCGCCGTAGGGCTCCTCGGTGCGGTAGTCGCGGCCCTTGCCGGCGACCGGCCAGCCGTAGTTCGCACCCGGCCGGATCAGATTGAGCTCATCACCGCCGCGCGGGCCGTGCTCGGTGGCCCAGATGCGTCCGGTGTCGGCGTCGTAGACGAGGCCCTGGATGTTGCGGTGGCCATAAGAGTAGATCTCGGGCAGCGCACCGTCGTGGTCGAGCAGCGGGTTGTCGTCGGGGACGCCGCCGTCATCGGTCAGGCGCAGCAGCGTACCGGCGTGATCGCCGACGTCCTGCGCGCGCGGGGGATCGGCGCCGCGGTCGCCGATGCTCATCAGCAGCGTGCCGTCATTCATCCACGCGAGCCGCGAGCCGTAGTGGCGGCCGGGCTCGGAGACGCGGTCCTGCTCGAACAGCAGTTCCACGTCGGTGAGCTGGGTGCCGTCGAGACGGCCGCGCGAAAGCGCGGTGGTCGTATCACCGCTGCCCTTCGAGTAGGTCAGGTAGACGAAGCTGTTGGACTCGAAGTCGGGGTGCAGCGAGACGTCGAGCAGCCCGCCCTGGCGCTGCGCGGCGACCTCGGGTACGCCCGAGACCTCGGTTGCGCTGCCGTTGTCGATGATCAACAGACGCCCGCCGCGCTCGGTGACGAGATAGCGGCCATCGGGCAGGAAGGCGACCGCCCAGGGGTTGGACAGGTTGCCCGCGACCCGGACGATGCGCAGCGGCTGGTATTCGCTGCTGACGCTGTCGTCGACAACCTCGGGGCCCGCCACATCGGCGGCATGGGCGGTGTTGGTGGCCGGCGCGTCGGCGCCGTTGCAGCCGGCGAGCAGCAACGCCGTAGCGGCGCTGCTGGCGAACATGGTGCGCGTGAACTTCATTGAGAACGCTCCTTCGTGCCAGTGGATCACGCGGCGGCGGGATTGGCGTCCAGGCCACCACGTCCCAAAGGATAACAGGCCTCACGCGGTCACTTCCTCAGAAGTCCGGTCGATCGCAAGCGCTCTGCCAACACAAAGTATGTTATATAATAACAGCCTGTACAGGACAGACACCCCGGCGACCGCGATCATGACGCCCATTTCAAGCCGATTCGATTCTGCCGCCATCCTGTTGTCAGGCCTGTGCGTACTGCATTGCCTGATGGTCCCCGTGGTGCTCGCGTTGTTCCCGCTCGTGGCGCTAAGCCTCGGCAGCGAAACGCATTTCCATGGCCTGGCGCTGTGGCTCGCACTGCCGGTCAGCACCGTTGGACTGGTACTTGGCACGTGCCGGCACCGACGTTGGCGGATTTTCGTCGCGGGCGCCGCGGCGATGGCGCTGCTCACGTTCGCGTCGACGTGGGGCCACGACAACCTGCAGCTCGTCGCGGAATCGCTGCTGATGATTACGGCAAGCGCGCTCCTTGCAGCGGTACATCTGTGGAACTGGCGCAGCATCAGCGCAAAGCGTTCGGTCGTGCCCGTGTGATGCTCCCATCGAGCCCCGTGTAACGCGCACGTTGGGATTCAGTCCGACCGGGACGACTGGCGTGGCGCGCCCACATACAGCCTGATTCGGCTCGCCTCACCGTCGAGGTATAGGCTGTTCACGACCGCGACCCGCCCGTCGTCGGCGACCGCGAGCTTGCGCATCAGCAGGCCCTGCTGGCTGCCGTTGAATCCGAGGGCGTCATCGTCGCTGCCCGGCAGCACGGCCGGCGTCGAGAAGCGCTCGCCCCCGTCGGTGGAAAACGCATGGCCGAGACCGATCGGGCGGCTTGCGGCATCCGGAAATCGCTCCCAGATGACGTGCACGGTCCCGTCCGCGCCGGTGACCGCCGCCGGGAACGCGACGCTGGCCGCGCCATCGTCGGTGTCGGGATCGACCCGGGTGCGCGGCGTCTGGAACTCAACGCCATCTTCGCCGGCGACACCGCGGGCATGACGGATTCGGTAGCGCTGCAACGGGCCGTCGGGGCTCTCGGCGTAGAACAGGTGCAGCGTGCCGTCGCCGCCGAAGACCAGCGACGGCGCATCGGCATGGCCCGCGCCCGACGCGACCGCGCGCGGCGGCGTGAAGGTCTCGCCGCCGTCGGTGGAGGTGGTCAGGTGGATGTCGGCGGCGGCGTCCTCGCCGACTGTCCACGCGAGCTGCACCACGCCGTCGTCGTCGACCGCGAGCGACGGTGCACGCGCGGGCCGCTCGTCGCTGCCGCCGGCCACGCGCTGCGGCGTCGAGAAGCTGCGTCCGCCGTCGGTGGAGCGGCTCACATGCAGCGCACCCTCGTATTCGGTCCAGGCGGTGTGGACCACGCCATCCGGCCCGAGCGCGATGTCCAGACTGCCGTTGTGCCAGTAGTCTGCGCTGAGCCGCCCCTTGCCCGCGCCGGCGTCGGTGCGCGAGAGATTGCGAGGCTCGGAGAAACTTCGGCCGCCGTCGGTGGAACGCGCGAAGAAGATCTCCCCCCCGTGCGAGCCGCCGGAGAATACGATGTCCTGCCAAAGCGCATACACGCGCTCACCGTCGTCACCCGCAACAACGATGCGCGGCAGCCACGAGAAGATGTCGGTACTGCGCGAGACGTTCACAGGTTCATCGAACAAGGCTTCGCCGTCAGTGTCGAAGCGCTGCAGGACGATGTCCTGCTCGGCCTGGTTGGCCCACGCGATCAGCAGCGCGCCGTCGGCTGCGAACGCGCCGGTGGGGTCATCGACGAACAGGAAACGCGACGCGTTCATGCGCCACGGACCGCGGTGCGCCGGGCCGGTGGCGATGTCGCGCGGTGAATGCCAGTCGATCGTCGTCGAGGGCTCCTGCGGGTCGGCGTGAGCCGCGGGTGCGGTCGGCAGGGCGGCGACGCCGACAAACATCCACGCCGCGGCCATCGCGACGCCCGAACACTCGCGCACCGCACGACGGCTTCGGGCCCGCCGCACGCAACACCGGCGAAGCGCGTCGGGACTCCAGGACTGCATGACCGCAAGCCTCCGGTCGGACTGGCGACGCGATCACTATCCCATGGACGCGACGAACGCTCAAACGCGGCGGGGCGCCCGGATCGGCTAGACTGGCGTTCGTCGCCCATCGAGGAAGCCCAGAGATGAACGCACCCGGACACCACGCGATGCTGCCGCACCCCGATCATGACGAGACGGCCCGCCAGGAATGGGTGCGCACCTTCCGCCAGCATCTCGCAACGCGGGTCGCGCCAGGCGTGGCCGCAGTGTACGAACGCCGCGTACTGCCACGCTTTCGCGCGCAGCATCAGCGCGAACCGGCCGACCGCCACGAGATCCGCCGCGAGATGCTGCAGGACGGCTACCACCAGTTCTGGAGCGCGCTGCAACGGCGCAGCCAGGAACTGATGTGGGACACGCTCGCCGACACCGTCGAGCGCGAGCACGACGCGCTGGTGTCGCGGGCGAAGGCGCTTTCGGCCGACGGTCCGGGTTCTCTTGAGCTTGACCCTGACCTCGACATCCCCACCTACCACGCGGCGGTCGACATCCACCTGCAGCCCGGCGGCTACCACAGCGAGTTCGCCCCCGACGACGTCGCCGCCGGCGCGCTCTACGACGCGGCGCTGCCGATCTACCTCGCCGGCGCGCTGGGCCCTGAGAACGATCTGCTCGGACGTACACTCGCGGGCTTTCTCGCCCATCACGCGCCGGAGTTCGAGCCGAGGCGCATGCTCGACATGGGCTGCGCGATAGGCAACAGCACGCTGCCATGGTGTCGCGCCTGGCCGGAAGCCGAAGTGCATGCGATCGACGTCGGCGCACCAGTGCTGCGCTACGCGCACGCACGCGCCGTCGCGCTCGGCGCCCGCGTGCACTTCAGCCAGCAGAACGCCGAGCGTACGCGCTTCGACGACGCGAGCTTCGATCTCGTGGTCTCGCACATCATGTTGCACGAGACCTCGCGTGCGGCGCTGCCGCGCATCCTTGCCGAGTGTCACCGGCTGCTGCGCCCCGGAGGACTCATGCTGCACATGGAGATTCCGCGGGGCGGCACGCCGTTCGAGCAGTTCATGCTCGAGTGGGAAACCTATAACAACAACGAGCGGTTCGCCGGCTACATGACCGATGCCGACCTGCCCAGGCTCGCCGCCTCGGCCGGTTTCGACGCCACCGACTGCACAATGGAACGTGCGTCACTCGGCATGTCGACCGAGCAGAAGAGTTACGGTGCCGGCGACTTTTCGTTCCCGGTACTCGTCGCGCGCAAGGCGTCGGCCGACGCAGAGCGCCAGCGCGCCTGACCGCGCACCGCCCGGCACATCACGGAGCCCGTTCATGACCGACCGAACCGATACCGCGACAGCCGATGCGCGCACGGGACTTCCGCGCACCGCGAAGGGTCGCCGGCCACACTACTTCGCCGACCCGGCGACCGACCGACTGCTCGCCATGGTGGTCACACTGATGGAAGAGCTGTCGGCGACTCGTGACCGCGTCGACTCGCTGGAGCGCGTACTCGAACGCGAACGCGTGCTTGCCGAGGGTGCCGTGGAGGCGTTCAGACCGGAAGGCGAGACCGCCGAGGTGCGTGAAGCGCGCCGTGCAGCATTCACCGCACGGGTGCTGCGCGTGCTCGACGCCGAGATCGCCGAAAGCCCACAGGAGTCGCCGTCGTTCACCCACGTGAAGTAGCCACGCGGGCCCGGTGCGATATCACTCCGCCAGCAGGCGGATCTCCCCGTACCAGGCTTCCGCATCCTGCCCGGTGTCGTCGCAGTCGGTCATGATCGCCAGCGCGTTGAGCACCGTCAGGTCCCGGCCGTGGATCTCGCTGAAGTCTTCCCGCAGGTCCCGCCGCTCGGTGACCCAGCCGTCGCCGGCGTCGTCGCCGGAGCGCAGTGCGACCATTGCCGCGCGCGACTGGTAGGCGTTGTCCCACTGCGCACCGCGTGGCATTTCGCTCGCCCACACGTAGTTGACCGCGCGCGTGCGCCAGCGCAGCACGTTGTGCCGGTCCACCGCGTAGAGGCGTGCCGGATAGTCGTCGCCGGCGCGGGTCTGCTCGTCGACGTCGTTGAACGTGCTGTCGACGCGCCACTCCCACTCGATGATCGGCGTCGCTTCGAGGTCGATGTCGTGCTCGTAGAACAGCCCCGACGCTGAACCGTCGGTGCACACCGCGTGGACGGCCTGCCGGCCGTCGACCTCGGTGAGCTGGTAGCGCGTTTCACCGGTAAAGGCATGCGTCTCCCACTGGATGATGTCGGCGGGTGTAAATGTTGGTGAGTTGTCGGCGACGGCGAGTGACAGCGGCAGGACCATCGCGGGGACTGCGAGGACTGCGGACAGCCTGAACGGGCGGGTCATCGATCGGGTCTCCGGGGGTCTGGCGGTGATGATGGAGTGCGCGGTGCTCATCGGCGCTGCAGCAGCGTTTCGAGCCGCACGAGGTGCAGGTCGAGTGCGACTTTTCCAGTTTGGCCAACCATCCGAGTCTAACAATGAACGGCGCGTCTCAGTAGTGAGGCGGTCGTTCCTCGGGCGGCGCGTCGCCATGATCGTGGCTGCGTGCCAGCAGCTCCTGTGTATGCTGCAGCCGGATCTCCAGCGCCTCGATGCGGCGCTGCTGTTGCCTGATCACATCATCGAGCTGGTTTACCAGATCGTCCAGGAAGGCATAACGTCCTTCCAGGTCGGTCAGGCGAGTCTCAAGGTCTATCGCGGTCACCGCTTCACCTGTCTGAAAAGTGTCCTAACGAAAAGCGTATCGGATAGCATCATTCCGCCGTACCCGGTGCATTGCGCTGCGACGGGTCGCGCTTGAAGTTGCCGATGGCGGCATGCGGATCGGACTTCGCGCGTTGCGCCTCGGCTGCAGTGGCCCACCATACGAGCTGGCTGAACGTGCGCCCGAAGTAGCTGGACCATCTTTCATCGCTTTGCCCGTTCTTCACGGTGCCGTCTTCATCGAAGACATCTTGGGCCTTGGGCACGTGCGCCATCGCCGATACCGGCAGACAGCCGAGTTCGGACAGAAAGGCCCGCATTGCCATCGCGGCCCGCACACCGCCCCACTGCCCAGCGGAATACGTCACGATCGCGCTCGGCTTGTAAGCGAAAAGCGAACTGCCGAAGTGGTTCAGCAGGTGCGCCAGCGCCGGGCTCATCGAGTGATTGTATTCCGGGCTCACCATGATATAGCCGTCAGCGGTTTCGATCTTTTCGGCAAGCGCCTCCAGTGGCGCCGGACCCTTGCCGCGGGCGTAGGCGAAGTGGGGTTTGAATACCGGAGCCAGTTCGTAGTCCAGCGGGTCGACCAGTGTCAGCGCATGGTTGGCGTAGTCGGCGGCGAACCAGGTCACGCAGGCGTTCGCGACCCTCAGGCCGAGGCGCGACGGCGAGGGCGGCGTACTGTCCCTGGCTGTTCCCAGTACCAGCAGAAAATTCATCGGCGAATCCTTCGTCTCGTATGTGACAGTGAAACGCAATGCCGGGCTGTGCCCCTCAGCGCATCGGCTCCGACTTCCGGCAGGGCACGGCCTGGCCGCGTGCCCGGCCACCGGACATCAGCCAGCGCAGGAGCCTGACCCATGGTGACCACGGGCGAGTCGTGGCCGATTTGCCCAATGACGCTTCGGCCTGTGCCAGCGAGTCTTCGATGAGCGCGTCATGCAGTGGCCGGAACACCAGGGGCCAGGTGAGCAGCGCTGCGCCACGTGCGCGCATTATCAGGACGTGCCGGAGGATGACCGCGTCCCCTTCATGCAGAACTTCATAGGCATGGATGCCGTCGAAGCCTTCTGGGCGCGTGAACCTGAACCTGATCGACTCGCCTCTGGAGTAGGCCTCTACAGAATATCTCACAGGCCCATGTCCACCGGTGGCACCGACGCCAAGCGGGCGGTCGAACCTCATCGGCGGCCATGAGTGATGCGGCCAAAGCAGGTCCTCATCCGAGGCCAGCGTGTCCAGCACTGCGCCGGCCGCGGCCGGAGAGACGCCATCGAGCTTGCGGAAATGAACGTTCATGACTTTCATGGTGCCATCCGGATCCGGCTTTCCGGAACACGCTTTCCGGTCAAGGCATTCGGTGATGTCTGACGCGACAGGGTTCACCCTCCGCCTGTTGTCTGGATGTGCATCCCTGTCGCGTCGGCCCGGTTTCCTCGGGGAAGCGCTCGCGGGGCACCCACCACAAGTACAACACCATCCCGAGGAGTTCCACCAGTGACTGGACGACAATCACCACACCGGCTTAATCGTCGATGGACTTTCTTATCCGCGCGGCGAGTTCCGCATACTCGGCTTCGGCGAGCGTGACCCGGGGTGTGTCGTTGCGATGATCCGTCCAGATCGGCGCGCCCCAGCGGGGGTCGTCCCGGTAACGTGGCACAAGATGCCAGTGCAGGTGCGGGACGATGTTGCCGAGCGTGGCCACGTTGACGTGATCGGGCTTGAAGGCTTTCATCTGTGCCTTTTCCGCGGTGTAGAGATCCCGCGACAGTGCGGTCCACTCGGCAGGCGAAAGCTCGCCGAGCCGGGTCACGTGGCCACCGTCATAAATGAGCTGGGTTGCGCCCCGGTAAGCCTGATTCTCGCGAGACAGATAAAGCGACGAGACTTCAAGGCGCGCAATGAAAAACCAGGTGTCGTTGACCTCGGGGCGTGGCCAGCAGAGCGGACAGTCGTGCCCGGCTCGCAGGTTTTCCCAGTCTGTCAGTGTTCCCATGGCGTAAAAAGCCTGTGCTTGCGTGAGTATCAGCCGTTATCGCCACAGCTTGATCCGACGCGGCGACAGAACGAAGCGCAGGTAGATGCGTCGGGCTGAAGCTTCAGTCGGGGCGATCAGCGCCTTCGAGTCTGTCACGAGTATACGACTCGACCAACGGGCGCAGCGCCCTGATGGACTGGTACCGCAAAGGAGTGGTGGCGTATGTGCCGGACCCGATCGCAGTATCCATTCGACGATCAGCAGGTTGACCGCCCAGCTCTCCCACGCCGCCATACCGTAGACCTCGCTGAAAGGAATCCCGCAACCGGAACGCCAAGACCCAGGTAGATGCGCAGCGTGACCGCGCCGAAGGTCAGTGCGTAAGAGCGCATCATCCACGCCCGGTGAGTAGCATAATCGCCTTTCAGAACCGCTCGCATCGGAGCGTGTTGTTTCGCGGTCATGCCTGAGGTCCGCGGTCACCGGCGCTGCGACGCTACCAGAGGGGCCCTGTCGCCGACTGCATTACGGGCTGCAGGCTGCAGCCCGCTGTCAGGGCGACTCGTACTCGCGTGGATGCCTGAACTCACGTTTCTTCCCCGAGAAGGCGTCGTAGAGCGCGCGGTG
>PWYM01000232.1 GCA_003567855.1 Gammaproteobacteria bacterium | reverse complement strand
GCCGATGCCGAGGGCCGCATGAACCTCGACGTCCGGGCTGTCGGCGGCGCGATACTGCTCGTGCCCCAGTTCACGCTCGCCGCCGACACCGGCCGCGGAAACCGGCCGAGCTTCACGCCCGCGGCGCCGCCGGAGGCCGGCAGGGCGCTGTTCGAGGCCTTCGTCGCCGCGGTGCGCCGCCGCCACGAGGCGGTCGAATGCGGGCGCTTCGGCGCCCACATGCAGGTCTCGCTGTGCAACGACGGCCCCGTGACCTTCTGGCTGCAGGTGCCCCCGGCACCGGGCTGAGCATCGCCGGGTGCGGCGCTCAGGTATCATCGTTGTCCCCGTACATTTCCTCCGCTGGAGAACCCGATGGGAATTAGTGGCATCAGCCTTTGGCAGCTGCTGATCGTGTTGCTGATCGTGGTGCTGATATTCGGCACCAAGAAACTGCGCTCGATGGGTGGCGACCTCGGCAGCGCCGTGCGCAGCTTCCGTTCGGCGATGTCGGGCGACTCCCGCGACGACGACGGCGATGACGACACCCGCGCCTCCGGGGGCAAGCTGCCCGGCGCCTCGGGCGAGCAGGGCGACGCCGGCAAGCAGACGCGCGTCGACGCCGATTTCGACGAGGAACTCCAGAAGGACAAGGACCGCGATGCGATGCATCGCTGATTGATGTTCGACGTGGGCTTCTGGGAGCTGCTGGTGATGGCGGTGATCGGGCTGCTCGTGCTCGGGCCCGAGCGGCTGCCGCGTGCCGCACGCCAGCTCGGGCGCTGGCTCTCGGCGGCACGGCGCACGGCCTCTCAGCTGCGCTGGCAGATCGAACGCGAGATCGACCTCGGCGACCAGCAGCGCCGCCAGCCGTCCGCGTCCGGGCAGAACGCGAGCGCAGACCGCGCAGCGGCCAGCAGCGCATCCGGCGCGGAGAGCGCCGCGGGCCCGACCGAGGCGCGCGACACGGCCCCCTCCCCTGAGCAATCCGAACGCGCGGCCGAGGCGGGGCCCGCTGAACCTGAGCCCGCCGCTGACCCGGAGCCCTCGACCGCGGACCAGCGCCCGGCTGACGGGATGCCGCGCGACCGGGAGGGCTGAGCGCAGTGCTGTTCGGCAAAGGCCGTCGGCGCGCGGCGCCCGATTCCGGCGACGAGGAGGAAACGCTCGCCGAGGGCACGCTGATCTCCCACCTCGTCGAGCTGCGCGACCGGCTGCTGCGCGCCGTGCTCGCGGTACTGGTGGTGTTCGTCTGCCTGGTGCCGTTCGCCGAGCGGCTGTTCACGCTGGTGGCGACACCGCTGATGCGCCAGCTCCCGGAAGGCACGAGCATGGTCGCGATCGGCGTCGCGTCGCCGTTCCTGACACCGTTCAAGCTCGCCTTCTTCGTCGCGCTGTTCCTCGCGATGCCGGTGGTGCTCTACCAGGTGTGGGCATTCGTCGCGCCCGGCCTGTACCGGCGCGAGCGGCGCATGGCGGTACCGCTCCTGCTGTCGAGCATCGTCCTGTTCTACGCTGGAATCGCGTTCGCGTATTTCGTGGTTTTTCCGCTGATGTTCGCGTTCTTCACGGCGGTCGCGCCGAGCGGCGTCACCGTGGCGACCGACATCGGCATGTACCTCGACTTCGTCCTGACGCTGTTTCTCGCATTCGGGCTGGCCTTCGAGGTGCCGATCGCGACGGTGATCCTGGTCTGGACCGGGTTCACCACGCCGGAGGCGCTGACGCGCTATCGGGCGTACGTGTTTCTCGGCTGTTTCGTACTAGGCATGGTGCTGACGCCGCCCGACGTGATTTCCCAGACGCTGCTCGCGGTGCCGGTATACCTGCTGTTCGAGGTCGGCATCATCATGTCGAAGTTGCTGCGGCCACGCGAGGATGAGGCGCCAGCCGACGACGGTTCCGAACGACCATGACGGAGTGCCCACGATGATACTCAGCAGCAAGGTCGCGCTCGTGACCGGCGCCGCCGGCGGCATTGGCCGCGACATCGCGCTGGCGTTGGCGCGCGAGGGCGCCGCGGTCGCGGTCGCCGACATCGCCGATGACGCCGCCGCGCGCACCGTCGCGGAGATCGAGGCGGCCGGCGCGCGCGCGATCGCGGTCCACATGGACGTCACCGACCCCGCGCTGGTCGACGCCGGCGTCGCGGCCACCGTCGAGAAGCTTGGCGGCCTCGACGTGCTGGTCAGCAATGCCGGGGTGCAGCATATCGCCGCCGTCACCGAGCTTGCCTACGAGGACTGGCAGCGTATCGTGCGCATCCACCTCGACGGCGCCTTCCTGACCAGCCGCGCGGCGATGCGCGCGATGCGCGCGCAGGGCCGCGGCGGCGCGGTGATCCTGATGGGGTCGGTGCACTCCAAGCTCGCGTCGCCGCTGAAGGCGCCGTACGTCGCGGCCAAGCACGGCCTGCTCGGACTCGCCCGCGTCATCGCCAAGGAGGGTGCGGCCGACGGCATCCGCTCGAACGTGATCTGTCCCGGCTTCGTGCGCACGCCGCTGGTCGACCGCCAGATCCCCGAGCAGGCGCGGGAACTCGGCATCTCCGAGGAGGACGTCATCGCCAACGTGATGCTCAAGGACACCGTCGATGGCGAGTTCACGACGCTGGACGACGTCGCGCGCACGGCGGTGTTTCTCGCCGGCTTCCCGACCAACGCGCTGACCGGCCAGTCGCTCGTCGTCAGCCACGGCTGGTACATGGAGTAACACGCGATGGCCGACATACGACGCAACCTGACCCGGGCGTTTGCCGCTGCACTGCTGCTGGTCTTCGCCGGCAGCGCAGGTTGGGGCATGGAGGGGCGCGACGCGCCCGCGTTTACGCTCGAGGCGCCCGACGGCTCGACGATGTCGCTGCCCGAGCGGCGCGACGGCGTCGACATCTATTACTTCTGGGCGACCTGGTGCGCGTTCTGCAACGAGGTCAAGCCGGAACTGCAGGCGATCGTCGACGAGTTCGGCGACGACGTGCGCGTGATCGCGATCAACTTCCGCGAGGACGAGCGCGGGCGCGAGGCGCCGCAGGACTACCTCGACCGGCAGGGCCACGACGCCTTCCACCTGCTGCTCGACGGCGAGTCCATCCACGAGCGCTACCAGGCGTGGGTGCTGCCGGGCATTTTCGTCGTCGATGGCGACGGCGTGATCCGCTTCAACCTCTACGAGAACCGCATGCCCGATCCCGAGGGCTATGACCAGCTGTCCACCGAGGAACGCGCGCGGATCCGCGGCCCGTGGTGGGGCGAGCGCATTCGCGAGGCGGTGGTAGCCGTGCTGCCCTGACGACGGCCGTCAGCGCGCCGGTGCCACCTCCGCCGCGAGCCGGAACAGCGTTTCCGGCGCACACCCCTCGGCCTTGTTGTTCGCAATAACGTAGGTCGCACGCCCCTCGGCGAGCGCACGCCGGCATAGCGCCGCGATTGCCGGGCGGTTCGCGCGGTCCTCGGCCTGCAGGTGCGTGAACGGCCTGAACCGGCTTTTGGCCTGCTCGTAGCGCATCCCCGGGTGCAGGTTCCAGCGCACCAGCAGCGGCCCCTCGGTCGCGAGCGAGGCCGGCAGCCGCGCGTGCTGGGCGGCGACGTCCAGCGTCGCCGGGTGCACCGTGTAGCAGTACCCGGTGCCGGACAGCTCCAGGGCCTCGTAGACCGCCTCGCACAGCAACTCGGGGTTGCGCAGTTCCACCGCGCGCGGCAGCGCCGGGGGCAGGCTGCACAGCAGCGCGGCGAGCCGGTCGGCGAACGGCTGCGGGTCGGCGAACCAGCGCGGCGGCATCGGCGGGAACTGCAGCAGCAATACGCCAAGTCGCGGGCCCAGGCCCTCGAGCAGGGGCTCGACGACCTCGCGCGCACACCACGCCGGATCGAGGAACCACCGGTTGTCACGCCGGCCGGTCACCGGCGAGGGCTGGCGCAGCCGCGCCTGCGTGAGGTCCGCGGGCGCCTTCACGACAAAGCGGAAATCGGCGGGCACCTGCTCGGCATAGGCGCGGTACTGCACGGCGCTGAGCGCGGCGTAATAGCTGCGGTCCAGGCCGACGGTACGCAGCAGCGGGTGTGCAGCATATGCGGCGAGCCCGGCACGCGCGAGCACGGTTTCCGGATACTCACCGGCCCAAACGTGGCCGCGCCAGCCGGGGAACGACCAGCTCGACGTGCCGAGCCGGAAACCCGGCGGCAGGCGCCCGGCGACGTCGACCAGCGGCTCGGCCACGCCGGCCGGGGTCACGCCCGGGGCCGCCGGGGCCGGATCACCGAACAGGCCGAGCTGTCCGTCGAGCGGGCGCGTCACCGGCGCAGCCAGAGATTGATGACGACCGAGAGCACGACGCTGACGAGCAGCATCGACGTGATCGGGAAGTAGAAGCTGCCGCCAGAGCGCTGGATACGGATGTCGCCGGGCAGGCGCCCGAACCAGCTGAACAGCCACGGCGCCCACGCGAGCGCGACGCCGACCAGTACCAGCGCGGCGCCGGCGGCGATCAGCAGTTTCGCGATGCCGTTCATCCGCTGGCCCGGGCGCTGAAGTCGGCACGGAAGCCCGTGCGCCGCCACGCGATCCACATCAGGATGAACCAGCTCATCATCACGCCCGACAGGTTCCATTCGATGATGTTGTTCATCGCCGAACGGTCCATCGCCCATTCCGCCGCCGGCAGGCTCGCGAGCCCGCCGATCAGCATCGCGACGCAGACCCCGAGCAGCGCGTTCGCAAGCCACCGCGGCAGCCAGCGCTCGCCGGCGCGCATCCGCGCCCAGATCGCACCGGTGACGAGTAGCTGCGCGAGATACGTGAACGCGAAGAACACCGTCACGCCGTAGCGGCGAAGCAGGCGGTAGGCATCACCCTCGGTGCCGAGAAACAGCGCGTAGAGCACCAGGAACACCCCGGCGACGAGGCCGATGAGCTCGATCATCACGAGTCGGGTGCGCGAGGTTTCACCGAGCGCCTGCAGCCATACGCACGCGAGCCGCCAGAACAGCACGGTGAGCACGGCCAGCGGAATGATCGCGCCCCTGAACATGAACAGGACCGGCTCGTAGCGACCCGCCGCGCTGATGCTGATGCAGCCCTCGAGGTAGACGTTGCACGCGGGCACGAGCCCGAGGTGGGTCGACAGCCACCAGGCGAGATTCGCGGCGATGGCCGGGATCAGGAAAATCAGCAGGGGGAGTGATCTGAGCGACATATCCCTTATGGACCGCGGTGCGACGCCGGGATTCTACCAACGGCGTCTGCCGGTGCGGTGGGCCGGGCGACGAACCCCCGCACGGCACCCTTCGTGCCGGTGGTCATCCGTGGCGTGGTCGTTACAACTTCGGCGGGGTCGATAAAATTCGGAGACTTCCCGAGTCTGGAGGATGTGCCATGAGACTGACTGCGCTGCTCGTTTCTGCTGTGCTGCTGGCCCTGCCGGGAGGCAGGGTGGTGGCGTCGGAGGCGTTTGATCGCGAGAGTTTCGAGGATTTCGTGGCGATGCGTACCGGGGACGGTGAGCCGGTGTACTGGTACACGACCGGGACGGTGTACTCGTATCCGGATGGCGAGGCGCTGTTCCTGATGGAAGGAATCGACACCGCGCGCCACGTGCGCGACCCGGAAGACGAGGTGCGCGTGAAGCAGCTCAGCCGCAAGGTGTTTTTCTACCGTGACATCGACAGCGGCGAGGTATTGCGCGAGTACCGCGGTCGCGAGGTCACGCCGATCGCGTATCCGTACCAGCTCATCACGTATGCGCTCGATGAAGGGCGCCTGCTCACGTGGGTGGAACAGGGCAGCGGGCCGATGCTGCAGCGCTTCGGGCCCATCGACAACATCCAGCTGCGACGGATCGGTCGCACGCGCGTGTACACCGCGCCGCTGTTTCTCGACTTCCCCATCGGCAACAACCGGCGCTACCAGGCCTTCGAGAACTACGACTTCTTCATCCACCCCGACGACACCGGGCTCGCCTACCCCAACCAGCTGAGCTGGGTGCGCTATGGCGACCTTCCGCCGTTCGCCGGCGAGGGCCACGCGATCATCCACCTGGTGTCGTGGCGCGTCGACAGCTATGACGCGCTCCCGGAAGCGATGCGCGACTACCTGGAAAACGACGCACCGCTGTGGCGCGCACCGCCCGAGGACCTCGAGGAAATACGCGAGCTGCAGGCCGAGGAGACGCCGCCGACGGGCTTCTAGCGCTTGCGTATGCGCACCCCGCCCGGCGGCGGCGTGCGCAGCCGTCCGTCTTCGCGCATCGCCTTTTCCGCGAGCGACAGCAACAGCGTCGCATCGTCGCCATCAACGGGGAACGCGGCGAGCCCCACACTCACCTGTACGCGCTGCATGCGCGCGCCGACCTGCAGTGTCGACATGTAGACGAGGTTGCGGATGCGCTGCGCGACCTTCGAGGCGACGGCGCGATCGGTCTCTGCAAGGAACACCGCGAAGCTGTCACCACCGACGCGGGCAAGCACGTCGGTGCCGCGCACGACCCGGCGCAGCGCATCGGCCACGAGCGTGATCGCCTCGTTACCGGCCGCCGCACCCAGCGCCTCGTTGAGTGCCGACATGCGGTCTATGTCGACGATGAGCAACGCGTAGCGACGCTGATAGCGCTGCGCGCCTTCATGCTCGCGCGCGAGCGCGGCGCGGAACGCGCGCGCGTTCAGCAGGCCAGTGAGGGGGTCCTGGTCGGAAAGGGCCCGGATGCGCCGCCGCGCCTCGCGCAGGTGGCCGAGCAGCAGCCCGGTGAGCGTCGCGACGAGCCAGAGCGGCACGAGCTCGGCCAGCGCGCGTGCGATAAAGCCCCGCGACAGCGCCTCGGCACCGTCGACCAGCGCGAGTGCGAACCAGCAGCCGGTCGCGAGCAGCGTCGCAAGCACCAGCACGCCGCGTCCAAGCACGAAGCCGCCGGCGACGATAGGCAGCAGGTAAAGGCCGGTGAGCGGCCCCGGCTCGGGCAGGTGCCACAACACGGCGGTGATGAAGCCGACCATGGCCACCGTATCGGCGGCCAGCGGCAGGCGGGGTCGCAGGCCCGGCACGCGGCCGACGGCAACCGCGACGAGAAACAGCGCGTAGGCGCCAAGCGCGACCTGCAGCGTCGTCTCGCGCAGGTGGCCGGGTTCGACGACCAGCAGTTGGGCGAGTACGAGCACCAGCAGCAGCACCTGGACGGCGAGAACGCTGCGGCCGGCGCCGGCGAGCGCCTCGCTTTCGATACGGCCGGCGGTCGGCGGCGGGTGCCCGACGACCGCGGGATCGGCGTCCGTTGCGCGACGTCCCTGCATGGACGGGACGGCGGCGTCGCTGTCGCGGTCTGGCTCGCGGTTCAAGAGAATCGCGGGTCGGGCCGCTGCAGCGGCCCCTCGACTTCGCGGGCGACCGACTCGCCGGCGAGCTGCACGATGAGCTCGAGGGCGAAATCCATCGCGGTGCCCGGCCCGCGCGAGGTCACGATCGGGCCGTCGACGACGACCGGTTCGCTGCGCTGCTCGAGCGCGGACACCCCGGAGTCGTCCAGAAAACCGGGGAAGCTCGTCGCGCGGCGGCCCTCGAGCACGCCGGCCGCCGCGAGTACCGATGGCGCGGCGCAGATCGCCGCGGCGCGGCCGCCCGCGCCGAGGACGCCGTTGACGAGCTTCGCGACGCGCGCGTCGGCGCACAGGTGCTCGGCGCCCTGCCGTCCGCCGGGCAGCGCGACGAGATCGAAACGCTGGTCGAGCACGTCTTCGAGCAGCGCGTCGGCGACGACCGTCACGCCCCGCGAGCCCTCGACCTCGCGGGCGTCGAGTGCGGCGACGACGACCTCGATCCGCGCGCGGCGCAGCAGGTCGATGACGGTGACGGCCTCGATTTCCTCGAAGCCGGGGGCTAGCGGGACGAGTACGCGGGCCATGATGCGTTGTCCTCCGGAAGTCCGCGGTGCACAAGCTGCCCGGGGGCGACCAGCGTCACGCCGTGGGCCTCGGCGAGACGGGGCAGCTCCTTCTCGAGCAGCGCCAGTGTATCGGGGTACGGGTGGCCAATGGCGACGGCCTGGCCGTCGCGGTGCGCAAGCGCGACCAGGCGCCGGAATTCACGTTCGACGGCTTCGGGCGCGGGGTCGGCATCGAGGAACACGTCGCGCGACAGCACCGGCACGCCCGCGGCACGGGCACTGTCTGCGGCGACGCTGAGCGGCGTCGTGCGGCTGTCGACGAAATACAGCCAGCCGAGCCGGCGCAGCTCCTCCATCAGCCACGCCATCGGTTCGGACTCGCGCGTCAGGCCGCTGCCCATGTGGTTGTTGATGCCGACGGCGTAGGGCACCGCGGCGAGGCCGCGGCGCAGCGCCTCTTCGAGCGACGCGCGGTCCGGTGACGGGCCGATGCCACCCGGATCCATCGGCACGTCCGGGTCCTCGGCCGCCATCGGCAGGTGCAGCAGCACCTCGCGGCCGGCGGCGCGCGCGCGGGCGGCGAGGTGGCGGGCGTGCGGGGTCTCCGGCAGGATCGCGAACGCGACGTCACCGGACAGCGCGATTGCGCGCTCGCCGGCCACGCGCTGGTAGCCGAGGTCGTCGATGATGATCGCAATGCGCGGCGTGGCGCCGGCGCTTGTGGCAAAAAGCGCGATCGCAAGCGCGGCGAGCGCAGCGACCCGGCGACGGGCCGCCGCCGCAGCGTCCGGCCGGCGGCAGATCACCGCGTCGGGCCGCTTCAGGGCGCGCGGCTGTGCATGACGCGGGAGCTGCGCAGCCAGACCAGCGCCTCACGCAGTTGCGGGTCCTCGTCGAGGTGCGCGGGGCCGAGCCGCATGGCGCGTCGCTCGCCGTTGGCGTCCTCCCCGGACAGGACCTCGACGTGCGGGCGGATGCCCGATTCATGAATGGACTTGCCCGACGGCGTGTAATACAGCGCGGTCGTGAGCTTTACCGCGCGGCCGTCGGACAGCGGCATCACCGTCTGCACTGAACCCTTGCCGTAGGTGTGGGCGCCGACCAGCGTTGCGCGCTGGTGATCCTGCAGCGCACCGGCGACGATCTCCGAGGCCGACGCCGAGCCCTCGTTGACCAGCACGATGAGCTCTGCCCCGTTGAGGATGTCGCCGGGGCGCGCACGGCGCTCGAAGCGCGCGTCGCGCAGGCGCCCGTCACCGGTCACGATGATGCCCTCGTCGAGGAACGCGTCGGCGACGTCGACGGCGGCGTCGAGCACGCCGCCGGGGTTGTTGCGCAGGTCCAGCACCACGCCGCGCAACCGGCCGTCGGCAAGCCGGTGCAGCGTCGACACCGCGCGCTTGAGATCACGCGCGGTGGTGTCACTGAAGTGCGTGAGGCGCAGGTAGCCGAGCCCTTCGTCCAGATACTCGAAGCGCACGCTGCGCACCGCGATGCGACTGCGCGTGAGGTTGAACTCGAGCGGCTCGGCGGCATCTTCACGGCCGACGCCGAGGCGCACGTCGGTGCCCGGCCGCCCGCGCATGCGTTTTACGGTTTCGGCGAGGTTGTGTTCGTCGACCCCCGCGCCGTCGACAGTGAGCAGCACGTCGCCCGGGCGGATGCCCGCCTTCTGCGCCGGGGAGCCGTCCATGGGGCTGACGACGGTGACGCGGCCGTCCTCGAGCGTGACCTCGATGCCGACGCCGGTGTAGTTGCCGGTCGTGGAGATGCGGATCTCCTCGAACTGCTTCTCGTCGAGGTACTGCGAGTGCGGGTCGAGCTCGCCGAGCATGCCGCGTATCGCGCTCTCGATCAGCGTGGCGTCGTCGACGTCCTCGACGTAATCGCGGCGCACGCGCTCGAGCACCTCGCCGAGCAGGCGTGCGTCGGCGCTGCTGAGGCCCGCACTGGCGGTGCCGGGCAGCAGCGATCGGGCGTCGCGCTCGGCCAGCACGCCGCTGCCGAGCGACAGCGTCAGGCCCAGCGCGGTGCCGACTACCAGTACCAGCAGACCCCGTGTTTTCAGTGACATGCAGCGCTCCGTGCCGTCCGGCCGATCAACATAGCACAGCGATCCGTAGCCGCGAAGCGTCACGGCGCACGGCCCGCGTCGCGCTTCGTGGCGCGGTCATCGCCCGCGCAGCCAGGGGCCGGGGTTCACCGGCCGGCCGTCCTTGCGGATTTCGAAATACAGGCCCGCGCGGTTGCGTCCGCCCGTGTCGCCGACATGGCCGAGTACGCTGCCGGGATCAACCCACTGGCCGACCGCGACGCGCAGGTCCTCGTGGTGGCCATACAGGCTCATGTAGCCGTCACCGTGATCGATCACCGCGAGCAGGCCCATGCCGGGGAGCCAGTCGGCGTAGACGACCCGCCCGTGGTGCACCGCACGCACCGGCGCCCCACGGTCGGCCTCGAGCAGCAGGCCGTTCCAGCGCAGGTCGCCGCCGCGGCGCTCGCCGAAACGATGGCGTACCGGGGCGTCGACCGGCCAGCCGAGCTGGCCGCGCAGCTCCGCGAAAGCGGTCTCGGGCGCCGCGCCGAAGCCTTCGAGCTCGGCGCGCAGGCGGGCCACGAGTTCTGACAGTTCCTGCTCCTCGCGCTCGAGGCGGGCCAGCTCGCCACCGGCGGCGTCGAGTTCGGCGTCGAGTTTGGATACGGCCTCGGCCCTGGACCGGCGCGCGGCCTGCAGCTCGGCGACCTCCTCGGCCTGGCGGGCCTCGAGTGCGGCGAGGCGCTCGCGGCTGGCGCGTGCGCGCTCGGTCAGCGCAGTGACCTCTTCAAGCGCCGCGGCGAGCTCCGCGAGCCGCTCTCCACGGTAGCGGTTCAGGTAGTCGTGGTAGGTGAGCATGCGTCCGAGATCCGAAGGGCGCTCCTGGTTGAGCAGCAGCCGCAGCCGCGCCTGGCTGCCGGTGTAGTAGGTCAGACGCAGCTGCTCGGCAAGCAGTTCCCGGGCCCGGGTCGCGTCAGCGAGCGCGGCCTGGCGCGCGCCCTCGAGGACGTCCGCCTGCCGGCGCGCCGCAGCGAGTTCGTCGCGGCGTGCGGCGAGCGCCGTAGTCGCGCGCGCGGCCTCGACTTCGGCGGCCTGCAGGTCGGCGGCGGCGCGGTCGCGCCGGCGCGTGCGACGGTCGATGTCGCGCTGCAGCTCGGCGATGCGGCCCCGAAGCGCCTCGAGCTCCGCCTCGCTCTGCTCGGCCGACTGCGCGTAGAGCGGCGTGACGGCGCCGGGCGCCCACCCGAGCGTAGCCGCGGCGACGCCGGCGAGCAGCACGGTGACGCGCCACGGCGCAGCGCCTCGCGCGCGGCGGACCGGAGCGCCGGGGGACGGCGCACTGCTATAATGGAGAATTACCATTGTCACCGGTGTGCGTGATGGAACGCCTGTTCGAATTTGCCGGCAATCACCCGTTTCTGGTCACCGCGCTCGCGATCATGATCGGGCTCGTGATCTTCCACGAGGTCCGCCGCAAGAACCAGGGCTCGACCAGCGTCGCGACGCAGGACGGCGTGCGCCTGATCAACCGCGGCGCTGCGGTCGTGGACGTACGCGAGGCGGAGAAATTCGCGCAGGGCCACATCATCAACGCGCGCAATGTGGCGTTCCAGGCGCTCGAGCGCAACCACGAGCCGCTCGCGAAGCTGCGCAAGAAGACCGTGCTCGTCGTCTGCGACAACGGTGCGACGTCGGCACGGGCCGCCGAGCATCTGCGCAAGGCAGGCTTCGAACAGGTCTTCAGCCTGCGCGGCGGACTCAATGCCTGGCGCCAGGAGAACCTGCCGCTGGTGCGCGACGGCAGCGAGGGGCAGGGCGGGCGCGACAGGGCGGCGGCCAAGGGCCAGAAGGACCAGAAAGGCCGCAAGGGGCGTGGTGGCGGTCGCAAGGGCCGTGCCGGCGGCGGATCGGGCACCGCAACGCCCGGCGCCGCGGCAGCCTCCGGGTCCGGCGGCGCTGCAGCACCGGCCGCCGCCGACGGCGCGCCGGCGCCGGAAGACCGGGCCGAGACCCCGGACGCGCCCGATACACCCCGTGCTTCGGACGCAGCACCCGACGCGCCGGACACAACCGACGCGCCGGATGCGGCCAACGCGCCGGATGCGGCCCCGGATCGCGCGCAGCACAAGGCCGACGCGTGAGCGCGCGCGCCGACAACGCGGGCACCGAGGTGGTGCTCTACACCACGGGCTGGTGCCCGTTCTGCATCCGCGCGAAGCACCTGCTCGACCAGCGCGGCATCGCCTACACAGAGCATCGCGTCGATCTCCAGCCGGCACTGCGCGACGAGATGGAGTCGCGGGCGGCGGGACGCACCTCGGTGCCGCAGGTCTTCATCGGTGACACGCACGTCGGCGGCTGCGACGAACTGCACGCGCTCGACACGCGCGGCGGGCTCGATGCGCTGGCCGCCAATCGGACACCGTGATCCAGCTCTCCCCAGATCAATAACCGACAGGAACCCCAGATGAGCGACGAACAGAATTCCGACGGCCAGGGTGCAGTCGCACCGGGCGGCGAGCCCGCGGACCAGGCACAGCGCCAGCTCGTGCTGCAGAAAATCTATCTCAAGGACCTGTCCTTCGAATCACCGAACAGTCCGCAGGTGTTCAGCGGCCAGGTCGGTGAACCGCAGATCCAGTTCAACCTGAAGAGCGCCTCGCGCCAGGTCGGCGAGGATGCGTGGGAAGTCGTGCTGACGATCACCGTCGACGCCAAGGGTGCCGAGGAGCGCAGCCTGTTTCTCGTCGAGATCCAGCAGGCGGGCATCTTCCAGGTCAGCGGTTACGAAGAGGAGCAGATGCGCCCGTTGCTCGGCAGCTACTGTCCCGGCGTGCTGTACCCGTACGCGCGCGAGGCCGTGTCGGAGCTCGTCTCGCGCGGCGGTTTCCCGCAGCTGCTGCTGCAGCCGATCAACTTCGATGCGGTGTACATGCAGTCGCAGGCAGAGCAGCAGGCAGAGGGCTCGACGCCGGCCGCGCAGGAAGCCACCGCCGGCGTGACCGGCAGCAGCACGCACTGAGGCCGGCCCGATCAGCGCCGCGCACGACACGCCCGTAGCGGTCCTCGGCGCGGGCTCATGGGGGACCGCGCTCGCGATCCAGTTTGCGCGGGCGGGGCACGAGGTGCGGCTCTGGGGCCGCGATCCGGAAGCGCTCGCGACCCTCGCGCGCGAACGCTGCAATACCCGCTACCTGCCGGACGCGGCGTTCCCCGACACGCTGAAGGTCACCGCGTCGCTCGCGGCGGCCGCAGGCGACGACGCCGACATCGTGATCTCGGTGCCGAGCCATGCGCTGCGCGCGCTGCTCGGTGAACTGGCGGCACTGCCGGTGCCGCCGACGCGGCTGGCCTGGGCGACGAAGGGCTTCGAGCAGCGCAGCGGCCTGCTGCCGCACCAGGTCGTCGCGAGCGTGTTCGGGGCCGCGCTGCCCGGCGCGGTACTGTCGGGGCCCACGTTCGCGCACGAGGTCGGCCGCGGCCTGCCGACGGCAATGGTCGTCGCGTCACGCGACACCGCATTCGCCGCGCGCCTGGCGCAGGCGATCTCCAGCGAGACCTTCCGCGCCTACACCTCCGACGACATCGTCGGCGTCGAGGTCGGCGGTGCGGTCAAGAACGTGCTCGCGATCGGCGCCGGCATTTCCGACGGGCTGGGCTTCGGCGCGAACACCCGCGTGGCGATGATCACGCGCGGGCTGCTCGAGATGACGCGGCTCGGTGAAGCGCTGGGTGCGCACCGCGACACGTTCATGGGGCTCGCCGGCATCGGCGACCTCGTGCTCACCTGCACCGACGACCAGTCGCGCAACCGACGCTTCGGACTTGCGCTGGCGGCCGGCGAAGACGCAGGCTCGGTACAGCGGCGCATCGGCCAGGTCGTCGAGGGCGTGGCCGCGGCGCGTGCGGTCCACGACGTCGCCAGCGCACACCACGTGGACATGCCCATCGCCGAGCAGATCCATCACGTGCTCCACGATGGCCTGGATCCGCGCGAGGCGGTCGTCACGCTGATGACGCGCAGCCTGAAATCCGAAGACGGCGAGCGCGTCGAGGGCGCGTGATGGCGGGTCAGGCGCCGCCGGCAAAGCCGGCCTGGCGCCACGCCTCGTAGACCGCGACGGCGACCGCGTTCGACAGGTTCAGGCTGCGGTTGCCCGGTCGCATCGGAATGCGCACCCGCTGGTCGGGCGGAACACCGGCGAGAACGTCCTGCGACAGCCCCCGGGTCTCTGCGCCGAACAGCAGCGCGTCGCCTTCGCGCCAGGTCACGGCGGTGTGAGGCACGGTCGCGCGACTCGAGAACGCGAACAGCCGGGGGCCGCCGAGCGCGTGCAGGCACGCGGCGAGATCGGCATGTACCCGGACCCGGGCGAACTCGCGGTAGTCGAGTCCGGCGCGGCGAAGCCGCGGCGCGTCGAGCTCGAAGCCCAGCGGTTCGACCAGGTGCAGCCCGCAGCCGGTATTGGCGCACAGCCTGATCACGTTGCCGGTGTTGGGCGGAATTTCGGGCTGATGGAGGATCACGTCTAACACGGGGGCCAAGCCTACTCCCGGCCGGCGGGCCCCGCACGCCACGCTTCGGCTAGAATGCGCCGGGTCCGCGCGCCGCTTGTTGCCGGCGCGGGCCTGCACGGAGTCCGTTGGAACTTGAGCGCCACCGCCGCAACCCCGTCACTTGCCGTCGACTTCTGCGGTCTGCGGCTGAATTCGCCGATCGTGCTGCTGTCGGGGTGCGTGGGCTTCGGCGAGGAATACACGCGCGTCGCGGGCTTCTCCAACCGCGACGTGGGCGCGATCGTACTCAAGGGCACCACCGCCGAGCCCCGGCTCGGCAATCCGCCGCACCGCGTCTGGGAGACGCCGGCCGGGATGCTCAACGCGATCGGGCTGCAGAACCCGGGCGTCGCCCATGTCGTCGAGCGCATCCTCCCGTCGCTCGATTTCACCGAGACGCGCTTTTTCGCAAACGTCTGCGGGTCATCCATAGACGACTACGTCGAGGTCACGCGCCGCTTCGACGACTCGCCGATAGACGCGATGGAGATCAACATCTCTTGCCCCAACGTCAAGGAAGGCGGGGTGCAGTTCGGCAACTATCCGGAGATGTCGGCGCGCGTCGTCGAGGCCTGCCGCGCGGTGACGTCGAAGCCGCTGATCACCAAGCTCTCGCCGAACCAGACCGACATCCGGGAGAACGCGCGCCGGTGCATAGACGCCGGCACCGACGCGTTCGCGGTGATCAACACGATCACCGGCATGGCGATCGACGTCGAGACCCGCCGCCCGGTGATCGGCAACATCCAGGGCGGGCTGTCGGGGCCCGCGATCAAGCCGATCGCGCTGCTCAAGGTCCACGAGGTGCACCAGGTCGCGCGCGCCCATGGTGTGCCGATCATCGGCCAGGGCGGGATCCACAGTGCCGCCGACGCGCTCGAGTTCCTGATCGCCGGCGCGACCGCGGTCGGCATGGGCACGTCGCTGTTCTACGATCCGCTCGGTTGCCGTGGCGTCAATGCCGGCATCGCCGAGTACCTCGAACGCCACGGCCTGGCGTCTGTGGGCGCGCTTTCCGGCAGTCTGTCGCTGCCGGGCTGACGTGAGCGCGGCCCGACCGGGCGCTCATTCCAGGGACAGTTCCCTGATCTTGCGGGTCAGCGTATTGCGGCCCCAGCCGAGCAGCCTTGCGGCCTCCTGCCGGCGGCCCCGCACGTGCGCGAGCGCGACGCGGATCAGCGTGCGTTCGAATTCCGGCAGCGCGTCGGCGAGCAGCCGCGAGTCGCCGGCGGCGAGTCGCGCCTCGGCCCAGCGGGCGAGCCCCTGCGCCCACTCGGCGTCGCTGGCCGGGACTTCGGGCGCCGCTGAAAAATCACCGGGGAGGTCGTCGGCGCGCACCTCGCGGCCCGGCGCGAGCACGGTGAGGCGCCGGCACAGGTTCACGAGTTCGCGCACGTTGCCCGGCCAGTCGTAGCCGGAAAGCCGCGCCAGCACCTCCGGCTGCAGGCGCTTGGGTGCGACGCCGAGTTCGCGCGCGGCGTGCGCCATGTAGTGTTCGAGCAGTTCGGGGATGTCCTCGCGGCGCTCGCGCAGCGGCGGCACCTCGATGCGCATCACGTTCAGGCGGTGGTAGAGATCCTCGCGGAAGGTGCCGGCGTCGACCGCGGTCGCGAGGTCGCGATGGGTAGCCGCGATCACGCGCACGTCGACGCGGATCGGTGTCTGTCCACCGACCCGGTAGAACTCGCCCTCGGCGAGCACGCGCAGCAGCCGCGTCTGCAGCGCCGTCGACATGTCGCCGATCTCGTCGAGGAACAGCGTGCCGTCGTCGGCCTGCTCGAAGCGCCCGATGCGCCGGCTGTCGGCGCCGGTAAAGGCGCCCTTTTCGTGGCCGAACAGCTCCGATTCGAGCAGCTCCGACGGAATCGCCGAGGTGTTCAGCGCGATGAACGGGCGGTTCGCGCGTGGACTGTGTTCGTGCAGCGCGCGGGCGACGAGTTCCTTGCCGGTGCCCGATTCGCCGGTCACGAGCACCGTCATGCTCGACCCCGACAGCCGGCCGATGGCGCGGAACAACGCCTGCATCGCCGGCGCCCGACCGACGATCGCGCCAAAGCTGCGGTCGGCCGCGTGGTCGCCGCCATTGCCCGGCGCCTGCGCGGCGGCGCGGCGGACCAGCGCGACGGCTTCGTCGATGTCGAAGGGCTTGGGCAGGTATTCGAACGCGCCGCCGCGATACGCCGACACCGCGCTGTCGAGGTCGGAGTACGCGGTGACGACGATCACCGGCACGCTGATCCGGTCACGCTGCAGGCGCTCCATCAGCTCGAGGCCGCTCATGTCGGGCATCCGGATGTCGGCGACGAGCACGTCGGGCTGTTCGCGCCCCAGCGCGTCGAGCAGCGGCGCGGCATGGTCGAAGCTGCGCGGCGTCATCCCCGCCTGCTCCAGCGCCCGCGTAAGCACCCAGCGCACCGACTCGTCGTCGTCGACGATCCAGACGTGCAGCGGTTCAGCCATGTGCGGCCCCCTCCTGCATTGGCAGGCCGACGCGGAACACGGTGCGGCCGGGACGGCTGTCGAACTCGACGAGCCCGCCGTGGCCGTTGACGAGTTCCTGCGCGAGCGGCAGGCCGAGCCCGGTGCCGCCGTCGCGGCCGCTGACCAGCGGGTAGAAGATCGTCTCCTGCATTTCTTCGGCGATGCCGGGACCGTCGTCCTCGAACTCGATGCTCGCGATCAGACGATGGCGGATGCCGCCGAGCGTGACGTTGCTTCGCGCGCGCGTGCGCAGCACGATGCGGCCGCTGTCGCCGACCGCCTGCAGCGCGTTCTGCGCGAGGTTGAGAAACGCCTGGATCATCCGGCCGCGGTCGAGCGACAGCGCGGGCAGGCTCGGGTCGTAATCGCGTTCCAGGCGCACGCCGGGCGGCGCCTCGGCGACGAGCAGCCGGTGCACATGCTGGAGCAGTTCGTGAACATTGCACTGCGTGCGCCGGATCGCATGCCCCGGCCCGAGCAGCTGATCGACGAGATCGCGCAGGCGGTCGGCCTCGGCAATGATGACCTGGGTGTACTCGGCGAGTGCCGGGTCCGGCAGCGCGCGGTCGAGCAGCTGCGCGGCGCCGCGCAGGCCACCGAGCGGATTGCGCACCTCGTGTGCGAGCTGGCGGATCATCCGGCGGTTGACGTCGCGCTGCGCGGCGAGCTGCGAGTCGCGACGCACGCGGACTCGGGGTTCGGCATCGTGGAGCTCGATGATCACGGCCGGATCGTCGTCGCGCCCGCTCCACGTGACCTGGCAGTCGACCACGCGCCGCCCGGCGGGGACGTCCAGCGGGACTTCCCGCCGGGTATAGGCGCGGGCCTGGGCGCCGCAGCGCAGGATCAGCTCGGCGACCGGACTGTCGACGCCGAGCCAGTCCGCGAGCGGCTGGCCGATGCTGCGCGCCGCACTGATGCCGAGGAGGTCCTCGGCGGCCGCGTTGAGGTAGCGCAGACGTCCGTCCGGGCCTGCCAGCAGCACGCTGGTCGACAGGCCGTCGAGCAGCAGGTCGGTCGGGAGCGCGGGCATCGCGGCCGCCATCAGCGCGCCGCCGCGACCGGGACGCGGTTCAGCGCCGGCGCTGGGGGTTCTGGATCGAGGTCTGCTGCACGTAGAAGGTGCGGGTCGGGCTTTCGATCAGCACGTTGCCCTCGCGGTCGACGACCTCGGCGCTCAGCGTATGCTCGCCGCGCCACACCTCGGTGAGCTGGAACGACAGCGACGTGCCGGGCAGTTCCTCGAGACGCTCGCCGTCGTAGTACACGCGCACGCGATGACCCGAGCGCAGGGACGGGCTCAGGCTCAGTTGCACGTTCAGATTGCCGCCGATGTTCCAAAGCACTTCTTCCTCGCCCGGCTGCGCGACCTCGAGGCGCTCGTAGCCCTGCGCGTCGTTGCCGTCGTCGTCGCGCTCGGCGGGACGCACCTGGCGTGCCACGTCGGGCATCTCGCGTGGGGCCTCGTCCGCATCGCGGGCCGGTGGACGGGTGCGCAGCTCGATCTCGTCGGCGCCCGGGCGCGGCCGGTCGGAATAGTGGACGACGCCGTCGTCGTCGACCCAGCGCCAGACGCGATCACCGGCCGACGCGGCCTGCAGGCCGAGCGCGAGCAGCGCGACGAGCGCTGCGGACAGGACTGTGGCATGGCATCGCATTGGATGACTCTAGCGCCAGCCCGCCCTGCCAACAAGCACCCGTCGCATTCCGGGGCCGGCCGTGCCGGGCGGCCTGTCGCCCCCCGGCACGGAGCCCGGATCACAGGCTGTAGTACAGGTCGAACTCGACCGGATGCGTCGTCATGCGCAGGCGCTGCACATCGGCCGACTTCAGCTCGATGTAACCATCGATGAGTTCGTCGGTCATCACGTCGCCCTGCTTGAGGAAGTCGCGGTCCTCGTCGAGAGCGGCCAGCGCCTCCTCGAGGTCGAAACACACCGTCTCGAGGTTCTTCTCCTCCTCGGGCGGCAGGTCGTAGAGGTCCTTGTCCATCGCGTCGCCCGGATGGATCTTGTTTCGGATGCCGTCCAGCCCGGCCATCAGCAGGGCGGTGAACGCGTAGTAAGGATTCGCCGTCGAATCCGGGAACCGCACCTCGATGCGCCGCGCCTTCGGGTTGGCGATGTAGGGGACACGGATCGACGCCGAGCGGTTGCGCGCCGAGTACGCGAGGATGACCGGTGCCTCGAAGCCCGGCACCAGCCGCTTGTAGCTGTTCGTCGACGCGTTGGTGAACGCGTTGATCGCGCGTGCATGCTTGATGACGCCGCCGATGTAGTACAGCGCCGTCTCCGAGAGCCCGCCGTAGCCGTCGCCGGTGAAAAGGTTCTTGCCCCCCTTCGCAAGCGACATGTGCACGTGCATGCCGTTGCCGTTGTCGCCGACCAGCGGCTTGGGCATGAAGGTCGCGGTCTTGCCGTAAGCGTGCGCGACGTTCTGCACGACGTACTTCAGGATCTGGACCTCGTCTGCCTTGCGGGTCAGCGAGTTGAACGCCACACCGATCTCGCACTGGCCAGCGGTCGCAACCTCGTGGTGGTGGACCTCGGTCATGAGGCCCATTTCCTCGAGCGCGAGGCACATCGCCGAACGCACGTCATGCAGCGAGTCCACCGGCGGGACCGGGAAGTAGCCGCCCTTGACCGTGGGCCGATGGCCCATGTTGCCGTCTTCGAAAACCTTCTCGGAGTTCCATCCGGCTTCCGATGAGTCGACCTTGTAGAACGACCCGCTGATGTTGGAACCCCAGCGGATGTCGTCGAAGATGAAGAACTCGTTCTCGGGCCCGAAGTAGGCCGCATCGGCGATACCGGTGGACTTCAGGAAGGCCTCGGCACGCTTGGCGCAGGAGCGCGGGTCACGCTCGTAGCCCTGCATCGTGCTCGGCTCGTACACGTCGCAGCGCAGGTTCGCCGTGGTCTCCTCGCTGAAAACGTCGAGCACCAGCGATTCGGGGTCCGGCATCAAGAGCATGTCGGACTCGTTGATCGCCTTCCAGCCGGCAATCGAGGAGCCGTCGAAGGGCTTCCCGTCCTCGAAAAGATCGTCGTCGATCTGATGGGCCGGCAACGTGACGTGCTGCTCCTTGCCCTTGGTGTCTGTAAAGCGCAGGTCTACGAACCTGACTTCCTTGTCTTTCAGGAAGCTGAGCAGTTCAGCGGGGGTCATGGATGATCCTCCAGTGGTGTTGTCTTTCCCCGGCCGCGGGCGCCTGGCCCGTCCGGCCGCCTCGGGATGGTTGCGATCGCGCCGGGAGCGCAATGTCACCCCCTCGCTTCTGCAGCAATCGTGCCAAACCGCCAAGTGGCTGTTTGTACGGGCACGGCGCGCACCGTTTCGGTTCAGTGTGCACCCTTGCAGTGCAAACCACCAGACTTGATGCACTATTATTGTGCATCTGGAGCCGGTTGCACGACCATTGCACAGCGCCCGTGCCGCATCGGGGGCGCACCCTGCACAGCCCCGGGGCCAGCGGGTATACTGTCGCGTCCCGCGCCGCCGGGGGCCGGCAGGGCGGCGGCAAGAAGGCGGCTTTTCGGCGCCAGTTTGCGGAAGTTGCGAGTTTATCCCGCCAGATCCGGTCACCCGTACGGAAGCACTTGAATCGATGAGCACCCCCGAGAAGGCCGCCGTTCCGGCCACCTTCCAGGCGCTGATCCTGGCCCTGCAGCAGTACTGGGCGGCCCGTGGCTGCGTCGTGCTGCAGCCCCAGGACATGGAAGTCGGCGCCGGCACTTTCCACCCCGCGACTTTCCTGCGCGCGATCGGTCCGGAGCCGTGGCATGCCGCGTACGTGCAGCCGAGCCGCCGGCCCACCGACGGGCGTTACGGCGACAACCCGTTCCGGCTGCAGCACTACTACCAGTTCCAGGTGGTGCTCAAGCCCTCGCCCGACGACATCATCGAACAGTACGTGGGGTCGCTGCGTGCGCTGGGCATAGACCCGCAGGTCCACGACATCCGCTTCGTCGAGGACGACTGGGAGTCGCCTACCCTGGGCGCATGGGGGCTTGGCTGGGAGGTGTGGCTCAACGGCATGGAGGTGACGCAGTTCACGTACTTCCAGCAGGTCGGGGGGCTTGACTGCCGGCCGGTGACCGGCGAGATCACCTACGGGCTTGAGCGCATCGCGATGTACCTGCAGGGGGTCGACAGCGTCTATGACCTCGTCTGGGCACAGGGCCCGGCGGGCCGCGTGACCTATCGCGACGTGTTCCACCAGAACGAGGTCGAAATGTCGCGCTACAACTTTGAGCACGCTGACGTTGAGACGCTGTTCGGCTATTTCGACGACAACGAGAAGGCGTGCATGGGCCTGCTCGAGGCCGGCCTCGCGCTGCCGGCCTATGAACAGGTGCTCAAGGCCTCCCATCACTTCAACCTGCTCGACGCGCGGCGCGCGATCTCGGTGACCGAGCGTCAGCGCTATATCCTGCGCGTGCGCACGATGGCGCGCGCGGTCGCCGAGGCGTTTCACGCCAGCCGCGAGGCGCTGGGTTTTCCGATGCTCGCCGCGGCCGCGGACGACTCACGATGAGCGGCGCCGACTTTCTCGTCGAGATCGGCACCGAGGAGCTGCCGCCACGCGCGCTGCGGCGCCTGCGCGACGCGTTTGCGCAGCGCCTGGCCGCCGGGCTGGAAGAGGCCCGGCTGGAACACGGCGCGGTCGAGGCATTCGCAACGCCACGGCGACTGGCGGTGCGTGTCCGGGCGCTCGCCGACGGCCAACCCGAACAGGTCGTCACGCGGCGCGGACCGCCGGTGAAGATCGCGTTCGACGCCGACGGTGCAGCGACGAAGGCAGCGCTGAAGTTTGCCGAGAGTTGCGGCGTGGGTGTCGACGCACTTGCGCGCGAGCGAACCGACAAGGGCGAGTGGCTGAGTCACTCGGCCACCGAGCGCGGCCGGCGCGCGGCCGAGCTGCTGCCGGAGCTCGTCGCGGCAGCGCTCGATGCGCTGCCGATTCCGAGGCGGATGCGATGGGGCGCGCACGCGGTCGAGTTCGTGCGTCCGGTGCACTGGCTGGTGATGCTGCACGGCAGCGACGTCGTCCCCGCGACACTGTTCGGTCACGCATCCGGGCGGACGACGCGCGGTCACCGCTTCATGGGCGCGGCGGAAATCGAACTCGACGGCCCCGGCGACTACGAGGGCCGCCTGGAACGTGACGGGCGCGTAATCGCCGATTTCGACCTCCGGCGAGCGCGGCTGCTCGAAGGCAGCCGTGCGCTCGCGACCGGGGCCGGCGGCACGCTCGTCGCCGATGACGCACTGATCGACGAGGTCACCGCGCTGGTCGAGTGGCCGGTGCCGCTTCTCGGTCGGCTCGACGCGCGATTTCTCGCGCTGCCGCCCGGCGTGCTGGTGGCGACGCTGCAGGCGCACCAGCGCTATTTTCCGCTGCGCGACGCCGAAGGCACGCTGCTCGGTGCGTTCGTCGCGGTGGCCAATATCGACAGCCCGACGCCCGAGCGCATCGTCGCCGGCAACGAGCGCGTGGTGCGGCCACGGCTCGCCGACGCGGTTTTCTTCCACGACCAGGACCGTTGCCGCAGCCTTGCGTCGCGCGTGGAGGAACTCGACCGCGTCGTGTTCCAGCGCGAACTCGGTTCGATCGGCGACCGCAGCCGCAGGATCGCCGCGTCGGCGGTGCGGATCGCAGCGGCGCTCGGCGTGGACACCGCGCATGCTGAGCGCGCGGCGCTGCTCGCGAAGTGCGACCTGCTCACCGACATGGTCGGCGAATTTCCCGAGCTGCAGGGAGAGATGGGCCGCGACTACGCGCTCAGCGACGGTGAAGCGGAGCCGGTCGCGGTGGCAATCGCCGAGCATTACCTGCCGCGCCACGCCGGCGACGCGCTGCCCGCGACCGGGGTCGGCCAGGCGCTCGCGATTGCCGAACGCCTCGATACGCTGGCCGGGATTTTCGCGATCGGGCAGCGGCCTAGCGGGAACCGCGATCCGTTCGGCCTGCGACGCGCGGCGCTCGGCGTGGTGCGCATCCTGATCGAGGGCGAGCTCGCGCTGGACGTAGTCGGCGAGATCGATGCGGCGGTTGCGGCGCAGCCGGTGGCCGGTGCCGGCGGCGTCGCCGACGAGATCCGCGGCTACCTGTTTGACCGGCTCGCCGCGTACTACCGCGACGAAGTGGGCGACCCGCGGATCAGTCCCGACCGTCTTGCGGCAGTGCTCGCGGTCGCACCGCGCTCGCCGCTCGACATCCACCGCCGTCTGCTTGCGCTCGTGGAATTCCTCGACCGGCCGGAAGCCGAAGCGCTTATCGCGGCGAACCGCCGGATTGCGAACCTGCTGCGCAAGGCGGAGGTCGACGCGGGCAACGCCGCGGACATCGACACCGCTCTGTTCGACGCGGCCGAGGAAGGTGTGCTGCATGGTGCGCTCGAAGCGGCGCGCTCGCAGGTGATGCCGGCACTCGGGGCCGGCGACTACCGCAGCGCGATGACGGTGCTTGCCGGACTGCGCCCGGAGATCGACGCGTACTTCGACGCGGTGATGGTGATGGCCGACGCGCCGGCGCTGCGGCGCAACCGGCTGGCGACGCTTGCGGCGCTGCGGGCGCTGTACCTGGGCGTGGCGGACCTGTCGCGGCTCGCCGGCGCCCAGGACACGCGCCAGTGACACCGCTCAGGCAGTGGCTCGGCTCGCTGCTGTTCACGGGGTGGGTGCTGTTTTCGTGGATCCCCTTCGCGCTCGCACTGCTCGTCGCGGGGCCTTTTCATCGCTCAGCCGGTTACCGTATAGCGCGCCTCTGGTCGCAGACCGTGCTCGGGCTCGCGCGCGTGCTGTGCGGAATACGCTTCGAGGTCGAGGGGCGCGAGAACATCCCGGCGACCAACACGGTGGTGATGCTCAAGCACAGCTCGGCGTTCGAGACGCTCGCCGAGCTGGTCGTGTTTCCGCGCCAGTGCTGGGTGCTGAAACGCGAGCTGATGTGGATTCCGATATTCGGGTGGGCGCTTGCACTGTTGCGTCCGATCGCGATCAACCGCCGCGGCGGTCGCAGCGCTGTCGACCAGGTGGTCGCGCAGGGCCGTCGGCGGCTGGCGCAGGGCTACTGGGTGATGGTGTTTCCGGAGGGCACGCGCACGGCGCTCGGACAGACGCGGCGCTACGGCATCAGCGGGGCGCTGCTGGCGCGCGAGACCGGCCGGGCGATCGTGCCGGTGGCCCATAATGCCGCGCAGTGCTGGCCCCGACGCGGCTGGCTGAAGCGGCCGGGGTCGGTGCGGATGGTGATCGGCCCGCCGGTGGCGACCGAGGGCCGTGAGTTGCGCGAGATCAACGCCGAGGTGCAGGACTGGATCGAAGACCGCGTGGCGGAACTGACCGGCCTGCCGAAGGCGCAGCCGCCGGCACGCAACAACAGCGCGGCGAAGACCGGCGACCGGGGCCACAAGCAGCGCCGCTCGTAGGCACGGCCCCGCAGGCAGCGGGTCAGATGTCGAGATTGGCGACCGACAGCGCGTTGCGCTCGATGAATTCCCGGCGCGGTTCGACGTGGTCGCCCATCAGCGTCGTGAAGATCTCGTCGGCGGCGACGGCGTCCTCTATGTTCACCTGCAGCAGCCGCCGCGATTCGGGGTTCACGGTGGTTTCCCAGAGCTGTTCGGGATTCATCTCGCCGAGGCCCTTGTAGCGCTGGACGTGCTGACCCTTCTTGGCCTCCTCGATCAGCCAGTTGACCGCGTCGGGGAAGCTCGCCACCGGGTAGCGCTGGGTGCCGCGCACGACGTGCGCGCCGTCGCCGATGAGTTCCTTCATTTCAGTGCCGACTGTGGCAATGCGGCGATACTCGGCGGATTCGAAGAATTCGCGCTGCATGACGCGCGAGGTCGTCACGCCGTGATGGGTACGCGAGACGATGACGTGTTGGGCGACAGGGTTCTCCGGGTCACTTGCGAGTTCCAGCGTATACGCGGCACGCTGGCCGTTCGCACCGTTGCGCGTGTTGACGTCGAGGCGCGAGCCGAGCATGGACATCCATTCGATCATCCAGGTGCGCTGCTCGAGCTGCTCCGGACTGACCATCGGCATCCACAGCAGCTCGTTGAGCACGTCGGCATCATAGCGGCGGCTCCAGCGGGCGATGATCGCCTTCACTTCCATGTAGCGCGTCGCGAGCTGCCCGAGCGCGACGGGACTGAGTGCGGGTGCATCGGCGGTCACGTGCAGTTCGGCCTTCTCGAGCGCGGTGTCGAGCAGCAGTCGGTTCAGCTCCTGCTCGTCTTTGACATAATATTCCTGCTTGCCGCGCTTGATCTTGAACAGTGGCGGCTGTGCGATGTACACGTGGCCCCGGCGGATAAGTTCCGGCATCTGCCGGTAGAAAAACGTCAGCAGCAGCGTGCGGATGTGCGAGCCGTCCACGTCGGCGTCGGTCATGATGATGATGCGGTGGTAGCGCAGCTTGTCCGGGTCGAACTCGTCCTTGCCGATACCGCAGCCGAGCGCGGTAATCAGCGTCGCGACCTCGGCGGAACCGAGCATCTTGTCGAAACGGGCCTTCTCTACGTTCAGAATCTTGCCCTTCAATGGCAGGATCGCCTGCGTGCGGCGGTCGCGGCCCTGCTTGGCCGAGCCGCCGGCGGAGTCACCCTCGACCAGGAACAGCTCGGAGCGCGACGGATCCTTCTCCTGGCAGTCGGCGAGCTTGCCCGGCAGGCCGGCGATATCGAGCGCGCCCTTGCGACGGGTCATCTCGCGGGCCTTGCGCGCGGCCTCGCGGGCGCGCGCGGCCTCGAGGATCTTGGCGACGATGGCCTTCGCCTCGGTGGGATGTTCAAGCAGGAAGGCTTCGAGGTACTCCGACAGCGCCGACTCGACGACGCTCTTGACCTCGGAGGACACGAGCTTTTCCTTGGTCTGCGACGAGAACTTCGGATCCGGCACCTTCACCGACAGGACCGCGGTCAGGCCCTCGCGCGCATCATCACCGGTGGGCGTGAACTTCTCGCGCTTGGCGAGCTGTTCGGTCTCGATGTATCCGTTGAGCGTGCGCGTCAGACCGGCACGGAAGCCCGACAGATGAGTGCCGCCATCGCGCTGCGGAATCGTGTTCGTGTAGCAGAACATGTTTTCCTGGTAGCCGTCGTTCCACTGCATCGCGACCTCGACCGTGATGTCGTCACGATCGATCTGGAAGTGAAAAACAGTCGGATGGATCGACGTGCGATTGCGGTTCAGGTGTTCGACGAACGCGCGAATACCGCCCTGGTACTGGAAGACGTCACGCCGGTCATTGCGCTCGTCAACGAGTTCGATGCGCACGCCGGAATTCAGAAACGACAACTCCCGCAGCCTGCTCGCCAGGATGTCGTAATGGAACGTGCAGTCGGTAAACACGCTCGTCGCGGGCTTGAACCGGATGATCGTACCGGTGCGTGTCGTTTCGCCGACCTGCTTCAGCGCACCCTGCGGTTCACCCATCCGGTATTCCTGGCGGTGGATGTGACCCTCACGGTGAATCACCAGCTCGAGGTGTTCGGACAGCGCGTTGACGACCGAGACGCCGACGCCGTGAAGGCCGCCGGAAACCTTGTAGGAGTTGTCGTCGAACTTACCGCCCGCGTGCAGTACCGTCATGATGACTTCTGCCGCGGCGCGCCCTTCGTCGGCATGCCAGTCCACCGGAATACCGCGGCCGTCGTCGGCGACGGTGACCGATTCATCGGCATGAAGCGTGATCACGATGCGCGAGCAGTGGCCAGCCAGCGCCTCGTCGATGGAATTGTCCACGACCTCGAATACCATGTGGTGCAATCCGGTGCCGTCATCGGTATCCCCGATGTACATGCCGGGGCGCTTGCGCACCGCCTCGAGGCCTTTCAAGACCTTGATATTCTTGGAATCGTAGGTGGGATCGGTCATACAGTGGCATCCGCGAACATAAGCGATCGATTATAGCACCGTCGTCATTCCGACTGGCGAATTTCGCCCTGTTCCACGTGAAACCTTGAATGCTCACGATCGACCGGCAGTCCCGCACTGTCGAGTCCGGTCATCACGAGCTGCGCCGGCAGCGCCATCACCTCGACGAGCAGCAGCCGCAGAAAACTATCGTCGAGCTCCGAGGCCGGATCGTCGAGCAGGACGACACCCGCGCTGCCGGTGCACTCGGCCTGCAGCGCGACCTGTGCAAGCATCAGTGCCGCCCCGACGAGTTTCCCCTGCCCCCGGCTCACACGGTCCTTCGCCGCCTGCGCATCCATTCGAATCGAAAGGTCGGCCCGGTGCGGACCCGAACGTGTCGTACCTGTTGCGCGATCCCGCTCCAGGTCGCGGGCTAATGCGGCCTTGAGCGAGAGGTCCTGTGCCCACCCCGAGCGGTAACTGCAGGTAATCTCCGCGCCGAGCAGCTGCCGGCCGCTGGCCGCCACACGTTTGCCGAGCGCGTCGGCGTAGCGTCGCCGCGCCGTATCCACCGCGTCGCCGGCGTCGGCGACCTGTCCGGTCCACGTCTCCACCTCCGACGCATGCGCACCGGATCGCAAAGAAGCATTCCGCTGCCGCAGCGCCCGCTGATAGCGGCGCCAGGCCTCGAGGAACCGGTGTTCCACGTGGAACGCGCCCCAGTCCAGGAAACGCCGTCGCCCTTCCGGCCCCCCGGCCACGAGTTCATGCACCGTCGGATCGATCACCGCCACCGACAGCCGCTCCGCCAGCGACGCCAGCCTGTCCTGACGCGCCCCGTCGATACGGACCTGGAACCCCCCCCGCCCGTACTCCACCCCAAGCCGGTGTTCTGCCCCACTCGCCCCGCCCGTCACACCGGTGACGCGAAGCACCTGCGCGCCCTCACGAACAAGCGTCGAAGCCTGGGCCGTCCGAAATGACCGCCCGCGCCCCAGAAAGAAAAACGCCTCGAGCAACGATGTCTTGCCCGAGGCATTCGGTCCGGTGATGAGATTCAGCCGCGGGTGCAGCGGCAGCGCGACCGAGCGGATACAGCGGAAATCAGCAATCCCGAGCTGCGCCAGCACCACTCGTCACAGGCGCATCGGCATGACCACGAACCTGGAATCATCCGACTCAGGTGCCCGGATCAGGCAGCTAGAATTCGCATCCACCAGTCCGACCTCGACGCTGTCCTCGTCGATCACGCCGAGCGCGTCGAGCAGGTACGTCACGTTGAAGCCGATCTCCAGCGCATCGCCGCCGTACTCGACCTCGACCTGCTCTTCGGCCTCTTCCTGCTCGGGGTTGTGCGCCTGGATCGTCAGCAGCCCTTCGCTAAGCGTCAGCCGGATGCCCCGGTATTTCTCATTCGACAGGATTGCGGTGCGCTGCAACGCTCGACGCAACAGTTCGCGATCGGCCTTGACGATATTGTCCGTCTCACCCGGAATTACGCGCGAATACTCCGGAAACCGGCCGTCGATCAGCTTTGACGTGAAGCGAATGTCCCCGAGGTCCACCTGGACGTGACTGCGACCGATCGCGACCTCCATTTCGCTGTCCCCGTCCAGTAAACGCTGCAGCTCGAGCACACCCTTCCGCGGCACGATGACCTGTCGGTCCGGACCGCTGCCATCGGCCAGGGCGGTTTCGCACATCGCCAGCCTGTGGCCATCCGTCGCGACCGCGCGCAGCAGCCCGTCGCGCGTCTCGAGCAGCATGCCGTTGAGGTAGTAGCGCACGTCCTGCTGTGCCATCGAAAAATGCGTGCGCTCGACCAGCCGGCGCATCGCCGCCTGCGCGAGCCTGATCCGCTCCGCAGCACCCACCGACTCGACCAGCGGAAAATCCGCCGCCGGCAGCGTCGACAGCGTGAACCGGCTCCGCCCGGATCGCACCGTCAACCGGTCGCCGGCGAGTTCCACCTTCACCGTCGCACCCTCCGGCAGCGCCCTGCAGATCTCCAGCAGCTTCCGACCCGGCACCGTGATCTCGCCCTCCTGCTCGACTTCGAGATCGACGCCCGCGACGAGTTCCACCTCGAGGTCCGTCGCGGTGATCCGCAGCCGGCCATCACCCACCTGCAGCAGCACGTTCGCAAGAATCGGCATGGTCTGCCGACGCTCTACCACGCCGATCACCGCCTGCAGGGGCTTGAGGATCGTCTCCCTCGGTGCACTGAACTTCATCTGGTCACCCGGTTATTAAAGTTTCTTGAATACATAAAGACTACTGTTGTTATTAGGCCGGCCGATCACTGGGGAAAACTCTCACTTTCCTTTTTTTTTCATATAGTTATATCCCATTTTCGCGGCCTCCGCCCTGCGTACGGACAGTCCACCGCCGGTGGACAGCCTGTGCACAGAATCACCCTGCTTTTTTGTCCACAGGTTGTACACGTCATCCCGTCAGGGTTCTCAACAGGTTCTGGTAATCCTCACCGATACGGTTCTCGATCTCCCTGAGTTCCTTCACCTTGCGACAGGCATGCAGCACGGTCGTGTGATCGCGCCCGCCGAACGCATCGCCGATTTCCGGCAGCGAATGGCTCGTCAGTTCCTTCGACAGCGCCATCGCGATCTGCCGCGGCCGCGTGATCGAGCGGCTGCGACGCTTGGAATGCAGGTCTGCGACTCGGATCTTGTAGTACTCCGCGACCGTTTTCTGGATGTTTTCGATCGTGACCAGCCGCTCCTGCAGGGCGAGCAGGTCCTTAAGCGCCTCGCGCGCGAAGTCGAGCGTAATCGGACGCCCGGTGAAGCGCGAGTTCGCCATCACCCGGCGCAGCGCCCCCTCGAGCTCGCGCACGTTGGAGCGGATGCGCTTGGCGATGAAGAACGCGACCTCGTCGGGGACGTCATGGCCCTCGACCATCGCCTTGGACTTGAGGATCGCGACACTCGTCTCGAGTTCGGGCGGTTCGATCGCAACGGTCAGCCCCCAGCCGAAACGCGACTTCAGCCGCTCCTCCAGGCCGTCGACTTCCTTGGGGTAGCGGTCGCAGGTCAGGATGATCTGCCGCTGCCCTTCGAGCAACGCGTTGAACGTGTGGAAGAACTCTTCCTGGGACCGGTCCTTGCCGGCGAAGAACTGGATGTCGTCGATCATCAGCACGTCGAGTGACCGGTAGGCGCGCTTGAACTCGCTGATGCGGTTGTGCTGCAGGCCCTTCACCATGTCACCGACGAAGCGTTCCGAATGCACGTAGGCGACCTCGGCGTCGGGGTCGCGCGCGAGGATCGCATTGCCGACGCTGTGCATCAGGTGGGTCTTGCCGAGGCCGACACCCCCGTAGATGAACAGCGGGTTGTACGCCCGCCCGGGATTCTCGGCGACCTGGCTCGCCGCGGCCCGCGCGAGCTGGTTGCTCTTGCCCTCGACGAAGTTCGCGAACGTGAAGGCCGGGTTGAGCCGGCTGCCCATGCTTGCCGCGAGCCGGCGCCGCGGCGGGGCGCCCCGCTCAAGCGCCGGCGGCGCTACCGCGCCCCCGCGGGTGCCCACCTCGACGACGACGTTCGGCGGCAGCACCGCGATCTGCGACACGACCTCGCCGATGCGCGCGAGCAGGTTGCGCTCGACCCACTCGACGACGAAACGGTTCGGCGCGAGCAGCCGCAATGTGTCGTCGTCCTCGACCGCCTGCAGGGGCCGGATCCAGGTGTTGACCTGCTGCTCCGGTAGTTCCGCCTCGAGTTGTGCCACGCAGCGGCTCCACAACGAGTCCGCCGCCACCTGTTCGTGCATCATTCAGCTCAGCCGTCGACCGTCACCGGCGCCAGAGGGCGCCCAAGTCTATACCCCCGCGACAAGGTTATCCACAGGCCCCCAGGGTACGGCCAGGTTGACAGCAGCGCGCCGCGGCCGTAGGCTTGCCGGCTGTCAAAAGTCGGCCCATGTCACTGTTTCGCGGGCTGTTCCTCTCACAGGGATGATCTGTCATGAAACGCACATTCCAGCCCGGTAACCTGCGCCGTAAGCGTACTCACGGGTTTCGCGCCCGCATGGCCACGCGCGCCGGCCGGCAGGTGCTGAACCGCCGCCGCGCCAAGGGCCGCAAACGCCTCGCGCCCTGAGCACCACGGGGACACCGGGTGCCGGCCAGGATTTCGGCCGGGTCCGGCGCCTGGTTCGCAAGCGCGACTTCAGCCGCGTCTTCGACCAGCCCCGCAGGTTCTCCGATGCCTGCTTCACGCTGCTCGTCCGGCCCGGCGCGGACGCCCCCCACGCGCGCCTCGGGCTTGCGGTCTCGCGGCGTCATGCGCGGCGCGCGGTTGACCGCAACCGCATCAAGCGGGTGGTTCGGGACTCTTTCCGGCTCGCGCCGGAACTGCCGGCGGTCGACATCGTGGTGATCGCAAAACCCAAGGCGACGGTCGCGGACCGCGCCATGCTGCGCACGAGCCTCGACAGGCACTGGCGCCAGATCAGACGACGCTTCAGCGACCAGGACGAACGACGCGATGGATAACCAGCGGCTCTTTCTGTGGATCGGCCTTGCGATCATCCTCTGGATCACGTGGCGCACGTGGGTCGAGGACTACGGCACGACCCCGCAGCCCGAGCCCACCGTCGCCGAGCAGCCCGCCGAAGACGTGCGTGAACAGCCTGAACCGGCGACCCCGCCGGCCGACCCCGATCTGCCGGAACTCGACCCCGACGCACTGCCCGATCTCGATGTAGACGACACCGGCCTCCCCGCCGAGCCGGAAACCCTGCGCGACACGATCCGCGTCGTCACCGACGTGCTCGACGTCGAGATCGCCCTCGACGGCGGCGACCTGGTGGGCGCGACCCTGCCGAAGTACCCGCAATCCAAGGACACCCCGGACCAGCCGGTCCGCCTGCTGAGCCCCCGGCGAGAAGACCGCTTCGTATTCCAGTCGGGCCTGCGCCGCGTCGGCGACGGGGCGGAGCCCAACCATCTCGCCCGTTTCTCGGCCGACCGCGACGAGTTCCGCCTCGCCGACGGCGCCGACGAGCTCGTCGTCGAACTGCGCTGGGTCGACGCCGAGGACGGCCTCGAGTCGACCAAGCGCTACACCTTCCGCCGCGGCTGGTACGGCGTCACGCTGGACAAGACGCTCGTCAACGAAGGTGCCGAACCATGGTCGGGCGCGAGCTACGTACAGCTCCAGCGCCGCCATCTGCCGCCGTCACGCTCGCTGTTCTCGGTCGACTCGTATTCGTTCTCCGGGCCGGTGCTCTACGACGGCAGTTCCTACGACAAGCTCAACGTCGGCGACCTTGCCGACTCGCCGGTGCGCCAGACGCTGCCCGGCGGCTGGCTCGCCGGCATCCAGCATCACTTCCTCGCCGCCGCGGTACCGCCGCCGGGCGAGGACGTGCGCTACACCGCCAGTGCCCGCGACGGCATGTACCTGCTGTCGGCGGTCGGACCGGTCACGCGGATTGCACCCGGCAGCAGCGAACGTTTCACCCATGAGCTGTTCGTCGGTCCCAAGCTGCAGAGCCAGCTGCGCGAGACCGGCGACCGTCTCGAGCTCACCGTCGACTACGGCGTGCTGACGCTGCTCGCCCAGCCGCTGTTCTGGATGCTCGACAAGGTGCACTCGGTCGTCGGCAACTGGGGCTGGTCGATCATCATCGTCACGCTGCTGATCAAGCTCGTGTTCTGGAAGCTGACCGCGATGAGCGGCAGGTCGATGGCCAAGATGCGCAAGCTGCAGCCGCGCCTGAAGGCGCTGCAGGAGCGCTACAAGGACGACCGCCAGCAGCTTTCGCGCGCGATGATGGATCTCTACAAGCGCGAGAAGGTCAACCCGGCGGCCGGCTGTCTGCCGATCCTGATCCAGATGCCGTTCTTCTTCGCGTTCTACTGGGTGCTGTTGGAGAGCGTGGAAATGCGCCAGGCGCCGTTCATGCTGTGGCTGAACGACCTGTCGTCGCGTGATCCGCTGTTCATCCTGCCGCTGCTGATGGGTGCGGCGATGTGGTTCCAGACGCGGTTGAACCCGGCGCCGCCCGACCCGATTCAGGCGCGGATCATGCAGATCCTGCCGATCGTGTTCACGGTGTTCTTCGCGTTCTTCCCGTCGGGACTGGTGCTGTACTGGCTCACGAACACCGTCGCGTCGGTGCTGCAGCAGTGGCGGATCAATACCGTGATCGAACGCGAGAAGGCCTGAGCGCGACACCACGCGAGGGGGCACCGCGCATGTACACCCCCGATACGATCGCGGCACTGGCGACGCCGCCGGGCCGGGGCGGCATCGCGGTGATTCGCGTCTCCGGACCGGATGCACCGCGCTGCTGCGAGGCGCTGTCGGGTTCGCTACCGGCACCGCGCGAGGCGCGCTTCCGTCGCTTCAGGGACGCCGAAGGCGAGGTCATCGACGAGGGCCTCGTCGTCTATTTTCCGGCGCCTGATTCGTTCACCGGCGAGGCTGTCGTCGAACTGCACGGCCACGGCGGCCCGGTCGCGGTCGAGCAGCTGCTCGAGCGGCTCGCCACGCTCGGTGCCCGGCCCGCAGGTCCCGGCGAGTTCTCGCTGCGCGCCTTCCTCAACGGCCGGCTCGATCTCGCGCAGGCCGAGGCGATCGCCGACCTGATCGAAAGCCGCAGCCGCGAAGCTTCACGCGCGGCGGTACGCTCGCTGCAGGGCGAACTGTCGGCACGCGTCACCGCGCTCGTCGATGCGCTGACCGACCTCCGGGTTTACGTCGAGGCGGCGCTGGACTTTCCCGACGAGGACGTGGATTTTCTGGCCGATGACGCGCTCGAGGCGCGGCTGGTGAAACTGCGCGCCGACTTCGCCGCGCTGACCTCGCGCACCGAGCATGGCAGGCGCCTGCATGACGGGCTGACGCTCGTCATCGCCGGACCGCCCAACGCCGGCAAGTCCAGCGTGCTGAACCGCCTCGCCGGCAGCGACGCCGCGATCGTCACCGACATCGCGGGCACGACGCGCGACGTGCTGCGCGAGGCGCTGGTCCTCGATGGCGTGCCGGTCAACGTCGTCGACACCGCCGGGCTGCGCGACTC
>PWYM01000299.1 GCA_003567855.1 Gammaproteobacteria bacterium | reverse complement strand
GTGTCTGCGGCGATCCCGTCGCGGGCGAAGGGAAAGTCGCACGGGGTCAGGATGCAGCTCTGCGCATACTGGATGTCCATGTTCGCCACCCCCGGAAGGTTGCCGCAGTTGCCCGACAGCACGACATAGCACTGGTTTTCGACCGCGCGCGCCTGGCAGCAGTAGCGCACGCGCAGGTAGCTCTGGCGCTCGTCGGTACAGAACGGCACGAAGACGATGTTCACACCCTGGTCGACGAGGTGACGCCCGAGTTCGGGGAACTCCGCGTCGTAGCAGATCAGCACGCCGATCGGGCCGCAGTCGGTCTGGATCGCCGCGACCTCCGAACCGCCCTCGATGTTCCACCAGTAAGCCTCGTTGGGGGTGGGGTGAATCTTTTCCTGCTGGTCGATATGGCCATCGCGGTGGAACACGAAGCTGATGTTGTGCACCTGCCCGTTCTCGACACGGCATGGATGCGAGCCCGCGATGATGTTGATGTTGTAGCGGATCGCCATCTCGCGCAGCGCCTCACAGAACGGCTCGCGGTACTGCGTCAGCGCCTCTATGGATTCCGCCGGCGAGAGCTCCTGGTCGGTGATGGACAGCAGCTGCAATGAAAACAGCTCCGGAAAGAGCACAAAGTCCGAGCGGTAATCGGAGACCACGTCGACAAAGTATTCGATGAAGCTCAGGAACTCGTCGAAGGACTTGACCCGGCGCTGCATGTACTGGACGGTGGCCACGCGTACCGTATCGGGCATGGGTTGGCCGTAGGCTTCCTCGTGGTCCTCCTCGGCCTGTTCCGGCGCGATGGTCGGATTGCGCCAGAGCATGTGCACGGCATAGCCGCGGGATTCCTTGTCCCCCGGGAGATACCTCGGGATCACGCCCAGCACCTCGAAACCGTTGCGCAGCTGGAACGAGATGACCGGGTCGCGCGCCTTCTTGTTGATCACCGCGTCGACATAGTCCTCGACGCTGTCGAACTGGCGCCGGCGCCGGTGCCAGCTCGGCACCCGGCCGGCAAAGACGATGCCGCGCATTTCCCACTCGGTGCACAGCCGCTTGCGCGCATCGTAGAGCCGCTGACCGATACGGTAGCCGCGCAGATCCGGGTCGACGAACACGTCCATGCCGTAGAGGTAGTCGCCGTCCGGATCGTGGCGCGATGCGTAACCGCTGCCGGTAATCTCCTTCCAGGTATGCGGCTTGAGCGCGATGTCGCCCGAGATCCGGAACGTTGCGCAGTAACCTACGATGCTGTCCTCGTAGGTCGCGACGAACTGCCCCTCAGGGTAGCTGTGGATGTGTCCGCGCAGCATCGCCGCCGAATACGGCCTGTCGTCGGGATAGACCTTGCGGCAGAGTTCCCGGATGCCCTCGATATCCGAGAGCTTCGCGTTGCGTACCTTCAGGCGTGAGTGGCCTTCGCGCGCGGACCCGTTGCGGCGTTCGCTCATCGCTGCTCCTGCGTGTTTGCGGGGCGACCCCCGCCCGGCGAGGGCGACAGGTTAGAGCGCGCCCATGCGGGCGTCCAGCACCGGCCGGCAACCGGGCACGGTCATCACCGCCAGCCGACACGGTCGGCGATGCGCACGGCCTCCGGGTTGTGTCGCCCGAGTTCGGCAACGTTGACCTGGTCACGCCGGAAGTCGCCCCACGCCTCGATGGCCGGGTCAAGCGCGATGCCCGGGACGACCGGGTATTCGTGGTTGCCTTCGGCGAACAGTGCCTGGGCCTCGTCGGAGGCGAGATACTCGAGAAAGCGCACCGCGTGTTCGCGGTTCGGAGCGCCGCGCACGACACCGGCGCCGCCCACGTTCACGTGCAGACCGCGGTCGTCCTGGTTCGGGAAGATGATGCCGACGCGCTCGGCAGCGGCCCGCCGGTCAGGATCTTCCGAGTTCAGCAGCCGCACGTAGTAGTAGTGGTTGGCCACGCCGAGTTCGCATTCGCCGGCGGCCACGCCGAGAATCTGGTCGGTGTCGCCGCCCTGCGGGGCACGCGCGAGGTTTGCGACCAGCCCGCGCGCCCACTCGGTGGCCGCCGCTGCACCGTGGTGACTGACCATCGACGCGAGCAGCGACTGGTTATAGATGTTGTTCGACGACCGCACGCAGATGCGCCCGTCCAGCGACGGGTCGGCAAGGTCCTCGTAGGTCGTGACCTGCCCGGGGTCGAAGGCATCGCGGTTGTAGTAGATCAGCCGCAGGCGCTGGCTGAAACCGAACCAGTAGCCATTCGGATGCCGCAGGTGCGCGGGCACGCGCTCGGCGAGCACCTCCGACTCCACCGGCTGCAGTACACCGGCCTGCTCGGCCCGCCACAGCCGCCCGGCGTCCACGGTGATCAGCACATCGGCCGGGCTCGCAACCCCCTCGCGGTTGAGTCGCTCGAGCAGTTCATCGGAATTGCCCTGCAACAGGCGCACCCGGATGCCGGTCTGCGCGGTAAAGTCGTCGAACAGCTGCGTATCGGTGTCGTAATGGCGGGCCGAATACACGAACAGCTCGTCTCCGGACGGCCCCGAACAGGCCGCGACCAGTATCGCGATCAGCAGTACGGGCAGCGGGCGACGCGACCCGCGACGATGGGGAGACGGCTTCATTCGAATCATTCCGACTGTATTGAGAATGATTATTATTCATGATTGAGGCGCGCGATGCAATTGCCCTGGACCATGGCTGCCGCCGCAGGACAGGCGCGAATCAGCAGCATTTACAACTGAGAATCGTTCGCATAATCTCGGTTGATACGTGCCAGTGACGGGTCGAGCTCTTGCCCACTGTTTCGCGCCAGATACTGCAGCCCACACCGACGCCGACCGGCAGCGGCCGGGTGGTGCTGTCACTGTCGGACATTACCCATGACTTCGGCGCGACCCGCGCGGTCGACAGTGTCAGCCTCGAGGTCCGCGCCGGCGAGGTGGTCTGCCTGCTCGGTCCTTCGGGCTGCGGCAAGAGTACGCTGCTGCGCATCGCCGCCGGGCTGGAGACGCTGCAGCACGGCGTCGTCGCACTCGATGGCCGCACCGTCGCCACACCACGCGGCCCCCAGCTGCCGCCGGAGCAACGCAACCTCGGCCTGATGTTCCAGGACGCGGCGCTGTTCCCGCACCTGACGGTCCTTGAGAATGTCACCTTCGGCTTGGGACACCTGTCGCAGGGGGAACGACGCGAGCGCGCCCGCAGTATGCTTGCGAACCTCGGCCTGGCCGAACACGAGCAGAGCTACCCGCATGTACTGTCCGGTGGTCAGCAGCAGCGCGTCGCACTGGCCAGGGCGCTGGCGCCGGCACCGGGCCTGATGCTGCTCGACGAACCGTTCTCGGCCCTCGACGCCCGCCTTCGCGAACAGACCCGCGACGATACGCTGCACGTGCTCAAGAGCAGCGGCGCCGGCACGTTGATGGTTACGCATGACCCCGAGGAAGCCATGTTCATGGCCGACCGCATCGCGCTGATGCGCGACGGGCGCATCCTGCAGATGGGCACGCCGGCCGAGCTTTACTGTCAGCCCACCGACCCGTTCGTGGTGCGCTTCTTCGGCGAGGTCAACGAGGTCGAGGCCGTGGTCGAGGACGGCGAGATCCGCACCGCTTTCGGCACGGTCCCGGCGAACGGACTCGCCGATGGCACCGCGGTGCAGGCGTTGATCCGCCCGGAAGCGGTGCGCGTCAGTCCGGTCGGCGAGCCGGGACGCCACCAGCGCTCGCACGTGGTCGTGTCGCGGCTGCTCGGGCGCACGAGCCTGCTCCACCTGTGCGTGCACGGCGCCAACGGTGAGGAGATCCACGGCCATTCGCGAATGCCGGGCGTGTTCCTGCCGCCGGAAAACCAGCCGGTGATGCTCGACCTCGACCCGTCACAGGTCTTCGTCTACCCCCGCGCACACTGAACTGACCGCGGCGGTCATGGCGCCGGCGGTCCCGCACTGCCCGGGCGCGAGCGGCTCATCGCGATACTCAGCACGATCACCGGAATGATCCCCACGGCGACGATCGCGAGCGCCGACGTCGACGCCTGGGCGAGGCGCTCGTCCGAGGCCAACTCGTAGGCGCGCACCGCCAGGGTGTCGAAGTCGAACGGGCGCAGGATCACCGTGGCCGGCAGTTCCTTCATCACGTCGACGAAGATCAGGATCCCGGCGGCGAACAGGCTGCCACGCATGATCGGCATATGCACCCGCCGCAGTGTAGTGCCCGCCGACACACCGAGGGTGCGCGACACCGCGTCCATGTTCGGCGTGATCTTGCCCAGGCTCGCTTCTACGGTGTTGAAGGAAACCGCGAGGAACCGCACCACGTACGCGTACACCAGCGCGACCATGGTGCCGGTCAGGATGAGTCCCGGCGTCATGCCGAAACGCTCATGCGCGAACAGGTTCACCTGGCTGTCGATCCACCCGAGCGGAATCAGTACGCCGACGGCGATCACGGACCCCGGGACCGCATAGCCGAGTGACGCGACACGCGCCGCGAGCTGCGTGACCAGGTGCTGTCGCAGACGCACGCCGTAAGAGACGATCACGGCCAGCACGACCGCCACGACCGCCGCCACCGTTGCCAGCGTCAGGCTGTTCCACGCGAACCCCATGAAGCGGGTGCCGAACAGGTGATCGCCCTCGCGCAGGTGCATCTCGAGCAGCAGTCCGGCCGGCAGCACGAAACCGAGTACGACCGGCAGCGCACAGGCCACGCACGCGAGCAGCGCCCGCACCCCGCGCAGCTCGTACTGCGGCAACTCGCGGTAGCGGCCCGTGGTGTGGAAATACCGCGCGCGGCGTCGCGACCAGCGCTCGAGCATCAGCAGCACGAACACGAACACGAGCAGGCACGCGGCGAGCTGCGCGGCGGCCGCCTGTTCGCCGAGGCCGAACCAGGTGCGGTAGATGCCGGTGGTGAAGGTATCGACCCCGAAGAACTGCACGGCGCCGAAATCGTTCAGCGTCTCCATCAGTGCGAGCGCGACGCCGCCGGCAATCGCCGGCCGTGCAAGCGGTACGGCGACGCCGAGGAACAGCCGGGTCGGACCGCGGCCGAGCGTACGCCCGACCTCCAGCACACAGACCGACTGCTCGATGAACGCCGCGCGCGACAACAGGTACACGTACGGGTAAAGCACCAGCGACATCAGCGCGATCGCGCCACCAAGCGAGCGGATCTGCGGGAACCAGTAGTCGTCGCGACCCCAGTCGAACATCTCCCGCAGCATCGTCTGCACCGGCCCGGCGAACTGCAGCAGGTCGGTATAGGCGTACGCGATGACGTAGGTCGGCACGGCCAGCGGCAGCAGCAGAGCCCAGCGGAATACGCCCCTTCCTGGGAACCGGCACATCACCACGAGCCATGCCGTCCCGACGCCGATCAGCGTGACGCCGGCGCCGACACCGACGATCAGCCCGAGCGTGTTGGTCACGTAACGGCTGAGCACGGTCTGCCAGAGGTGCGCCCAGATCTCACCGGCGGGAATGAAGACATGCGCGAGCACGACCAGGATCGGCATCGCCAGCAGGACGGCGATACCGACGGTCAGTACACCCCAGCCGCCCAACCGGAAACGGCCCGAACCGCGTGGCGCGGCGGAGGCGAGTACGGACGGGGCCGTCATGCGCGCAGCCCGGGCTTGCCGGAGACGCACAGGTCCCTCATGAGGCGGACACCCTGTCAGCCATGCGAACGATTCTCATTCCGGAAGGATTGGCAAGCTTACCACACAGCCTGTCGCGGTCGGCCCCGCCGCGTTCCAACCCTGACGCGGCCTGGCGCGTCGAATCATGGCACTATTCGCGCTTGGCGCCGCCACTCGCATCGCGCTCGGCGCAACAGCCGGGGAACCGAGTCACGATAGTGGTTGCCTCAGCTCCTGGAGCCGCCACCCGCACGCCCGTAAACGATGAAGAAACTCCTCAAGGCCGCGCTGCCGCTGGCACTGGTTGCCGGCTCGGTCGCGCTCGTCATCGTGCTGGCGACCAACCGGCCGGCTCCCGATGTCCAGGAGACGACGCCGGCCGCGATGCTCGTCGACACCATCGAGGCGCTGGCGAGTGATGGCCACTTCCGCGTCAGCGCGCAGGGCACCGTGCGGCCGCGCACCCGCACCATACTGAGCGCCGAGGTCGCCGGCCGCATCGTCGAGATCTCGGACAACTTCGTCGCCGGCGGCTTCTTCGAGGCCGGCCAGATGCTCGCGCGCATAGACCCCAGCGACTACGAAACGGCGCTGCTCGAAGCCGAGGCCGAGCTCGCTGCGGCCCGGGCCACGCTGTCGGAGGAGGAGGCCCGTGCCGAGGCCGCCCGGCTCGACTGGCGGCGGATGCACGGCGAGACGCGCGAACCTGCACCGCTGGTGCTGCGTCTGCCGCAGGTCGCCGGCGCCGAGGCCCGCATGCAGGCCGCCGAAGCCTCGGTCAAGCGCGCCGAGCGCAATCTCGAGCGCACCCGTATCAGCCTCCCCTACAGCGGGCTCGTGCGACAGCGCGACGTCGACCTGGGCCAGTACGTGACGACCGGCACGGAGCTGGGCGTGACGTTTGCGATCGACAGTGCCGAAGTGCGCCTCGCGCTCAGTGACCGCGATCTCGCGTTCCTCGAGCTGCCCGCGCCGGGGCTGCCGGTCACCCACCGCCCCGAGGTCGAACTCACCGGCCGCGTCGCCGGACGCGTGGGTCAATGGCGCGGCGAAGTCGTGCGCACCGAGGGCGTCGTCGACGAGGACACCCGTCTCACCTGGGCGGTGGTGCGTGTCGAGGACCCGTACGGCATGATCGAGCGCGAGCGCAGCCTGCCGCTGCACGTGGGTACCTTCGTCGACGCGACGATCCGCGGGCGTTCCGCGGACGGCCTGGTGCGCCTGCCGCGGGTTGCGCTGCGCGACGGCGGACGCGTGTTCGTCGCCAACGGCGATGACGAACTCGAGATCCGCAATGTCGAGGTGGTCAGAACCACCACCAACGACGCCTACGTGCGCAATGGGCTCGAACCCGGCGACCGCATCATCCTGACCGCGATACAGGCCCCCGTGCCCGGCATGGCGCTGCAGGTGCGCACGGCGGTGCCCCAGGCACCGCCGGTGCTGACGCGTCCCGCCGATGCAGACGCTTCCGATCTCGAGCCGCTGGAATGAACGACCGCAACTGGTACGGCCACATCATCGCGTGGTTCGCCCATAACCCGGTGGCGGCGAACCTGCTGATGTTCTGCCTGCTCGTTGGTGGCGTCTACAGTGCGATCACGATCACGAAGGAAATACAGCCTCGCATCGACCTCAGCTTCGTGACGATCAACGTGCCCTACCCCGGCGGCACCCCGCGTGACGTCGAGGAAGGGGTGATCGTGCGCATCGAGGAAGCCATCGAGGACCTCGAGGGAATCCGCGAGATCATCTCCACCGCACGCGAGGGTTCCGCCAGCGTACGCGTCGAAGTCGAGCCCGAGTACGACGTGCTCGAGGTCATGGACAATATCAAGATCCGCGTCGACGCGATCACGACCTTTCCCGTCGAAGCCGAGCGGCCGACGTTCACCCGCAACGTGTGGTCGCAGGAGGTGATCTGGGTCTCCGTGTACGGCGACGTGGACGAGCGCACGCTCAAGGAGACCGCGCGCCAGATCCGCGATGACATCACCGCGCTGCCCAACGTCACGCGTGCCCAGCTCACCGGGGTACGCAACTACGAGATCGGCATCGAGGTGAGCGAAGATACGCTTCGCGCCTACAACCTTACGCTCAGCGAGGTCGCAGACGCCGTACGGCGTTCGTCGCTGGACCTGCCCGGCGGGCGGATCCGCTCGGTCGGCGGTGACATCCTGCTGCGCACTGCCGGCCAGGCCTACATCGCACGCGAGTTCGAAAACATCGTCGTACGCACGAATCCCGATGGCAGCCGGATCACGGTCAGGGATATCGCCGAAGTCCGCGACGGTTTCGAGGAGCGCGAGTTCTACGCGCGCCACAACGGCAGGCCGGCCATCGCGATACGCGTGGACAGCGTCGGCGAGCAGGACGCGATCGCGGTCGCGCGCAGCGTGCGCGAGTTCGTCGACGAACGCAGCCGGCAGATGCCCGCTGACGTCGGCGTCGCGCAGTGGGCCGACATCTCCTACTACCTCCAGGGCCGACTGGAGATGATGGGCAAGAACCTGCTCGCGGGCGCAGTGCTGGTGTTCCTGATCCTGACCCTGTTTCTGAGGCTCAAGCTTGCGTTCTGGGTGATGGTGGGACTGCTGGTCGCATTCGCCGGCGCCGTGTGGCTGCTGCCCGTCGTCGGCGTGTCGATCAACCTCGTCAGCCTGTTCGGCTTCCTGGTCGTGCTCGGTATCGTCGTCGACGACGCGATCATCATGGGCGAATCGGCCTACACCGAGATTCGCGAGCGTGGACACTCCGTTGAACACGTGGTCGACGGCGTGTGGAAAGTGGCGGTACCGGCCACGTTCGGCGTACTGACAACGATCGCGGCGTTCATGCCTATACTGCTGGTCAGCGGTATCCAGGGCCAGTTCTTCGCCGCCATCGGCTGGGTCGTCGTGCTGTGCCTGGCCATGTCACTGGTCGAGTCCAAGTTGATCCTGCCGGCGCATCTCGCGCACATGCGCGTGCGCACCTACGAACCCGACACGCGCAACCGCTTCGTGCGATTCCAGCGGATGTTCTCCGACACGCTGTTCCGTTTCGTCGACCGCCACTACCTGCCGGCGCTGCGCGTCGCACTCCGCCACCGCTACCTCGCACTGGGGGTATTCGTATCGACGCTGATCCTGTCGCTCGGCCTGATCGTCGGCGGATTACTGAGGATCGTGTTTTTTCCCGAGTTTGCCAGCGACTTCGTACGCGTGGACCTTGAAATGAACGAAGGCACACCCGCGTACGTGACCCACGACAACCTCGACCGGCTGGAGCAGGCATTGCGCGAGGTCGATACGCGTCTCAACGAAGAATACGACCTCGACGGTTCGGTGGTCAGCACCGTGTTCTCGTGGTCGTCTTCGGATACCGCCGGCCAGATGATCGTCGAACTCACGCGCGACGACGACCGTCCGTTCACGATTCGCGATATAGAGCGTGAATGGCGTGCCGCGGTCGGCGACATCCCGGGTGTACGCGGCTTGCGCATCGGCGGCGCCGGCGGCCCGGGCGGCGACGGGCCGGACCTGTCGTTCCAGCTCGTCGGACGCGATTTCACGCAGCTGGAATCGGCGGCGGCCGCGCTGGAGGCGCGCATCCGAAGCTACACCGGCACCTTCGATATCCGCAACTCGTTCGAAGGCGGCCTGCGCGAACTCAACCTGGAAATCAGCCCTGCGGCCGAGGCGCTGGGTTTAAGCCAGCAGGACCTGGCACGGCAGGTGCGACAGGCGTTCTTCGGCGAGGAGGCACAGCGCGTGCAGCGCGGCCAGGACGAGGTCCGCGTGATGGTGCGCTACCCGCAGGAGCAGCGCCGTTCCGAGGGCTATCTCGAGGACATGCGCATTCGTACCGCTGACGGCCAGGCGGTACCGTTCACCTCGGTCGCCGACGTCACCGTCGGGTCGAGTCCGTCGACGATCCGCCGCTACGACAGGGAACGTGCGATCAGCGTGACGGCGCGCATCGACACCGAAGTCGCCGAACCCGGTCGGATCGCCGCTGAACTGCAGCAGCACCACATTCCGGAAATCCTCGCCAACCATCCCGGGGTCGGCTCCAGGGTCGCAGGCCAGACGCGCAGCCAGCAGGAGGTGCAGCGCGACCTGCTTCTGGGCACGCTGTTCGCGCTGTTCCTGATCTACGCGCTGATCGCGATCCCGCTGCGCTCCTACCTCCAGCCGCTGCTGGTGATGTCGGTGATCCCGTTCGGCATGATCGGCGCGGTGCTCGGCCACTGGCTGCTCGGGATTCCGATCAGCATGCTCAGCCTGTTCGGCATCATTGCGCTGGCCGGCGTCGTCGTGAACGACAGCCTGATCCTCGTCGACTTCGTGAACCGCAACCGCCGCCAGGGCGAAAGCCGCGTCGAGGCCGCGATCAAGGCCGCGCGCGCCCGCTTCAGGCCCATCGTGCTGACCTCGCTGACGACCTTTCTCGGCCTTGCGCCGATCATTTTCTTCGAGACCAGCCTGCAGGCGCAGCTCGTGATCCCGATGGCGACCTCGCTCGCGTTCGGCATCGTGTTCGCCACCGTGATCACGCTGGGGCTGATCCC
>PWYM01000046.1 GCA_003567855.1 Gammaproteobacteria bacterium | reverse complement strand
ACGGTCTTGGCCACCGACTTGATGTTCGCCGGCCGGTCGAGGCCGGGGCCGGCGAAGGCATGCGCGGCGCGCTCCACGCCGTCGCGCGACACGACGATCGCGTGCACCGGACCCAGCGACGCAGCGCGCTCGAACATGCGCTCGAGCTGCACGGCGTCGATGCCGCGAGGTGCGTCGGGAGCCGATTCCGCCGGCGCCGCGACGGCGGTCACCGCCCACAGTCCCAGGGCCGCGATGCCCGCCACCACCACGGGCAGTGTTGCGGCGGCGGCGCGGCGTGCGTTCACCACGCTCAGGCCGCGGTCACGCGGTAACCCGCGCGCGGGAAGTGCACGGCGACGCGCCCGAGCGTGTCCGTCCGGCGGATCACGCAGACGTCGTCAACGGTAAGCACGGCGAGTTCGCCGTGGACGGGGTCGCGGCCGTAGTCATCAGGGGCGACCGTGGCCGACTGCCCGACGGCGAGCCCGAGCGGGTCGTCGTCGTCGACGGCGGTTTCGACCGCCGGCTCGGAGTCGCGCGCAACCACCCACGCGTCATCGGCGTCCAGGGCGCTGCGTTGACCGTGGCCTATCGCAGCGACTCGCGCCTCCCAGGGCGCAAGATGCGTGAACGGCGCAAGCGCGGCATCAGCGCGAACTCCGATCTGCATCCGGACCATCCACAGCGGGAAGTACGCGCAGATGTCGGCCCAGCCGGGGCGCTCGCCATGGACGAACGCGCGGCCGTCGGCAAGCTGGCGGTTGACGAGGCTTGCGCGCGCGCGCACCTGCGTCCAGAGATGCGGCAGCTCCGCCGGCAACCGGTCGAAGTCCATGAACTCGAAAAAGGCCTTGCGGTCATTGAGCAGCGGCTCGGGCAGCTCGGTGTTCACGCCCATCGACAGGCCCGCGCCGGGCTCGAAGAAAGCCGAGTCGCTCCAGTGCGCGAGCGCGATGCCGAGACCGGCATCGCCATGCGGGAACAGCGGCGGGTCCGGGAAGCGGCGGTCGAGCTCGAGCGCAATGCGCTGGGTATCGCAGTAGATGTCGGCGCCGATCTGCAGCACTGGTGTCTTGCGGTACCCGCCGGTGAGGCCGGTGAGTTTCGGCTTGGGCATCACCAGCGGAATCTCGACAGACTGCCACGCGAGCTGCTTGAGCCCGAGCGCGAGACGCGCCTTCTCGGCAAACGGCGACATGTCGAAGTGGTGAAGGATCACGCTGTGGCCTCTGTTGGTGGCATGTTCGGTCTGGTTGCGTCGCGCGGCGGCTCGCCGCCAGGATAGGGTTCAAGGTAGGCGCGCATGCGCGGGAGTGATTCAGGATACGCGCCCGCGAGCCACGTCACGACGTGCTCGCGCAGCTGCGTCTGCATCTTGCGCGCCTGCAGGTTGTCGGCCTTACACGCCTCCTTGCATGATGACCGCGGTGCCGTGTGCGCGGTGCGGGGTGCGCGTCAGGCGCCCAGCCCGGTGAAGAACCGCCGGGTGTTCTCCTCCAGCGAGTCCAGATGGTACCCCCCTTCCTGCACGACGAGCACCGGCAGTCCCGTGGCGGCAAGCCGGCTGCCCATCTGCTGGAAGCCCTCGTGACCGACCGAGACCTTGGCCTGGGGGTCCTCGCGGTAGATGTCGAAGCCCAGACAGACGACGAGCAGGTCCGGCGCGTACAGCCGGATCGCGGCGAGCGCTTCGTCGAGGCGGTCGAGGAATACCGACTCGGCCGATCCGTGCGGCATCGGCAGGTTCAGGTTGTAACCCCGGCCCGGACCTTCACCGCGCTCTTCCTCATGGCCCGAGCACACGGGGTAGAAGTTGGTCGGATCGCCGTGTACCGACGCGTAGAACACGTCATTGCGGCGGTAGAAGATCTCCTGCATGCCCTGGCCATGGTGCATGTCGGGATCGAGAATGGCGATGCGCGGAAAATCCGCGAGCAGCGCCTCGGCGGCGATCGCCGCGTTGTTCAGGTAGCAGAACCCGCCCGCCGCATCACTGCGCGCATGGTGGCCCGGCGGGCGCGATACCGCATACGCGACACGCTCGCCGGCGCGTATCGCCTCGGCGGCGCTCAGCGCCGACTGCGCCGACCAGTACGCCGCCTCCCAGGTGCCGGCACCGATCGGGCAGCTGCCGTCGGCCTGGTAGTAGGCGGATTCGGCGAGGATGCCCTTCAGCGGGTTGGGTGAGCGTACGTAGACATTCGACATGACCTCGTCGCCCCAGTCGTCGGGCACCGCCATCCAGCGCCGATGCGCGCTCTCCAGGAAGCGGAGGTAGCCCGCGTCATGCACTGCGGCGATCGGGCGCGGCCCGTGATCGGTGGCGGGCTCGATCTCGACCCCGATTGAGCGCAGCCCGGCAACGATGCGCCCGGTGCGCGCCGGCACCTCCTGGGGGGCACGCATCTGGCCGCGCGAGAGGTAGGACTTCGGGTCGTGACGATCCTGGCGGGCGTCGAAGAAGGCTCGCACGGTACGGGATCTCCTGGCTGGATGGCGGACGGCGACAGCCTACCGCCTGGGCCGCGCCTGAGGCCAGCGCATGCCAGTCGACTGCAGTACCGCTGGGCATCCCCGCGCCGCAGCGCGGGGATGCCGACACGATCTCAGCGTCCGAAGTTGTAGCGCAGCCCGAAGTTGAACACGTCTTCGCCGTCGATGTTCTCGTAGGAGAACTCGCCGCCGAGTTGCGGGTTGAACATGTAACCCACGCCGGCACCGAGGCCGAATTCCCAGCTGTTGCCCGAAACGCTGCCGGTACCCGGTCCCGAGGCCGACAGCGCAATGCGCGTGTAGGACGGCGCCGCGTACACGTAGGCACCACCGGTGAACTCGTACTGAAGGCGCGTCAGCCCACCGAATATGCTGTCGACCTCGATGTCGACCCGATTGGACCCCGCACCGACGCTGTCGTCATTGATGCCGAAGCCGGCGCGCGCCTCGGGCAGCAGCACCAGCCCATCACCGAGCTCCAGTCGCCAGCCGATCGTTGCGTAAAGCACGCCAAGGTCAATGTCGGACGGCCCTGCATCCAGCGAGAAATGGGAGTAGCCGGCGCTGCCTGTCCACTCGGCATTCGCATGGGCGGCGAACGCGAGCGTGCCCGCGCTCGCCAGCAGGAGGTTGCGGAGCGTGTTCTTCATGTGGTCTCCAGTCGAAGTCGTGAATTTCCGTGCGTCGCCCGAACGAAACGGCGATGCAGTGGGTGTGGACCCCAACAGTCACGCGACGTTCAGTTTCGGGTGTCGGAAACTGCAGACATTGGCCGCGCGCCCTGCGCCTTGCCCCGCAACAGCGCGTGCAGCGTCTCCGAGGCCATGCCGTGCAGCACCAGGCGAAAGCCCGCGCGCAGGGTCGTGAGCGGTACCAGCGGGTGGCCGTTGTTCACCAAGGCGAGATACTGGTGACCATCGACGATGTCGGCGCAATAGCTGCCGATGGTCTCGTCGAGCTGCAGCGAATTGGTCGCGCGCCAGAAGTCGTCGTCGCTGAGGAGCAGCTGATAGGCGGGTGTGAACAGCTCTATGGCGGTCTGCAGGTCGAGGACGTTGGTCCAGCGCCGGGGCATGTCCTCGAGCCGCACCGGGGGTTCGTTCAGCGCGCTGAAATCCACTTCTGCCGGTGGCGCCAGGCGCAGGTCGTGCGCCTTGAGCTGGCGGTTCAGTTCGATCACGAAGTTGAACAGGTTGAGATCGTGGCGGACGAAGACATGATCGCGCAGATCGGCGATGCGCACCGGGCGCAGCGGATTCGTCGTCACGCTCACCCCTTCGGGCGCGTTGCCGGCAATGAACGCGAGGATGTCGCTGCCGAGGTGGAAGTGGCGCAGGATCAGCCAGTTCGCCTCGGGGCGCACGAAGCGCTCGAGTCCGAACACCAGCAGCGCGTGCAGGGCGCCGGAGGCGCGCCATCGTTTGGGCAGCACGATCTTCAGCACCTGGAACAGCACGATCGTGAGCCGTGCCAGTGGACGGACGACGGGCAGCAGATACTGTCGGGCACCGGAACTCGAGTCCGCGAGCCACGCCTGCTTGACGTGATCGGGCAGCGGCGTGCTGCGATCGAGGTACAACGCAAGCCACGGGTTCGGATCCTCGGGATCGTGGGCCAGGCTTTCGAAGTCCGGGGCCTGCTTCATGCCGCATCCTCGAGCTGCATCAGGTAAAGCTCCGCCGTTCGCCGCGCGGTGCGCGTGATCTCCGCGCCGGCCGCCGCGGGATCCTCGGCCAGCGCGAGCACGATCTCCACCGCCTGCAGCCAGCGCGACAGGTGCGCCATGTCGTTCTCGCCATGGTAGTGCAGAAAACGGAACACCGGCCCGAGCCCCGACAGCTGGCGCCGGATCAGCGGCAGCAGCGCCGGAATCAGCCGCTGCCCGGAACCCTCGATGATGTAGATCGCGCCGAGCAGGTCGATGGCGTCGGCCTGTCGGGCCTTCGCGTGCAGGAACGCATTCAGCGCCTCGCCACCCGGGTTGCGTCGCAGCGCATCGATGTCCTCGACGCTGCCGCCTGCGCGGCGGTAGTCGTCGAACAGGATCAGGTAGTCGCCCTGCTCGTCGTCGGCATGCCCGGCGATCAGCGCGCGCAGCGGATCGAAGCGCGGCGTCAGGTGGTGCATCGCCGTGCGCATCCACCCGGTGCCCTCGCGCACCTGCGGAATCCACTGCGCCATCCAGTTCAGGTAATCGGCCTGGCTGAAACGGCCTGCGACGATGCGCCGCACCGGGGTCGTGCGCCAGGCGCGGGAGCGGAAGTCGTTCCAGACGCCCGCCAGTTCGAGCAGCAGCGCCGCAAGCTCGGGGTTGCGCGCCGCATCCACCGCCGACGGATCGTGCGGCGGTGGGACGTCGGGATCTACAGGCGGTTCGGCCCCCTGATCGACCGGAACAGACAGATGCCCACGGGTACCGGGCGCCACCACCTCGAGCAGCGCGAAGGACACCGTGAAGCGACCGGATTCAGGGACGAACAGCAGGATCCGTTCCCCGGGCTGCGGTGAACGCTCGGCGAGGAAGTCGTCGAGCATCACGAAGATCGACGCGGCCCCGGTGTTGCCGCGCGTGGCCAGGTTGGTGAACCAGCGCTCTTCAGGAATCGCCAGGTGCGCTTTCTCCAGGCATTCCCGCACCACGCCACGGAAGCGGTGCGAGGAATAGTGGCAAAGAAAGTGATCGACTCCCGCCGGGTCCACGGCCCCCGCGCGCACCAGCTCCGCATAGGCGTGGATGCCTACATCGAACAGGTGCGGCAGCAGGCGAATGTCCTGGCGCAGCAGCAGCGCGCCGGCGCGCTCGGCCGCCGCGGCACTCGGATGATCGAGCCAGCCGTCCCCGCCCCCATGGGGCAGCCCCATCTGCATGCACAGCGGAAAATCTCCGGCGTGACTGACGCTGTGGACGAAGTGCAGCTTCAGGCCCGGCCGGTCGACCGGTGGCGACGCGGCCAGCCGCCAGGCGCCGGCAGCGTCGGAGAGCATCCAGCGCAGGAAGTGGGCATCGAAGTCGAGATCGTAGTCGCCGGGCGCGAAACGCGAATGCTTGAACAGCCGCGATGGCGATTCGCTGGCGACCACCATGGCCGAGTCGAACTCACCCCGATCCACCGCCCGGGCGGCATCGGCCAGCGCCAGCATGCCCGAGGCGCACACGCCGTGATGGCTGGCGGTGGTCAGCGGCGGCCAGCCGAGCTCGGCGTGCACCTGGCTGGCCAGGCCCGGCAGCAGCAGGTCCCCCCCTGAACTGGCGGCCGCGAGTAATCCCACCGGCCGCGCGTCGGCCTTCGCGGCGCAGTCACGCACCGCCGCTGCGGCCATGGCCGCGACGCTGAACCGGGTGCGGCCCTGCTCGTCGATGGCGTAATGGCGGGTGCGAATACCGTTCTCGGCCAGGATGCGCCGCTTGATGCGGGTCGAGGTACGGTTCAACGGCGCCACGTACCGGTCCATGGTCGCGTTGTCGACCGGTGGCCCGGGGAGGAACGCGCCGGTGGCATCGATAAAGGTGTTGGCGAAGGCGACGACGCGGTGCATGGTCGGGCGACTCGCGCAGCGGATGACGGGGCGAGCATACGCGAGAAAATCCGTGCGGGGCTGTGATCAGTGCCCGCTCATCGACCGGGCGGGCGCGATCCCGCGGCTTGATCCGTTTCGCGGCACCGACGAAAATCCGGTGGGATGAGTACCCCCCGCACGCTCCTCGACCGGGTCTGGTCGAACCACGAGATCCTCCGACGCGATGACGGCGTGTCGCTGCTGTGGGTCGACCGCCATTTCGTCCACGAGGGCTCGCACCACGCGTTCGCCAAGCTCGCGCACCGCGGCCTGCAGGTCGCCGAGCCGTCGCTGACCTTCGGTGTTGCCGACCATTACGTGCCCACGCGTCGCGACGGGCGCCCGATCGGCGACCCAAACATCGCGCGCATGGTGCGCACGCTCGAGGACAACTGCCGCACACATGGCCTGGAGCTGTTCGGCATCGGCGACCCGCGCCAGGGCATCGTGCACGTGATCGGCCCGGAGCTCGGGCTGACGCTTCCGGGCCTGCTGATCGTCTGCGGCGACAGCCACACGGCGACGCACGGCGCGTTCGGCAGTATCGCCTTCGGCATCGGCGCAACCGAGGTCGCGCACGTGCTCGCGACGCAGTCGATCTGGCAGCAGCGCCCGAGGACGATGCGCATCCACGTCGACGGCGCGCTCGGCCCCGGTGTCAGCGCCAAGGACGTCGCGCTGCACTGGATCGCGCAGCTCGGCGCCGATGGCGCGCGCGGCCACGCCATCGAGTACGCGGGCCCGGTCGTCGAGCGGCTGTCGATGGAAGGCCGCATGACACTGTGCAACCTGTCCATCGAGGGCGGCGCGCGCTTCGGGCTGATCGCACCCGATGACACGACTTTCGCGTACCTCGAAGGCAACGCGTTCGCACCACGCGGCGCCGATTGGGAACGCGCGCTCGATGAGTGGCGCGACCTGCGCTCCGACCCCGACGCGCGCTTCGACCGTGAAGTGCGCATCGACGGCGCGGCGATCGCGCCGACGGTCACCTGGGGCACGAGCCCCGAGGACGCGCTGCCGGTCACCGCGCGCGTGCCCGACCCCGCGGACGCCGCCGACGCCGCCAGCGCCGAACGCGTGCGCTCGACGCTCGAATACATGGGGCTCGAGCCCGGTCGCACGCTCGCCGGCACGCCGGTAGACCGTGTGTTCATTGGCTCCTGCACGAATGCGCGACTCGAGGATCTGCGCGCCGCGGCGCAGGTGCTCGCCGGCCGACGCGCGAAAGTGCCCGGGCTCGTGTCGCCCGGCTCGAGCCAGGTCAAGGCGCGCGCCGAGGCCGAGGGGCTCGACCGCGTGTTCCGCGCGGCCGGCCTGGAGTGGGTGGAGTCGGGCTGCTCGATGTGCGTGGCGATGAACGGCGACCTCGTGCCGGCGGGGGAACGCTGCGCCTCGACGACCAACCGCAACTTCCGGGGGCGCCAGGGTCCCGGGGCGCGCACCCACCTGATGTCACCGGCGATGGTCGCCGCGGCGGCGATCGAGGGTTGCCTCACCGACGTGCGTCCAATGCTCGAAGGCAGGGCGGCGTCATGAGCGGCTGGAGCGAACATGATGGCGTGGCCGTCGGCCTGCCCGTAGAGGGCATCGACACTGACCAGCTGATCCCTGCACGGTTCATGTCACGGCCGCGCTCGGAAGGCTATGGCCAGTTCCTGCTGCATGATCTGCGCTTCGACGGCGATGGTGCGCCCCGCACGGACTTTCCACTCAACGCCACCGGGGCCGAAGACGCGAGCGTGCTCGTCGCGCGACGCAATTTCGGCGGCGGTTCCTCGCGCGAGGCCGCGGTGTACGCGCTCGTCGACTTCGGCGTACGCGCGGTGATCGCGCCGAGCTTCGGTGACATTTTCACGAACAACGCGATCAACAACGGGCTGCTGCCGGCGCGCGTCGCCGCCGAAGACGCCGACCGCCTGCTCGCCGCACTCGAACGCGGACCCGCCCCGGCGCGCATCGACGTGCACGCGGGCACCGTGGAAATCTCGGGGGAAAGCGCGCGCTTCGAACTTGCCGACGATCACCGGCAGAAGCTGATCAATGGCTGGGACGACATCGACCTCACCGGTCAGCACCGCGACGCGATCACCGCGTACCGCGAGCGGCTGCGCACCGAACGGCCGTGGCGGTGGCCGGGTGTAGGGGCGACGTCGTAGGCGATGCCCGCGAGATTCAGGCGGCGTCGGTTTCGACGCGGCCGGGCATCTGGCGCAGCACCAGGCGGTCGAGTTCGACGTTGCGGCTGGCGTGGTCTATGTCTATGCCGACGACGCGTCCGTCTGCATCGAAATCGAGCACGACCCCGGCAGAGACTTCCTGGCTGACGACGCTGGCGCGGTCGACCAGGTCAATGTAGAGCGAGTCGGTATCGGCGTGGTAGTGCAGCTTCATCGGCGTAAGCCTCTGTCGAGAAAGGCGTTATGTATCGTGACTCTATCCTCCAGCGTCACGACCCTCAAGTATCGCCCACCCATTTCCGGCACCGCGGCCCAGAAGCAGTAGCGGCCGTCAGCCTGGCGCCGCACAAGTACCGGGTTCTCGATCACACGCACGCAAAGACGCTTCTCGAGGTAAGTGCGTTTTCTGAGCACTTCTCGTTCGAAATAACGCGTGTAGCGATAGATGCCGTCTTCCATCGATCAAAGCGGTGGGAACTAAACCCGTTAGTGGTGCTCCGCAAGCGTGCGCCCACGGTGGAAGAGCAACAACGACCGTTTCGGCGAAACTCACCTCGATTCCCGACATTTGAAAATCCCGCCCCTCACGGGCATCTTTAGACTTAAAGCGGCGACAGACCGTGATTTGGGCTCGTGAGGGGGAGACACCATGACCACGCCATCCACCGCGCTCGGCGCCACGGCCGAGCAGCTTTCGGCGCGCCTGCGTGGCGCGCTGCTGCGCCCGGGTGACAGCGACTACGACAACGCCCGCGCACTGTTCAACGGCATGATCGACCGGCGGCCCGCGCTGATCGCGCGCTGCACCGGCGCGGCCGACGTAATCAGCTGCGTGCAGGTCGCACGCGGGACCGGCGTGCCGGTATCGGTCAAGGCCGGCGGGCACGGCGTCGCCGGCAAGGCGCTGTGCGACGACGGACTCGTGATTGACCTGTCGGCAATGAACGCGGTCACCGTGGACCCGGACGCACGCGTCGCACACGTACAGGCCGGCGCCGAACTCGGCGACCTCGACCACGAGGCGCAGGCCTTCGGCCTCGCAACGCCGGCGGGGATTCACTCGCGGACCGGTGTTGCCGGCCTGGCGCTCGGCGGTGGCACCGGACACCTCAGCCGCGCGTTCGGAACCACGGCCGACAACCTCGTCGCCGCTGATGTCGTCACCGCGGACGGCCGACTGATACATGCGAGCGAGCAGTCTCACCCGGAACTGTTCTGGGCGCTGCGCGGCGGTGGCGGCAACTTCGGAGTGGTGACGCGGTTCGCGTTCAGGCTGCATCCGCTGGGCCCGAATGTCGCGGCCGCGCAGGTGTATCACCCGTTCGAAGACGCCGAGCGCGTCCTGCGCCAGTACCGTGACTTCATGCGCTCCGCGCCAGACGAGATCGGCTGCGGGTGCCTGGTACTGCGGGTGCCGCCGGCGGATCCGTTCCCGGCGGCGCGCCACGGACAACTGACGGTCGTACTGCTGGCGACCTATGCCGGTGACCCGGAGGCGGGACAACGCGCGCTGCAACCACTGTTCGAAGGCGGCGAGCCGATATTCGCGGATCTTTCCACGATCCCGTTCACGGCACTCCAGTCAGCCTTCGATGAAGGCTTTCCGGACGGCGCGCGTTATTACTGGAAGGCGCACTATCTTCGCGAGCTGCCCGACGATGCGATTGCGGCGTTCATCGACAAGGTCGCGACGATGCCAGGCGATTACAGCGCGTGCGGTTTCGAGACGATGGGCGGCGCAGTCAACCGGGTCGCGTCCGATGCGACCGCGTTCCCGCACCGTGACGCCGCGTTCAATGTCGGCATATTCGGCGGCTGGTCGCGACCGGACGAGGACGCCACCGGCATCGCGTGGGCGCGCGACCTGCACGCGGCGCTGACGCCCTACGCCACGGGCGGCGTGTACGTGAACTACCTGCAGGGCGATGACGAGGATGCAACCACTGGCGCTTACGGCGACAATTTTGAACGCCTGCGGCGCGTCAAGCAGACGTATGACCCGGAGGGACTGTTCGACGCGCACGAGGGCCTGGGCCGCTAGCGCGATCGCCGGCCGGCGCGGCGTGAAGCACGGCGGACCACCATCGACCTT
>PWYM01000252.1 GCA_003567855.1 Gammaproteobacteria bacterium | reverse complement strand
GCGATACACTCCCACCCGTATCGACCTTGCCGGAGTGCCGGATGAACAAAATCACCTTCCCGCTCGCACTGGCCTGCACTACACTGCTGTCGGTCGCCTGCGACCGTACGCCGCCGGAGCCGCCTCCCGCCGCTGACGCCGCGCCCGCTGCGCTCGAGTATCCGTCCACACGCCGCGAGTCGCTGGTCGAGACGCTGCATGGCGAAGAGGTTGCAGACCCCTACCGCTGGCTCGAGCAGCTCGACAGCGACGAGGTCCGTGACTGGATCGATGCCCAGAACGCGCTCACGTTCGGGCACCTGGACACGCTGCCGGGGCGCGACGCGCTCGAGGCGCGGCTGACCGAACTCTGGAACTACGAGCGCTACTCGGTGCCGCGCGAGGAATCGGGGCGTTCCTTCTACCTGCGCAACGACGGGCTGCAGGATCACGACGTGCTCTACTGGCTCGACGAGATCGACGGCGAGCCGCGCGAGCTGATCGACCCGAACGCGTTCTCGGCTGACGGTACGGTGTCGCTGACGATGACCTCGGTGTCCAACGACGGCCGCCTCATCGCCTACGGCCGCGCCGAGGGCGGCTCAGACTGGCAGACCTTCCACGTGCGCGAGATCGACAGCGGGGACGATACCGGCGACTTCCTCGAGTGGATCAAGTACTCGCCCGCGGCCTGGACGGCCGACGACGCAGGCTTCTACTACTCCCGCTACCCCGAGCCGGAAGGCGATCCGCTCACCGCGCCGAACGTTGACCACGAGCTCTACTACCACCGTCTCGGCGACCCGCAGTCTGAGAGCACGCTCGTCTACGCACGCCCCGACCGGCCCGAGTGGCGCTTCTCCGGCGAAGTCACCGACGACGGGCGCTACCTCGTGATCACGGTGCGAGAGGGCACCGACCGGCGCAACCGCGTTTACTACCTCGACCTGGTCGACCCGGACGCGCCGGTGATCGACGGCGAGGTCGTCGAGCTGCTCGACGACTTCGATGGCGGCTACCACTTCATCGACAACGACGGCACCACCTTCTACTTCCACACCACCGCCGACGCGCCGCGCGGGCGCATCATCGCGGTCGACCTCGAGGACCCTGCGCGCGAGCGCTGGGACACGCTCGTCGCTGAACGTGACGACGTGATCCGGGACGTCACCGCCGTCGACGACCGCTTCGTCGTGCACTGGATGCGCGACGCGCACAGCCGCGTGACGGTGCACGCACGCGATGGCGAGTCGTTGCACGAGGTCGAGCTGCCAGCGCCGGGCACCGTAACCGCTGTTCGCAGCGGACGCGACGGCGAGATGTTCTTCGGCTTCACGTCGTTCCTGTACCCGACGACCGTGTTTCGCGTTGCCGCCGGCGACGACGCGCGGCCGGAAGTGTTCCGCGAACCGGAACTCGACTTCGACCCCGACGCCTACGAAACCCGACAGGTCTTCTACACCTCGGATGACGGCACCGAGATCCCGATGTTCATCGTGTACCGCCGGGGTGCGGCCGACGATTCTCCGGCGCCGACGCTGCTCTACGGCTACGGTGGCTTCAACATCCCCATCACGCCACGCTTCTCGGTCGAGAATCTCGCGTGGCTCGAGCGCGGCGGCATCTACGCGTCGGCAAACATCCGCGGCGGCGGCGAATACGGCCGCGACTGGCACCAGGCCGGTGTGCGCGAGGACAAGCAGAACGTCTTCGATGACTTCATCGCCGCGGCGGAATACCTCGTCGACGAGGGCTACACGACGCCGGCGCAGCTCGGCATCTACGGGCGCTCCAACGGCGGGCTGCTCGTCGGTGCGGTGCTAAACCAGCGCCCGGAATTATTCGGTGCGGCGATTCCCGCGGTCGGCGTCATGGACATGGTGCGCTTTCACCGCTTCACGGTCGGTGCCGGCTGGACGCCCGACTACGGCAACCCCGAGGATGCCGACGACTTCGCGGTGCTGCGCGCGTACTCGCCCTATCACAACGTGCGCGAGCGCCACGACTACCCGCCGGTGCTCATCACGACCGCCGACCACGACGACCGCGTCGTCCCCGGCCACTCGTTCAAGTACGCGGCGATGCTCCAGCACCGCCAGGGCGGTGAGCACCCGATGCTGATCCGCATCGAGGACCGCGCCGGTCACGGCGCCGGCATGTCGACGTGGATGCGTATCGAAGAAGCGCGTGACCGGCTCGCGTTCCTTGCCGAACACCTCGGCCTCGACGTGGCGTCGTCCCGCTAGCCGGAACGCGGTGCGGGCGCGTTGCCGATGATTTGCCTGTGCGTTGACTGTGCTTTGCCGGTAAGGCGCCGGCGCGCCCGTGGTCAGCCGGCCGGTGTCGGCGCGGCGATGCGCCGCGCGTCTGCGGCATCTGGCGCGGCGAACGCGTCGGGATGCAGGATGCCCGCAAGCAAGTGCACGGTGTGGTCGATCATCGGCGTGCAACGGCTCGTGAAGCGGTTCGCATCCAGCGCCCACACCCGCCCTTCGGCGCTGGCGCGCAACCGGTCCAGCGGCAGCTTCGGTGCCGCCGCGACTGCGGCGTCGAGGTCGTAACCGCACGGCATCAGCACGACCACGTCGGGGTCGGCGGCGATCACCTCGTCCCACGTGCAGCGACGTGACGGTGCCCCTGGCTCGACGAGCAGGTGCGTACCCCCGGCGACGGCGATGAGCTCCGGTACCCAGTGACCGCCGAGGAACGGCGGATCGGGCCATTCGATCGTCAGCACGCGGGGCCGTGGACGACCGCCGACCGCATCGGCCACGCTCGCGAACCGCTGCTGTACGTCGGCGACGAGCCGTTCGGCGGCGTCGGACCTACCGAGCGCGGCGCCGGTCTCGCGGATGTCGCGCCACAGCCCGGCGACGTCGCCGGCGGTGAGCATCACCAGCCGGCTGCCGGGCGGCAGCATGCCCGCGACCTCCGGCCCCGACACCGCGCAGACGTCGCAGATGGACTGCGCGAGCACGACGTCGGGGCGCAGCCGCGCGAGCGTGTCGGTGTCGGTGCGATACAGCGGCGTCCCCGCCGCGACCGCCGCGTTGACTGCGCGGTCGACCTCGGCCGGGTCCGGATGCGCATCGGGGGCGGGCAGCACACTCGACGTCAGCCGCGGCAGGCCCCGTGCCACCGGGTGGTCGCACTCGTGGCTGACGCCGACGAGGCGGTCAGCTAGGCCGAGCGCGGCGACGAGGTCGGTGCCCGACGGCACCAGGCTCGCGATGCGCGTCACCGCGCGTACAGGCCCGTCAGCTCGGCGGTGTCGATCGTCGCGCCGGCGACGAGGAACGCGACCAGCGCGGTGCTCGCGCCGTCGGGGATGTCGATCGCCTCGACGTCGAGCGCATGCAGCACGAAGTTGTAGCGGTGCGGATCGCGACCCTCGGGCGGGCACGGGCCGCCCCAACCCTCGTGGCCGAAATCGGTGATGACTTGCACGGCTTCCTCCGGTGCGAGTCCGCCTTCCGGGTCACCGGCGTCGGCCGGCAGCCGCGCCACGTCGGCGGGGATGTTCACGAGCACCCAGTGCCACCAGCCGCTCGCGATCGGCGCGTCGGGGTCGTGGACGAGCAGCGCGAAGCTCTTCGTGCCTTCGGGCGCGCCCGACCAGCGCAGTTCAGGTGAGACGTTTTCGCCGGTGCAGCCGAAGCCTTCGTAGACGTGGCGTTCTGACAGCGTGCCGCCGTCCTCGAACTCGGGGCTGTGCAGGTGGAAGTCGTCGGCGTGGGCCGCAGCCGCGAGGCCGGCGAGCGCGAGCGACGACATCCAGGCGATCGGGGTTTTCATTGTCAGGCCTCCTTGCATCGTGAGCGGGCGCCGCACGCGCACGGCGGCGGCAGTTCAAAAGTCTGCCACAACCGCGCCGGCGCGTTTCAGCCGCGCGCGGCCGGCAACCGCAGCTCGACCGCGACGCCGCGCGCGGTGTTGCGCGCCTGCGCGCGACCGCCGTGGAACTCGGCCACCAGGCGCACGACGTAGAGCCCGAGCCCGAGGTGCGGTGCGTCGCCGCGCGTCGCGCGCACCGACACCAGCGAGTCGAACAGGTCGATGCCCTCGTCGGGCAGACGGGAGCCGTCGTTTTCGACCTCGATCCGCGCCTCGCGCCCGTCGCTTCGCAGCCGTACGACGATCTGGCCGCCGGCGGGCGTGAACGCGACCGCGTTGTCGACGAGCTTGTCGAGCGCCTGCGCGAGCAGCTCGCCTGCACCCTCGAGCGCGACCGGCGTGTCGTCGTCATCGAGGCGCAGGCGGTGGTCGGGGTGCAGGTCGGCGTAGGCCTCTACACAGGCGGTGAGCACGGGTCGCGGGTCGTAGCGGCTGCGCGGGCTGCTGCGCACCATCTCCTCGGCCTGCGTCGCCTCGGACAGTCGCGCGAGTATGTCGCGCAGGCGCTCGGCGCCACCGCGCGCGCGCTCGAGGTACGCGGCCTGCTCGGCGGGCGGCGCGCCGGGGTCGATGCTCTCGAGCGACGAGCGCACCACCGCGAGCGGCGTGCGCAGCTCATGCGACAGCTTGCCGCCGAGCGTGCGCAGGTAACCGGTGTAGCCTGCGACCGCACCGAGCAGGCGCTGGAAGCTGCGCGCGAGGTCGCCGAGTTCGTCGCCGCGGCGCGTGCCGGGCAGACGCGTGTCGATCTGTCCGCGCGGGCCGAGCGCGGCGGCAGCGGCGCGGCTGAGCCGGCCGACGCGCCATGACAGCCAGCTCGCGTAACCGAACAGCACGAGTCCGAGCACGCCGGTGACGCCGAGCGCCAGCGTGAGGATGCGCGTCAGCGTGCGGTTGGTCAGCGTGACGATCTCGGCGCTGCCCTGTTCGAGCACGAGCACCGCGTCGCCGACCGGTGCGGCGACCGACACCACGGTCGCGTCGTCGCCGTGGTAGCGCGCCGCGACCGCAACGCCGTCGCGCCGCGCGGCGGAGATTTCTTCGCCGGCGAGCCGCACGCCGCCGCGCGGGTTGTCCGGGCGTGGTGGCGGCGTGCTGCCGAGCCACCACGTGTAGAGCCGGTCACGAAACGCGACGCCGAGCGACGCGGTGTCATCGAATGAAGGCTGTGCCGGCGCCGCCAGCGCGCCGCCACGCGCGACGGGCCAGTCCTCGGCATCGAGCAGCGTGCCGCGCACGCCGGGGGGTAGATTGCGCGCCAGTCGTTCGGCGAGCACGTCATCGGGTCCGACGAGACGGCCGGTGGTGCGCCCCGGTGACCACGTCAGCACGCGCCGCTCCGGCGCCGCGCCCGGGTCGTCGACGTCGATGAAGCCGGCGCCGAGCCGGTCGCCGACGAGCGCGTGCGGGATCCTGATCTCGACCTGGTAGCCGTCCGGGCGCGGCTGCCAGTGCGCGAGGATGCGCGGCTCGGCCTGCCCGTCGGCGCGCCAGTTGGCGCTCGCGCGGCGCGGCGTGAACGCGCCCGGCGCCTCGGGCGCGAACACCCAGCGGCGCGTCTCGTCGCCGTCGTCGGTGCGCACGACGACGCGGTCGCCTTGCGGCACGTCGGGACCGCGATGCAGCACGGTGGCATCAACGGCCTGCACGAACAGGTACAGGTGGCTTGCAGTGGACGCGACGGTCAGCCGCGATGCGCCGTCGGGCAGCGGCTGCGGCGCATCATCAGGCAGGTCCCAGTCACTGGCGAAGCCGTCGAGTACCGGCGCGCGTTCCAGGCGGTGCACGAACAGCGAGTCACCTCCGTTGCCCGCCGTCGCCAGCCGGTCGGCTTCGGACGTGAGCACGCCGGCGAGTGCGCCGGCGGCGCTTTTCAATGCCTGTTCCTGGCCGGCGCGCAGCGCGCTCTCGAGTTCACGCGCGTACTGCGCGCCGGCCCACGGCAGCGCGAGCGCGACGATCGCGAGCAGCGAAAGCTGGGTGCGCAGCCTCATCGCGAGTCGGCGGAATCTTCGCGCCAGCGGTAGCCCATGCCGTAGACGGTCTCGATCGCATCGAAGGCATCTTCGACCGCGGCGAACTTGCGTCGGATGCGCCGCACCTGCGCGGTCACCGAGTTGTCATCAAGCACGACGTTGGCCGCAGCCATCAGCTGCTCACGCGACTTCACGTGGCCGGGGTGGCGTGCAAGCGCATGCACGAGCCAAAACTCGGTCAGCGACAGCGAGACCGGCGTGCCGCGCCAGTGCGCGGCATAGCGGGCGAGGTCCAGCGTCAGCGATCCGCGCTGCAGCGGCGCGTCGTCGGCGTCGCCACCGCGCTGGGCGGCGATCCGGCGCAGCAGCGCGGAGACGCGCGCGGCGAGGTGCTCGAGGCTGATGTCCTTGGTCAGGTAATCGTCGGCGCCGAGGCGCAGCCCGGAGATCGCGTCGATCTCGGAGTCACGTGCTGTGAGAAAGATGATCGGAAGCGTCGACGATCCGGCGCGCAGCGTGCGGCACAGTTCGAAGCCGCCCTCGGGTTCGTCGCCGAGCCCGATGTCGATGATCACGAGGTCTGCGGGGCGCGCGGCGAGCGCGGCCTCGGCGTCGGCGCGACCGGCATGCGTGGTGACCGCGTAGCCGTGGCGCTCGAGTGCGGCGCGATAGTTCTCGCGCAGCTCGGCGGCATCCTCGACGATCGCGATGCGGGGCTTCACGGGCGTGCGGTTCAGGCCGGGTCGGTGCGTGCGGCCAGTGACAGCAGCCCGATGACCGACAGCGCATCGCGGATTTCACCGCGGCGCGCCATCGCGATCGCATCGGCGAGCGGCAGGCGCCACAGCGTGAGCTGCTCGGTGTCGTCGGGCCGCGCCTCGCCGGGGTGCAGGCCGGTGGCGACGAACACGACGCCGCGCTCGTCGCTGACGCAGTTCGACAGGTCGACCTCGACGAGGCGCTGAAGATCCCGCGCGGAGAGGCCGGTCTCCTCGGCGAGTTCGCGACGCGCGCCGTCTTCGGGGTCTTCGGCCAGCGGCACGCCGCCCATCGGGATTTCCCACGACCAGCGCTCGAGCGGGTAGCGCCACTGCCCGACCAGCCACGTGTGGCCGTCGTCGCTGACCGGGATGATGCCGACCGCGAGGTTCGCGAAGCACACGCGCCCGTAGATGCCGCGACCGCCCGACGGGTTGATGACCTCGTCTTCCTCGATGCGGATCCACGCGTTCTCGTAGACGTGGCGCGTGTCGAGCACGGTCCACGGCGAGTGGTCGGCTTCGGGCGGACGTCGGCTCACGGTGTGCGAGTCCTCATGGCGTGCCGAGGACGAACAGCGCGTCGTCGAGTGCCACGTCGATCTCGGCCTCGGTCCAGCGGATGTCGCCGGTCTTTAGCCCGTCGTAGTACAGGCGTACGTGCCCGGGCTGCACGAAGCCCGAGTCGTCGGCCACGTAGAAGTCGTCGTAGAGGCGCTCGTGCCAGCCGCGCGGCGTCTGCCAGCCGACGTAGCGGATCGCGCCGCTGTCACGGTCGATGCCGAACAGCGTGTGGCCGCCGTCGGGGTCGGTCACGCGCACGAAGTGGCAGGCATGACCGTCGACGGTGTCGTCGACCATGCGCTTCAGCGAGAATCCGTCCTCGAGCGCGAAGCGGATCGCGCTGAAGCCGAAGTTGCTCTCCTGCGTTTCTCGGTCACGGTCCTCGGGCAGCGGGCCGTCCTGGTTGTACGAGCGCTCGCCGTCAAAACTCGCCTTGAACAGCACGCGGCCGTCGGCGCGCGCGTCCAGGCGGAAGCGGCCGGTGCCGGCATGCGCATCGGTGAGATCGCGGGGATAGTCGCGGTACATCACGTAGTCGTCGGCGTGGACGCACGAGTCCGGCGTGCCGTCTCGGCACAGCGTCGCGTGCCCGCGCATCACGTTGGTGCGCGCATTGCGCCACGCATCGCCGCCGGCCGCGGCGGTTGCGAAGGCGACGATGTCGGCGGCGCTGCGGTCGGCGGGATCCATTTCGGCCGCGGCGTCGCCGGCCGCGGAAGCGGTGGCCATGCACGCAGCCGCCGCCAGGATCGACAACTGCCGCGCGGCGCGGCCGCGCGTGTGCCGTGCGGTACTCGGGACAGGGCTCACCGACATTGCAATCTGCTCCATGGCTGCAGCGGGCGCGTGACGCGCCACCCTCGACGGCCCAATGTAGCGCACGCTCCCGGCGCGGTCACGGCTGCAGCTCACGTGACCGATCGTCACGGATGTCCGATCCCGGTCTGACCCGCCTGCGGTCGTGCCCGACCGTCTGAACGCGCCTTAGAACGTGCCCACCAGCGTGCCGACGGTGATCAGGAATACGAGCGCGATGATGGGGCCGACCATGGCGACCATCGCGATGTCGAGGTAGGCCTGACGGTGGCTCAGACCGCAGATCGACAGCAGCGTGATCACCGCGCCATTGTGAGGCAGGGCGTCCAGGCCGCCGGTGGCGACCGCGGTCACCCGGTGCATGAGCTCCGGAGAAATGCCGGCCGCCTGCCCCATGGCCAGGTAGGTGTCACCCAGCGTGGAGAGCGCGATGCTCATGCCGCCGGAGGCCGAACCGGTCATCCCTGCCAGCAGGTTCACCGCGATGGCCAGCGATATGAGCGGATTGTCGCCACCGATGCCGGTGACCCAGCCGCTGATGGCATCGAACGCGGCCAGCGACGCCACCACCGAGCCGAAGCCCACGAGGCTGGCCGTGTTGAAGATGGGCAGTACCGAGGCGTTGGCGCCACTGTCGAGCGTCCGGGTGAGGTGCGCCAGCCGTTTCAGATTGGTGAACACCAGCACCAGGATGGACAGCACGAGTGCGCAGATGATCGACCAGACGCCCCGCAGTGAATCGATGCTGGTGGCGCCGTACTCGGGTGCCGTCAGGTAGTCGGTGTCCATGGCCGGGATGATCAGCGCCGTGAACAGCAGGTTGAGGGCGATCACCAGCACGATCGGCAGTATGGCCAGCAGCAGAGGCGGCTGATCCCGCGGTGCTTCCTCGGTGCGCACCTCCATCAGGTCGAATCCTTCGCTGGACGAGTGCTCCCGCAGGGTCGCGTCGACGCTGGGCGGCTCGTCGGGGTGGGCGCCGTAACCCTCGCCGGCCGTTCTGGCCTGCTTCAGCCGATGGTTCAACCACAGTTGTCCGAGCGCCAGCATGACGATGCCGGTGAGTATGCCCAGGCCCGGCGCGGCGAACGCCGAGGTGCCGAAATAGGGCATGGGAATCGCGTTCTGGATCGCCGGTGTGCCTGGCAGCGCGGTCATCGTGAACGTGAATGCGCCCAGCGCAATGGTGCCGGGAATCAACCGCTTTGGCAGATGGGCCTGGCGAAACAGTGCGGCTGCGATGGGGTAGACGGCGAAGGCCACGACGAACAGCGATACCCCGCCGTAGGTCATGACACCGCACGACAGCACGACCGCGAGGATGGCGCGGTCATCACCCAGGCGCTGCACGATGGCCCGGGCCAGCACGTCGGCAGAGCCCGAATCCTCCATCAGTTTGCCGAAGATCGCGCCCAGCAGGAACAGCGGAAAATAGCGGATGATGAAATCGCCCGCCGCGCCCATGAACACCTGGGTGTAGCCGGCCAGCAAAGGCGCGTCGACGGACACCAGGCCTAACAGCGCGGCCAGCGCGGGGGCGAGAATCAGCAGGCTGAGTCCGCGGTAGGCCAGGTAGATAAGCAGTGCCAGCGCGATCAGTATCGCTGCGATTTCGATCATGCGGCGCCGCTTCCCGGGCCGTCGCCATCGCCCGCTATGGGTCGGAAGCTGTCGTCGAACAGTACGTTCAGATCGAGGGTCGAGCGCTTTCCGATATCGTCAAAATGCCGGTCCAGCCACTGGCTGGCCCAGCCGTAGCCCTGCGCCCGCAGTTTGCTGATGAAACCCCATTCGGCGTTGAGTTTGCTGGAGGCGCTCAAACGCTCCACTTCCTGTTCGGCGTGGATCAGGTGCAGTCGCATGGCGCGGTAACGCTCCAGTTCCAGCCCCTCGGCGTCGATCAACTGGTGGAGCAGTTGTATGGACCGCAGTTCCTTGATGAGACTCGAGTTGAAGGTGATTTCATTGAGCCGGCTGACAATTTCACGCGCCGTTTCCGGCAGCTGCTGCCGCACCATTGGATTGATCTGCACCACCAGCAGGTCCCGGCAGCCCTGGTCGTCCACCAGGGGATAGAGCGCCGGGTTGCCGCTGTAACCGCCGTCCCAGTAGGCCTCGCCGCTGATCTCCACCGCGTCGTACAGAAAGGGCAGGCAGGCCGACGCCATCACCGTGTCCACGGTCAGGTCCGGCTGGCGAAAGATATGGGCCCGGCCGGTGCGGACATTGGTCGCCGTGATGTAGATCTTGACCTTGCGGCAGGCGTTGACCCGCTCGAAATCCACCTGTTCGGCCACCAGGTCCCGCAACGGGTTCACGCCGAACGGGTTGAGCCTCGCCGGCGGGATCAGCTGGGTCAG
>PWYM01000025.1 GCA_003567855.1 Gammaproteobacteria bacterium | reverse complement strand
GATCACTTGATCTTGGCTTCCTTGTACGTGACGTGCTTGCGCACGCGCGGGTCGTACTTCTTCACCTCCATCTTCTCCGGATGCAGGCGGCGGTTCTTGGTGGTCGTGTAGAAGTGGCCGGTACCGGCGCTGGACACGAGGCGGATCTTCTCGCGCATCTCGGTTCTCCTGGATCTCAGACTTTCTCGCCACGGGCACGGAGGTCGGAGACGACCTTCTCGATGCCGTGGCGGTCAATGGTGCGCAGCCCCTTCTGCGAGACGCGCAGCCGCACGAAGCGCCGCTCGCTCTCCAGCCAGAAGCGGTGGGTGTGCAGATTGGGAAGAAAACGCCGGCGCGTCTTGTTGTTCGCGTGCGAAACGTTGTTGCCCGTCATCGGACGCTTGCCGGTTACCTGGCAGACCCTGGACATCCCTATATCCTCGCGGCTGGTGCCGGGGCCAAGGCCCCGCGAAAAGAGCGCGCCAGTATAGCTGCGCGCCCTGGGGTGCACAAGCTGCAGGGCGTCAGAGCAGGCCGCGCGCCGCGAGCGACACGCAGCCCCCATGCGTGACCACCAGATGGTCAAGCAGCCGGATGTCGACGAGGCCCAGCGCGGCTTTCAGCCGGCGCGTGATGTGCTCGTCGGCGGCGCTGGGCTCGGCGACGCCGGACGGGTGGTTGTGCGCGAGGATGACCGCGGCGGCATTGTGCGCGAGCGCGCTCTTGACGACCTCGCGCGGGTAGACGCTTGCGCCATCGAGCGTGCCGCGGAACAGCGTCTCGCGGCGGATCAGCCGGTGGCGGTTGTCGAGGTGCAGGCACACGAAGCGCTCGTGGTCGAGGCTGCCGAGCAGTGAGCGCAGGTAGCGCTCGGTGTCGGCGGGGCTGGCCAGCACGGGCCCGCGCTGCAGCCCTTCCTCGAGGCAGCGGTGCTGGAGTTCGCGCGCGGCCTGCAGCCGCGCCCAAAGCACCGGTCCGAAGTCGGCCTCGATTTCCGGTGGCGGGGTGCGCCACAGCGAGCCGACGCTTCCGAACCGCGCCAGCAGGCGCCGCGGCAGGCCTCCGGGGCGCGCGCGCCCGAGCAGCAGCGCGAGCAGTTCCGCGTCTTCGAGGCTGCCGGCGCCGTAGCGCCGGGCGCGGCGCGCCAGTGATTCCATCGCGTTCATGGCAGGCATTGTCGGGGCCCCGGCGACACCCGGCCAGAACAGAAACTGCGCACCTGTCGCTGAAGTACGCGCCATGTTGCTGGAAATGCCCGTATGCGCCGATTAAGCTCCGCGGATGAGCGCTTCCGCCATCACAGCCGCGACGCCGCGGCGCATCCTGCTCGGTGTCACCGGTGGCATCGCCGCCTACAAGAGCGCCGAGCTCGTGCGACTGCTGCGCCAGCGCAATGTCGCCGTGCAGGTCGTCATGACGCACGGCGCCGAGCAGTTCATCGGCGCCGCGACGCTGCAGGCGCTGTCGGGTCAGGAGGTGCGCACGAGCCTCTGGGACACACGCGCCGAGGCCGCGATGGGCCACATCGAGCTCGCGCGCTGGCCGGACCTGGTGCTGATCGCGCCGGCGACCGCGCAGTGCATTGCGCGGCTCGCGAACGGACTTGCCGACGACCTGCTCTCCACGCTGTGCCTGGCCACCGATGCCCCGCTGGTCATCGCGCCGGCGATGAACCGCCTGATGTGGGCGCATCCCGCCACACGCGAAAACGTGCGCCGGCTCGAGTCGCGCGGCGTACGCGTGCTCGGCCCCGGCGATGGTGACCAGGCGTGCGGCGAGACCGGCCCAGGGCGCATGCTTGAGGCCGCGCAGATCGCCGACGCGGTGCTCGCCCCGCCGGCTGCCGCCGGCCCGCTGGCGGGCCGCACGGTGATGATCACCGCCGGGCCCACGCGTGAACCCATCGACCCGGTGCGCTACATCTCCAACCGCAGCTCCGGAAAAATGGGCTTTGCCATTGCCGCCGCGGCGATGCGCGCCGGCGCACGCGTGAAGCTCGTCTGCGGCCCGGTCGCGCTGCCGCCGCCGCCGGGGGTGGAGTGGCTGCCGGTGGAAACCGCCGACGAACTCTACGCCACCGTGCACCGCCATCTTGCCGGCGTGGACGTGTTCATCGCCGCCGCGGCCGTCGCCGACTACCGCCCGCGCGAATGTCCCGACCGCAAGATCAAGAAAGACGAGAGTGCGCTGGCGCTTGCGCTCACCCGCGCGCCCGACACGCTCGCAAGCGTGTCGCAGCTGCCTTCGCCCCCGTTTCTCGTCGGCTTCGCCGCCGAGACGCACGATGTCGAGCACTACGCGCTCGGCAAGCTCGAGCGCAAGCGCCTCGACATGATCGTCGCCAACCGCGTCGGCGAGGGCATGGCCTTCGACACCGACGACAACGAGGTCGTCGTGCTCTGGCCCGGCGGCGGCCGGCGCGCGTATGCCCGCGCCGCGAAGCAGACGCTCGCCGAGGACCTGGTTGCACTGATCGCGGAGCGCTACGCCGCGCGTGATCCCGCCGGCGGTGGCGCCACGGGCACCGATGGCGGCCGCGGCCCCGCGCGCGGGCATGGCTGAAGCGGCCTGACGCGATGGTCCCGGTACAGCTTCGCGTGCTCGACGCACGCCTCGGCCGTGACTTTCCGCTGCCCGGGTATGCGACCACGGGTGCGGCCGGCCTCGACCTGCGTGCCTGCGTGGATGCGCCGTTCGAGCTCGCGCCGGGCGACGCCACGCTGATTCCGACCGGCATCGCGATCCATCTCGCCGACCCCGGGCTTGCGGCGATGCTGCTGCCGCGCTCCGGGCTCGGCCACCGCCACGGCATCGTGCTCGGCAACCTCACCGGGCTGATCGACTCCGACTACCAGGGCCAGGTGTTCGTGTCGTGCTGGAACCGCGGGCGCGACGCCTACACGATCGAGCCGGGCGAGCGCATCGCGCAGATGGTCATCGTGCCGGTGGTGCAGGCACGCTTCGAGGTGGTCGAGGAATTCCGCCCCAGCGAACGCGGCGACGGTGGTTTTGGCCATACCGGACGGCGCTGAGCCCGGCGGCCCCGGTCAGTTTCAGCGGCGCGCGGTGCCGCGCAGCTCCCGGAACCGCGCGATGTCGCGCGAGAACTGCGCTTCCATGCGCCGGTGCTGCGCCTCGCTGTCTTCGAGCGTGCGCTGGTAGACCTCGATCGAGCGCTGCGTGTGCGCGATGTCGCGTGAGAGGTCGGCCGGGAGCTGGGGCGCTTCGGGGTCGTCGGAGTAGGGCTGGAAGTCGGCGGCCTCGCGTTCGAGCATGGCCTGCATGTCGCCGAGCCGGTCGAGGTTCTGCCGGGTGACCGTCATCTGAGCCTCGATCAGGTCCATGCGCCGGTCACGCAGCATCTCGATCTCCTCGACCGACATGTAGGTGTCGAGCAGGATGCGGTCGCGGCGCTGCTGGGCCACGCGTTCTTCCTCGGCGGCGCGCGCGCGCGCCTCGGCCTCGCGCTCCTCTTCGCTGCGCGCGCCCGCCCGCTCGCCGACGGGCACGCCGTGGCGGTTGAGCACGTCGGAGCGGCGCTGGGTGTGTTCGGGCGGAACGCGGTCGCCGTAGTGGACGTTGCCGTCCTCGTCGACCCACCGGTAGGCGCGATCGGACGCGTGCGGCACCGCCATGGCGAGCGCCAGGGCGGTGGCTGCGAGCAGGCTGAGCGGGCGCGTTGCGCGCATGGTCGCCGTCCGTATAGCGGATCAGGACCCAACATTATCAGACGGCGGGGGCTTGCCCTAGGGGCCGGATGTGTCTGCGGTCACGTTTCCGGCACGAAACGGTCGCCCCGGGGCGTTTATTCGTCGTCGAAGCCGAAGTCGTCGCCGCCGACGCCGTAGCGGTTGCGGTAGGCGCGCACCGACGCGAGGTGCTCGCGGACTTCCGGGTCGTCTTCTATATGGTCGATGAGGTCGGCGAGCGTGACGATGCTGCGCACCGGCACCCCCAGCGCGCCCTCGAGTTCCTGCACCGCCGAGCGTTCACCCTTGCCGAGTTCCTGGCGGTCCAGCGAGATCAGCACGCCTGCAGGTTCGGCGCCTTCGCGGCGGATCAGGTTGACCGCCTCACCAACGGCGGTGCCGGCGGTGATCACGTCGTCGACGATCAGCACGCGCCCTTCCAGCGGCGCACCGATGATGCTGCCGCCTTCGCCGTGGGCCTTGGCTTCCTTGCGGTTGTAAGAGAACGCGACGTCTTCGTCGTGATGCTCGGCGAGCGCCGCGGCGGCGAGCGCGACCAGCGGGATGCCCTTGTACGCCGGGCCGAAGAGCATGTCGAACTCGATACCCGAGTCCATGATCGCCGAAGCGTAGTAGCGGCCGAGCTTCGCCGCGGCGTAGCCGGTGTTGAAGAGGCCCGCATTAAAGAAGTAGGGGCTGACGCGCCCGGACTTCAGTCGGAACTCGCCGAAGCGCAATACGCCGAGCTCTAGTGAGAGTTCGAGGAACTGGGTCTTGTACGCCTGCATACGCGCGGCCATCAGGAAACTGCCGGTATGATACACGGTCCTCGCCCGGCTTATGATGAATGGTCAGGATTGAATGCGCATCATTTCGCTGAACGCCAATGGTATCCGCGCGGCGCGCCGCAAGGGACTGTTCGAGTGGTTGAAGTCGCAGAATGCCGACATCGTCTGCCTGCAGGAGACCCGTGCACAGGTCGACCAGCTGGCCGACGAGGCCTTTCACCCCAGCGGCTATCATGTGCATTACCGTGATGCCGAGAAGAAGGGCTACAGCGGCGTCGCCATCTACAGCCGGCACCGGCCCAAGCGCGTGATCACCGAACTCGGCAATGCTGAGTTCGACGCCGAGGGCCGCTACATCGAGATGCAGTTCGACCGGCTCGCCGTGGTGTCGGTGTACATGCCGTCGGGCACGTCGGGCGACGCGCGCCAGGCGGCGAAGTACCGCTTTCTGGATCATTTCCACGATCACCTGCGCAGGCTGCGTCGCCGGCGTCGCGAATACGTGCTCTGCGGCGACTGGAACATCGCGCACAAGCCCATAGACCTCAGGAACTGGAAGGCGAACCAGAAGAATTCCGGATTCCTGCCGGAGGAGCGTGCGTGGCTCGACCACGTCTTCGACCGCACCGGTTACGTGGACGCGTTCCGGGCGCTGCGCCCGGAGCCCGACCTTTACACGTGGTGGTCCAACCGCGGGCGTGCGTGGGAGAAGAACGTGGGGTGGCGCATCGACTACCAGGTCGTCACGCCGGGGCTCGCGCCGCACCTGCGCGCGGCGAGCATCTACACCGACGAGCGCTTCTCCGACCATGCGCCGCTGATCATCGACTATGACTACCGTCCCTGAAGGGGCTGCCGCGCCGCCGCGACGCAGTTGGGCGCAGGCGCTGCGCGTCTACGCCCAGCCCCGCATGCTGGCGATGCTCTGTCTCGGCTTCTCGGCCGGATTGCCGTTCCTGCTGGTGTTCACGACGCTGACGGCGTGGCTGTCGGAGGCCGGTGTGTCGCGCACCGCGATCGGTTTTTTCAGCTGGGTGGGCATCACCTATTCGATCAAGGTGCTGTGGTCGCCGATCGTCGATCGACTGCAGCTCCCGCTGCTGCACCGCATCTTCGGCCGCCGGCGCAGCTGGATCCTGCTCGCGCAGCTCACCGTCGCCGCGGGGCTGTGCGGCATGGCGTACACCGACCCGGTCACCGACCTTGCGCGGCTTGCGGTGTTCGCGGTGCTCGTCGCGTTCGGCTCGGCGACGCAGGATGTTGCGATCGACGCCTGGCGCATCGAGGCCGCGCCGGTCAAGGAGCAGGCGGCGATGGCGGCGAGCTACGTGTTCGGCTACCGCATGGCGCTGCTGGTCGCCGGTGCCGGCGCGCTGTACATCGTCACGTGGTTCGAGTGGACCGGCGCGTACCTCGCGATGGCCGCGCTCATGGGTGTGGGCATGATCGCCGCGCTCGCCAGCCGCGAACCCGATGCCTCGACGCCGCGCGACACCGTATTCATGGAAGCGCGCGTGAAGCAGTTCATGACGCGCAACGCCCACCTGCCGCAGCCGCTTCGCAACGCGCTCGGCTGGCTGATCGGCGCCGTGGTCTGCCCGTTCGTCGATTTCTTTGCGCGCCACGGTGCGTTGGCGCTGGTGATCCTCGCGTTCATCGGGCTCTACCGCGTCACCGACATCTCGATGGGCGTGATGGCGCTGCCTTTCTACCTCGAGCTCGGTTTCTCGCGCGCCGAGATCGCCAATATCAGTGGCATATTCGGCATGGTGATGACGATCACCGGTGGCGCGATCGGCGGGCTGCTCGTGCCGCGCTACGGCGTGATGCGCGTGCTGCTCGCCGGTGCGATCCTCGCGGCGTCGACCAACCTGCTGTTCTCGGTGATGGCGCTGGTCGGGCCACACATCTGGATGCTGATGATCACCGTCAGCGCCGACAACCTCGCGGGCGGTATCGCGATCACCGCGTTCATCGCCTACCTGTCGGGGCTGACGAACACCGCGTACACGGCGACCCAGTACGCGCTGTTCTCGTCGCTGATGACGCTGCCCGGCAAGACCATAGGCGGCGCCGCGGGCGCCGTCGTCGACGCGGTCGGTTACGCGTGGTTCTTCGTCTACGTGTTCGCGATCGGCATCCCCGCGGTGCTGCTGTGCATTTACCTGACCAGGAAGCTGCCGGTGGAGGCTCGGCTTGCCGATGCCGACGACGATGCGCCCGGCGATGTCGATGGTGGTGGCGCGCGACGCGCGTGACGGCGGCCGGGCTGCCGGCGCGTCAGTGCAGCTGGTGTGCCTCGGGCACCGCCGCGGCGGCGTCGGCTGGCTGGGGCGACGCGTGGTGCAGGAGCATCTTCCAGCCGTCGTCAGTGAGTTCGAACACGTTGGTCGCGACGATCACGCCGTTGACCCGGCCCTGTTCGTCGAGCAGTTTCTCGGTGACGAGGTGCACTGCGAGGTTCGCGCCTACGCTGCTCGCAAGCGGTTCGGCGACGATGCCGACGCCGCTGCTGCCGTTGAAGATCTCGAGCCAGCTCTGCATCACGGCGTCCTGGCCGAGCAGCGGCTCGGCCTGCGGATGCACGCACGAGATGCTGTCGTGCGTTGCCCAGATCTCGCGCATCGCGTCGAGGTCGGCCTGCTGGAATGCCGAGTAGAAAGCCTCTTCGGCGGCTTCGGAAGTCGCATATCCCATGACGGCAAGTGTACGCCGGCGACCGGTTTCAGCCCAACCGCCGTCATGTGCCAGGGCGCGGGCAACGTATGAGCCAATGGGTTTCGGTGTGTGCGCTGTCCGGACTCGACGACCCGGGCGCGCATGGCTTCAGTCATGGCGACGACGCGTGGCCGCTGCACGGGTTCGTCGTGTACATCGGCGGCGAGCTGCACGCGTGGGTGAACCGCTGTCCGCACGCGGGCCATCGCCTGGACTGGGCGCCGCATCGGTTTCTGACCCGCGACCGGCGGCTGGTGATGTGTGCGTCACACGGCGCGGTGTTCGAGCCGAACACGGGCCTGTGTGTAGGCGGGCCGTGCCCGGGTGCGCGGCTGACGCGTCTGCCGGTGCGCGTGAATGCGGCCGGCGACGTGGAGGTGGATGCGGCGGCGGCTCAGGCGCACTGACCCCTCAGGCCGGCAGCCGCCGGGGCATTCGCAGGCCGCGCGCCGGTTACTCCGAGAATTCGGGTTCCTCGCTCGCGGGATGACGCACGACGCGGAAGCGGTGCAGGCCTTCGTCCTCGAGCACGCCCGCGGGGCCTGCATCGTCGAAGTCCATGTCGACGGAACCGCTCCAGTCTTCGGGCGCGGCCGCGCTGGTCAGCAGCAGGTCCGGCCAGTCGTCACGACTGAGCTCTTCGATCGTCCCGTCGAAGTACTGCACCTCCACCGTGTCGTCGTCGTCATCCATCGCGACGACCCTGAAAAGCTGCCCGCGGAACTGCTCGTACCACGCGCCGATGACCGGGTCTGGAATCGCCATGGCCACGTCTCCTCGCTCCTGCCCGGGCATGCGCCCGGGGGTGGTCCGGACTGACGCCGGTGCTATAGTTCGCAACCCTTCGCCAGCCTGTTCCCAGTTAATCGTCCAAGCGTCGCCGCAGCAAGACCATGAGCCCAGAGATTGAGCAGCTGCTCAAGTATTTCATCCTGTTCTTCGTCGTCATCGAGCCGATCTCGCTGGTGCCGATGTTCGGAGCCCTGACCCGCGGGCTCGATGCTGCAGCGCGGCGTCGCACCGCCTTCAAGGCGGTCGCGATCTCGACGGTGATTTTTCTCGCCTTCGCGCTCACCGGCAGCTGGCTGCTGTCGTCGCTCGGCATCAGCGTCAGTGCGTTCAAGATCGCCGGCGGACTGCTGCTGTTCCTGCTCGCCGTGGACATGGTGTTCGCGCGCGACTCCGGCGTGCGCTCGGCGACGGTGCGCGAGCAGGAAGAGGCGCGCTTCCGCCAGGACGTGTCGGTGTTTCCGGTCGCGTTCCCGCTGATCGCCGGGCCCGGTGCGCTCGCCACCGTACTGCTGATCGTCGTCGACATCGACAGCATGGTGATGTTTGCCGGCATGCTCGGCGTGCTCGCACTGGTGCTGCTGATCACGATCGCGCTGCTGCTGCTGACCACGCCGGTGATGCGCATCATGGGCGTGACCGGTGGCAACGTGATCAGCCGGCTGGCCGGCGTGGTGCTCGCCGCACTTGCAGCGCAGTACGTACTCGACGGGGTGCTCGAGTCACTGGCATGAGCGGGCATTGAAGGCGCCGCCGCCGGCGTGAATTCAATCGGCGCCCGGTACGTCCGTGCGGCGCCAGTACAGGTCGCTGACTTCATGCCCGCGGCGCAGCCCGCGGCGCTCGAAGCGCGTCTGGGGACGCCACGCGAGCGGGTCGCGTTCGGCTTTTTCACGCTCGATACGCACGTAGCGCGCATCGGCATCGACGACTTCGGCGACGTGCGCCGCGTAGGGCTGCCAGTCGGTGGCAAAGTGCAGCAGTGCACCGGGAGGCTGCACGCCGGCGAGCCGCTCGATGAACGGCGGCTGGATCAGCCTGCGCTTGTGGTGGCGCTTCTTCGGCCACGGGTCGGGAAAGAAGATGTTCACCGCATCGAAGGCGGTATCCGGTGCCAGTGCGACCAGGACCTCGACCACGTCGCGACAGATCGCACGCACGTTGTCGAGGCCGGCGCGCTCGAGCTCCATCAGCAGGTGCCCGACCCCGGGTTCATGCACCTCTACGCCGACGAAGTCCGCCCACGGGCAGCGCCCGGCGAGCGCCAGCAGCGCCTCGCCGCTGCCGAAGCCGATTTCCAGCACCCGCGGCGCCTCCCTGTCAAAGGCCGCGTCGAGGTCCAGCGCCGTGGCCTCCGGGTCGAGCAGGTAGCGGGGGCCGAGGCGATCCAGCGCCCGCGCCTGGCCCACGGTCAGACGCCCGGCGCGGCGCACGAAACTGCGCAGCTGGCGCCGGGGGCGGTCCGGGGTGTCGTCGGGGGGCGTGGTGGGGTTCATCGCAGGGGCCGGTATTCTACGCAGCCGCACGGTCTGGTTATACTTTGCGCTGCTGCGGGTGTAGTTCAATGGTAGAACCTCAGCTTCCCAAGCTGATGACGTGGGTTCGATTCCCATCACCCGCTCCATTCCCTTCCCCGCCGGCGGTGCCGGTGTCGGGGCGCTGGTCCGGACCCTGCGCCCGGTTCCAACCTTTCGCCTCCCGGCGCCGTCAAAGCTTCGGAACGTAAACGGGGACCGCCGATGCCCATGGCCGCAACGGAGGTCGACCGCGACGAGGCCGAGCGGCTGCGCCGGGCCCGCGCGGGCGACGCGCCGGCCTTCGAGTCGCTCTACCGCGAGCACGTCGGGCGTGTGTACGCCGTGTGCCTGCGGATGACCGCCGATCCCGCGCAGGCCGAGGAGTGCACGCAGCGGGCGTTCATCCAGGCCTGGCGGCGGCTCGCCGACTTCCGTGGCGCGAGCCGCTTTGGCACCTGGCTGCATCGCATCGCGGTCAACGAGGTGCTCGGCAGCCGCCGCAGCGCGAACCGCGACGGTGCGCTGCTCAGAAGCGTCGGCGACGACGAAGAGGCGAGGGATGGCATGCGTGACGACGCCGGCATCGCGATGGACCTGGAGCAGGCGATCGCGCGCCTGCCCGAGCGGGCCCGGCACGTGTTCGTGCTGATTGCGGTGCACGGCTATACCCACGCCGAGGCCGCCGGGATGCTCGGCGTGACCGACGGCACCTGCAAGGCGCAGTACCACCGTGCCCGTGGCCTGCTGTGTGAATGGCTGGACGCGGGCGAAGGAGCAACCGCACATGCGTGACCACGACGAAACCACTGACCGCGCGGGCGGATGCGGCGCCGATGCCGAGCGCGCGCTCGACGCGGCGGTCGCACGGCTCGAGCGGGACATCACGCCGGCGCGTGATCTCTGGCCGACGATCGCAGCCGCGCAGCCGCGTCCGGTGTCGCGTGCACCGCGCTACCTCGCGCTGGCCGCATCGGT
>PWYM01000093.1 GCA_003567855.1 Gammaproteobacteria bacterium | reverse complement strand
GCGTGCCCAGCCAGACCACCGGCACGTCGCGGCGCGCGAGTTCCGCTGCGACGCTGAGCGCCGGCATCACGTGGCCGCCGGTGCCGCCGGCCATGATCAGTACCGGGGCGGCGGTCATTGCACCGCCCTCCGCCGCGCGCCGCGCGGACGTGCATCCGCGGTCAGCAGCTCATGGTGAATGCGCAGCAGCAGTCCGAGCGCACCCAGCGTCACGAGCAGGCTGCTGCGCCCGTAGCTGACCAGCGGCAGCGTCAGCCCCTTGGTCGGCAGCAGCCCCATGTTCACGCCGATGTTGATGAACGCCTGCAGCCCCAACCAGAAGCCGATACCGACGCACAGGTAGGCCTGGTAGGGCATTTCCGCACGACCACACGCAAGCCCGAGCTGGAAGCAGCGCATCACCAGTGCCGCGAACAGCAGGATCGTCAGTACGCTGCCGATCAGCCCCAGTTCCTCGGCGAGCACCGCGAACACGAAGTCGGTGTGCGCTTCCGGCAGGTAGAAGAGTTTCTGCACGCTCGAGCCCAACCCGACGCCGAACCATTCGCCACGGCCTATCGCGATCAGCGACTGGGTCAGCTGGAAGCCGGCATCGAGCGGATCGGCCCACGGGTCCATGAACGACGTCAGCCTTGAGACCCGGTACGGCGAGGCCAGCGCGAGCATCGTCAGCGCACCGCCGGCGACGAGGCCCGTCAGAAGGAAATCGCGCAGTCGGGCGCCGCCGATGAAAAGCATTGCGACGGTGGTGATCACGAGCACGGTCGCGGCCCCGAAATCCGGCTGCGCAAGCAACAGCACGCAGCACACGGCAACGCACAGCATCGGCTTGAGGAAGCCGGTGAAGCGGGTCGCGACTTCCGACTGGCGACGCACCATGTAGCCGGCGACATACATGATCATCAGCAGCCGCGCAGGCTCCGAGACCTGCAGGTTGATGACCCCGACGCGCAGCCAGCGGGTCGCGCCGTTCACCGTCTGGCCGAGCCCCGGCACCAGCACCAGGACCAGCAGCGCAATCGCGGCGAGCAGCAGCACGAAGCTCATCTGCTCCCAGACCCGGGTCGGGACAACCAGCGCGACGGCCATCAACCCGACACCGAGACCCACGGCGAAGAGCTGGCGAAACAGGTAATGGAAGGGCTGACCGAGATCGCGGTCGGCGAGCGTCACCGACGCAGACGCGAGCGCGGTCAGACCGATGCCGAGGATCAGCAGCATCAGCGACAGCAGCACGCCGTCGAGATGCCAGCGGCCCAGCACGAAGTCGCTGCGTGCGATCGCATTCATGACGGCACACCCTGGACCGCGGCCGCAAACGCGCGGCCGCGCGCGCGGTAATCGCTGAACTGGTCGAAGCTCGCGCAGGCCGGCGACAGGATCACCGTGTCTCCCGGCTGCGCAATCGCCCTCGCGCACGTCACGGCCTCATCCATGCCGGCGGCATGCTGCACGGGCACCCGGTCTTCCAGTGCCGCTGCGAGCAGCGGCGCATCACGCCCGATCAGCACCACGCCACGCGCGCGGCCTTCGAGCGCCACCGCGAGCGGGCCGAAATTGCTTTCTTTCGCGATTCCGCCGGCGATCAGCACCAGCGGGCCCGGCATGCCGCAGACCGCGGCGACGGTCGCGGCGAGATTGGTGCCCTTCGAATCGTCGATCCATGTCAGCCCGTCGTCGCTGGGCACGCGCTCACAGCGGTGCGGCAACGGCCTGAATGCAAGCAGCGCCTCCACCGCGGATTCCAGGTCGCCGCCGGCCGCCTCGCACAGCGCCAGCGCCGCCAGCGCGTTGGCGAGGTTGTGGCGACCGTGAATGCGCAGCGCCGACGCCGCGACCAGCGGTGACGCGCCGCGCGCGAGCCAGGGCCCGCCCTCGTATTCGACCAGCCCGTAATCGCCATCGCCGGGTGCCGACATCGTGAACCCGATGCAGTCGGCGCCGGCCGGACACATGCGCGCGACGCGGTCGTCGTCGAGGTTGATCACGCAGTGCTCGGCGTGCGCGTAGACCCGGGCCTTGATCGCGCTGTACGCGTCGATACTGCCGTGACGATCGAGATGGTCGGGCGAGACATTGAGCACCACCGCCGCGAGGCACGGCAGGCGTGGCGTCTGCTCGAGCTGGAAACTCGAGACCTCGAGCACCAGCCGATCGGCGCCCTCGGTATCGAGCAGCGAGAGCGCTGCCGGGCCGAGGTTGCCGCCGGCGCGCGCCTCCAGCCCGCCGGCGTGGAGCATCGCCGCGACCAGCGTCGTCACCGTGCTCTTGCCGTTGGTCCCGGTGACCGCAACCACCGGCGCACGCGCCTCGGCGACGAACAGATCAAGCTCGCCGAGCACGGGCAGACCGCGCGCCCGCGCGGCCTGCAGCAGCGGCAGATCGCCCGGCAGGCCGGGCGAGACGACGACCCGGTCCATGCCGTCGAGCAGTGTCGACTCGAAGACGCCGAGGCGCAGCGCACCGTCCGGCAGCAGCTTGCGGAGCAGCTCGGCCTGCGGCGGCGCGTCGCGGTCGTCGGCCACGCGCACCGTATCGCGCCGGTTCAGCAGGTGGCGCACGCAGGCCAGGCCGGTGCCTCCGGCACCGAGCACGAGCGTGCGCGTCGCACCGGCGGCGCCGGAGCGCCGGGGGGTGCGGGACTTCGTATCAGGTAGCGCGCTCATCGGATCTTCAGGCTCGCAAGACCGATCAGCACCAGGATCACGGTGATGATCCAGAAACGGACGATGACCTTGGGCTCGGCCCAGCCCTTGAGTTCGTAGTGGTGGTGCAGCGGCGCCATGCGGAACACCCGCCGGCCGGTCAGTCGATAGGACGCGACCTGTATCATCACCGATACGGTCTCGATGACGAACACGCCACCCATGATCAGCAGCACGATCTCCTGGCCGACGATGACCGCCACCGCACCAAGCGCGGCGCCCAGCGCCAGTGCACCCACGTCGCCCATGAAGACCTGGGCCGGATAGGTGTTGAACCACAGGAAACCGAGACCGGCGCCCGCCAGCGCCGCGCAGAACACCAGCAGTTCACCGGTGCCGGCGATATAGGGGATGTCGAGGTAGTCGGCGAAAACGACGTTGCCGGCGACGTAGGCGAAGATGCCGAGCGCGCTCGCCACCATCACCGTCGGCATGATCGCGAGGCCGTCGAGCCCGTCGGTGAGGTTGACGGCGTTGGAGCTGCCGACGATCACCAGCCACACGAGCGGCACGAAGACGATACCGAGCGGGATCAGCAGGTCCTTGAAGTACGGAATCAGCAGTGAAGTCGCGACCGGATCACTCGCGGTCGCGTAAAGGAACACGCCGACCGACAGCGCGACCACCGACTGCCAGAAGAATTTCCAGCGCGCGATCAGCCCGCGGCTGTCACCGAGTACCAGTTTCTTCCAGTCGTCGTAGAAGCCGATCCCGCCGAATGAGAGCAGCACGAACAGCACCACCCACACGTAGCGGTTCGCGAGATCGGCCCAGAGCAGCGTCGCGGCGGCGACCGCCACGATGATCAGCGCGCCACCCATCGTCGGCGTACCGGCCTTGGGCAGATGCGACTGCGGACCGTCACTTCGGATCTGCTGGCCGATCTGGCGCACGCTCAGCCGGTCGATCATCCACGGTCCGACCACGAGCGCGATCGCAAGCCCGGTCAACGCACCGAGAATCGCGCGCATCGTGATGTAGCTGAAGACGTTGAACCCGGAGTAGAACCCGGTCAGCCATTCGGTGAGCAGCAGTAGCATCGTGCCCCCCTCAGGTTCCGGTCCGTTCGGGTGACGCGACGAGGCGCGAGACCAGCCGCTCGAGCGCGGCGGCGCGAGAGCCCTTCACGAGTACGGACACCTGTGGCGCGAGCCAGCGCCGCAGCGCCTGCTCGGCACCGTCGACGTCGTCGACGGCGACCGCACCGGGGCCGAACGCCTCGACCGCGTTGCGGCTCAGCGGTCCGACCCCGATCAGCAGATCGAGGCCGGCGTCGCGCGCGCGCTGCCCCGCCTCGCGGTGCAGCGCCGCGGCATCGGCGCCAAGCTCGCCGAGGTCTCCGAGCACCAGCACGCGGGTGCCGGAACGGCTGGCAAGAAAATCGATCGCGGCGGCGACCGACGCGGGATTGGCGTTGTAGCTGTCGTCGTAGACGGTGCAGCCCTCGAGCCCCGGCTGCGCGGTCAGACGGCCCGCGACGTTCGCCACCGCGGCGAGGCCGCGGCGCACCTGCCCCAGGCTTGCGCCGGCGGCGATCGCCGCGGCCGCAGCGGCCAGCGCGTTCGCGACGTTGTGCGACCCGAGCATCGGCACCCGCGCGTCGCTCTCGCCGAGCGGCGTCACGAGACGGAACTCCAGCGCCGGTGACAGTGGAGTGCCGGACTCGCGCACATCGGTGGCGGTGAACTCGGCGTCGGCGTCGAGCGCGAAACGCAGCACGGGACGCTTGCCGCAGGACGCGAGCCACATCGACGCCCAACGATCGTCGGCGTTGACGACCGCGGTCGCACCCGGCGCGAGGTTCTCGAACAGCTCGCCCTTCGCACGCGCGACACCCTCGAGGCTGCCGAAGCCCTCCAGGTGGGCGGCCGCGGCATTGGTCAGCAGGCCGACGGTCGGGTTCGTGAGGCGCGTGAGACGGGCAATCTCGCCGGCATGGTTGGCGCCCATCTCGACGACCGCCCAGCGCTGCGCGCTGGCGAGGCGCAGCAGCGTCAGCGGCACGCCGATCTCGTTATTCAGGTTGCCCTCGGTCGCGAGCGTCGCGCCACCCTCGGCGAGGATCGCGCGCAGCATCTCCTTGACCGTGGTCTTGCCGTTCGAACCCGTCAGCGCGATCAGCGGGCCGTGGAAACCCGCACGCCAGCGGGCCGCGAGCCGGCCCAGCGCCTGGCGCGTGTCGCTGACGAGAATCTGCGGCAGCGGCACTTCCACCGGTTGCACGACGACTGCACCGGCCGCACCCGCGGCATGCGCGTCGGCGACGTAGTCGTGGCCGTCGAAATTCGGGCCACGCAGCGCGACGAACAGGTTGTCGGCGACCAGCGTCCGGCTGTCGATGGAGACGCCACGCCAGTTCGCGTCCGGCCCGACCAGCTCGCCCCCGGTCGCGTCGGCCACCTGGATCAGCGAACGCAGGTTCATGGCCGCGCCTCCAGTGCCGCGCGCACGGCGGCCTCGTCGCTGAACGGCCGCGCATCGCCCCTGACGAGCTGCACGCTTTCGTGCCCCTTGCCCGCGACGAGCACGACGTCTTCCGGGCCGGCACCGGCCACCGCATCGACGATCGCCTGGCCGCGGTCGCGGCATTGGCTGACCGAGGCGCTGGCCGGAATACCCTCGCGGATCTGCGCAAGAATCACGTCGGGGTCCTCGCCGCGGGGATTGTCGTCGGTCAGCACCACGCGGTCGGCGAGGCGTGCCGCGATCGCGCCCATCTGCGGACGCTTGAGCGCGTCGCGCTCGCCGCCGCAGCCAAACACCACGGTCAGGTGCGCGGCGGGCCGGTGCGCGCGCAACGCTTCCAGCGCCCGCTCGAGCGCATCCGGCGTGTGCGCGAAATCGACGACGACGAGCGGCTTTCGGCCCGCGCCACCGAACACCTGCATGCGACCGGGGGGCGGTCTCGCGTCGGACAGCGCTCGGATCGCGGCATCGGCATCCACGCCCAGCGCGCGCAGCATCCCGAGTGCGACCAGCAGGTTGCTCGCGTTGAACGCGCCGACGAGCCGCGAGTTGAGTGTCAGGCGCCTGCCGGCGGCATCGACGACCAGGACCAGCCCCGGACCGCTCTCGGGCATCAGTTTCGCGCACAGCCGGTCCGGGCCCGGCAGCGCGGCCGGCGCGATCGAGACCCGTGTTGCGCTCACGCCTGCCGGCAGCGCCGCCAGCACCGCCTCGGAATACGGATCGTCGACGTTGACGACCGCGGCACGCAGCCCCGGGTGCCGGAACAGCCCGAGCTTCGCCGCACCATAGGCGCGCATGTCGCCGTGGTAGTCCAGGTGCTCCGGCGTGAGATTCGTGAACGCGGCGACGGCAACGCGCACTTCGGCCAACCGCGCCTGCGCGAGCGCATGCGACGAGGCCTCGAGCACCGCGTGGCGCGTCCCCTCGTCACGCGCCTGCGCCAGCAGGCGGTGCATCGTCACGACGTCGGGCGTCGTCAGGCCACCGGTGTCTGGCGTCGGCAGGCGCCCCGTACCCAGCGTGCCTATGTAGGCGCAGGGCTTGCCGAGATGCTCCAGCGCGCCCGCCACCAGCCACGCCACCGTCGTCTTGCCGTTGGTCCCGGTGACTGCGGCGGTCGCAACCGACTTGCTCGGTGAACCGAAGAAACGGTCGGCCACGGTGCCGAGCCGCTCGCGCAGCAGCGGCACCGCCACGCCGTGAACGCCGGCCGGAAGCACTGGCGGGGTGACACCCGGCGCGGGCTCCCACGCGACCGCCGTCGCGCCGCGTTGCAGCGCGTCGTCGAGGTATTCGAGGCCGTGCGTCCGGTTGCCCCGCAGCGCGATGAACAGTGCCCCGGTGCGCACCTCCCGGCTGTCGAGCGTGATGTCGGCGACGGGCACGTGCGCCGGCACGTCGGCCACGCCGGCAAGCAGCGTGTCGAGGTGCATCGGAACCGTTGTGCGGGGGGCCGGCATCATTGTGCGGCATCCGCGCGGAGAATCCGCGACGGCACCTCGCCCGGCAGCGCATCGGGTGGCACCGCGAGCAGGCGCAGCGCGTCGGAGACGATGCGTGAGAACACCGGTGCGGCGACCTCACCGCCGTAGAACGCGTCGCGCGGCTCGTCGATCATCACGACCACGGCCAGGCGCGGGTCCCGCGCCGGCGCGAGCCCGGCGAACAGCGCGACGTGGCGGTCGTCGCTGTAACCGCCGACGCCGGACTTGCGCGACGTACCCGTCTTGCCGGCCACGCGGTAGCCGGCAACGGCGGCGCGGTGGCCGGTACCCGTCGGTGCGATCACCGCTTCCAGCATCGACATCACCGCGTCGGCGGTGGCCGCACTGACCACGCGTTCGCCGCTGGGCACATCGTCGAGCGCAACCAGCGACACCGGCCGTCGGACACCGCCGGCGCCGATCACCGCGTAGGCACGCGCGAGCTGCAGCGCCGTCGTCGACAGGCCGTAACCGTAGGCCATCGTCGCCTGGCCGATGGGCCGCCACAGGCTGTGGTGATGCATCAACCCGGCGGACTCGCCGGGAAAACCCGAGTTGCTGAGATGGCCGATGCCGAACCCGTCGAACACCGACCACAGCGCCTGGCTTTCCATCTCCAGCGCGACGCGTGCGGCACCGACATTGCTCGAGCGCGCCAGCATTGTCGTGAGATCGATGCGGCCGTGGTTCTGCCGGTCCTCGACCTGCAGGCGTCCGACGCGCAGCCGCCCCGGCGACGTGTCGATCACCGTGTCCGGCGTCCAGTCGCGGGTCTCGAGCGCCGCGGCGAGCAGCAGCGGCTTGAAGGTCGACCCCGGCTCGAAGATGTCGGTGGCCGCCCGGTTGCGGTAACGCGCGACGGTGAACTGCGAGCGGTCGTTGGGGTTGTAGCTCGGCTGGTTGACCATCGCGAGCACTTCGCCCGTGTAGACGTCGAGCACGACCGCGGACCCCGCCCGCGCGCCGTGGCGCGTCACCGCGGCCTTCAGTTCCCGGTAGGCGAGATACTGGATCCGCAGGTCGAGGCTCGTACGCAGGTCGCGGCCGGGACGTGCCACGCGAATGCTCTCGACGTCCTCGATGACCCGCCCGTAGCGGTCCTGCAGCACGCGCTTGACGCCGGGCTGGCCGCGCAGCCAGTGGTCGTAGCCGAGCTCCAGGCCTTCCTGGCCCTCGTCGTCGATGTTCGTGAAGCCCACGAGATGGCCCGTGACCTCGCCGGCCGGGTAGTAACGGCGATATTCGCGCAGCAACCGGACGCCAGGCATCCCCAGCGCCTGCACGCGCGCGGCCTGGTCAGGCCGCATGTGCCGTCGCAGGTAAACGAACTCGCGCTCGAGGTTGCTGCTGATGCGCCGCGCGATCCACTCCGGGTCGCGTTCGAGCACGCGCGCGAGCTCGGGCAGCCGTTCGGCGGCGACCGACAGTTCGCGGGGGTGGGCCCAGACGCTGTCGACCGGCGTGCTGACCGCGAGCGGTTCGCCGTTGCGATCGAGGATGGAACCGCGGTGAGCCGAGATCTGCGCCCGGCGGATGTGGCGCGCCTCGCCCTGCGCCGACAGGAAGGCGTTGTTGAAGATCTGCAGTTCCGCGGCCCGCAGGCACAGCACCACGGTTGCGAGTACGAACGCACCGACCACCGTAATCGTGCGCAGCCGGAAACGCTCCGGCGTGAAGCGGTCGTTATCGTGACGCGTCGCCATGTCAGTGTGCACCCCGCACGATCTGCACCTCGTCCGGGCGCGGCGGTCGCATCGACAGCTCGTCGCGCACCAGCGCCTCCACGCGGCCGTGGGTGGCGAGCGTGCCCTGCTCGATCTGCAACTGCCCCCACTCGATCTGCAGCCGGTCGCGCTCGGCCTGCATTCGCTGCAGCTCAATGAACAGCTGGCGCGAATCGTGGCGCGCGTGCACCGTGTAGAGCGCCGTCGCGACGGTGACCGCGAACAGCGCGACGATCCCGACCACGTCGAGCCTGATGTGTTTGACGATGCGCATCAGCATTTCTCCGCGACACGCAGCGTCGCGCTGCGCGCCCGGGGGTTCGCCGCAAGTTCGGCGTCGTCGGCGCGCTGTGCGCGGCCGACCAGCCTGAGCGTGGGACGTGCGTGCGCCGGCATGTCGGGCAGACCGCGGTAGACCGGGTCGGGCTCGCTCAGCCGGCGCAGGTATCGCTTGACCGCGCGGTCCTCGAGTGAATGGAAACTGATCACTGCCAGCCGCCCGCCCGGCGCGAGCACGGCTACGGCCTGCTCGAGCCCGCGGTCCAGCACCTCGAGCTCACGGTTCACGTGGATGCGCACCGCCTGGAAGCTGCGCGTTGCCGGATGGCGCCGGGTGCCGGCCCGACCGGGCACCGCCGCGGCGATCACGCTGGCGAGACGACCGGTCGTCAGGATCGGCGCCTCGACGCGTGCGCGGCAGATCGCACGCGCAATGCGCCGACCGTGGCGTTCCTCGCCGTAGCGCCACAGCACGCGCGCGATCTCGTCTTCGGCGGCATCGGCGAGCCATTCGGCAGCGCTGTCGCCGCGCGTCGGGTCCATCCTCATGTCCAGCGGGCCGTCGGCCTGGAAGCTGAAACCCCGGTCGGCGGTGTCGAGCTGGGGCGACGACACGCCGAGGTCCATCAGCACGCCACGCACGGGCGCATCCCCGGCGACAGTGCGCACATGGGACGCCAGCGACTCGAAGTTGCCGTGCCGTATCACCACCCGCGGATCACCCCCCAGACTGTCCTGCCCGTGACGCACCGCTTCCGGGTCCTGGTCCAGCGCCAGCAACCGCGCCTTCGCGCCCATTCGCTCGAGCAGCCCTCGCGAGTGGCCGCCGCGTCCGTACGTTGCATCCACGAACCAGCCTTCGCAGTCACCGACGACCAGCGCGGCGAGTGCCGCGTCGAGCAGCACCGGACGGTGTGCCGTCACGGGCGCACCCGACGGAATCCCCTGCCGCACCGCCGCCGCCCGTTCAGAGCGACAGCGTTTCAAGTTCAGCCGGCAGGTCGGGGGCTTCGTGCTCCTCGGCCGCCAGCCACTCGTCACGGCGCTCGTTCCAGCGCGCCTCGTCCCACAGCTCGAACTTGTTGCCCTGGCCGATCAGGATCGCCTGGCGGTCCAGCGTCGCGAACTCACGCAACTCGCGGGGCAGCAGCAGGCGGCCATGACTGTCGAGGTCGAGCTCGGAGGCATAACCGACCATCAGCCGCTGAAGCCGACGGGCCTGCCTGTTGAGACTGGGCAGGCGCACCAGTCGGCGTTCGATCTCTTCCCAGTCGGGCAGCGGATACAGGAGCAGGCAGTAGTCGCGATCGACGGTCGCCACCATGTGTCCGTCGCAGCGCTCCTGGATGCGCTCGCGATAGCGCGTGGGCACGGCTACGCGCCCCTTCGCATCCAGCGTGACTTTGGTGGCTCCCCGAAACATCGCTCAGCTCTGGGCAACGGCTGCCCATTTTTTCCCACTTTTTCCCACTTGGGGACACTATAGGGATCGGAGCTGTCGGGTGTCAACCATTAGCGCTCGAAATTTTGTTGGCACGACAGAGACTTAGGTCACATTCCCGGAAGCGCTTTGAAACCCGGAACGGACGCCGTCGGCGATTCAAAAATCAACGAGTTAGCGAACTCTTCCAGAATTGGATTCAACAGAACGCAGACCCGGCACCGCACTGGCGATACCGGGCCTGACGCCTGGAGGAGACAGGGGGAGCCGGCCTGTAAGCCGGGTTCTGTCGAGAACGGCCATTCCTCTGCGACGTCCGTCACCGGACGCCTGTAGCGACCTACCCGGGGACCCATGCGGGCCGCATGGTGCGG
>PWYM01000110.1 GCA_003567855.1 Gammaproteobacteria bacterium | reverse complement strand
TGCTGCTGCCCGACGGCCGGGTGCGCACCTTCCACGTCGACGCACGCACCGGTCGCATCGACTGAGGGAGTGAACCGATGCGGGTATTGGTGGTCGAGGACGACGCGCCGCTGCGCGCCGGGATCATCGACGCGCTGCGCGCGCGCGACTGGCTCGTCGACGAGGCGTGCAGCGCACGCGAGGCCCGGTACTACGCGCGCGAGTATTCCCCCGACGTGGCGATTATCGACCTCGGCCTGCCCGACGAGTCGGGCATGGACCTGATCGCCGGGTTGCGCGAACAGGGCATTGCCGTCCCCATCCTGATCCTCACCGCGCGGGACCGTTGGCAGGACAAGGTCGCCGGCCTGAAGTCGGGCGCCGACGATTACGTCGTCAAGCCCTTTCACACCGAGGAGCTCGTCGCGCGGCTCGAGGCGCTGGTGCGGCGTGCCGCCGGATTCGCAAGGCCGGTACTCGAAAGCGGCGACATCCGCCTCGACACCGCAAGCCAGGCGGTGGCGGTAGGCGGCCGGGATATCGAGCTCACGAGCTTCGAATACCGGCTGCTCGAGGCGTTGATGCTGCGCGCGGGGCAGGTGATCTCCAAGAGCGAGCTCACCGAACGGCTCTATGAACAGGACTTCGAGCGCGACAGCAACACCATCGAGGTCTTCATCGGGCGCCTGCGCCGCAAGCTCGATCCCGACGGCACGCGCCAGCCCATAGAAACGCTGCGCGGTCGCGGTTATCGCCTGGGCTGAGTGATGAACTCGCTCCGTGTCCGCGTACTCGTCAGCCTCGCCGCGGTGCTCGCGGTGTTCTTCGGTGCGACCATCGTCGCACTCGACTGGAGCCTGGGGTCGAGCCTTGCCCGCAACCGCGCGGAAATTCTCGAGGCACACCTGATCGCGCTGATGGCCGCGGCTGAACCCCATGAAGAGGGGCTGTCGCTCGCCGTTCCGATCCTGCCCGACAGACGGCTGACCGCGCCCGAGTCGGGCCTCTACGGTGAAATCCGCGAGGCCGACGGCAGCGTGCTGTGGCGTTCGCCGTCCACTCTGGCCGGTGCGCTCGATCCGCCGGCGCCAGGGCGTCCGGGCGTGCGCGACCAGCGCACCGTCGGCAACGGCGCCGGGATCGCCCAGCGCAGCGTCACCGTGGACTGGGAATTCGACGAAGGCGAGGTGCGCCGCTTCCAGTTCGTCGTCGCGCAGAGCCTCGAGCCGTACCGCGCCCAGCAGCGTGGCTTCCGGGTCGGGCTCGCGAGCTGGTTCGGCGGGCTGACGCTCGCGACGGTGGCGCTGCTCGCACTGCTGCTCGGGCGCCAGCTGCGGCCGCTCGGTGCGCTCGAACGCCAGATCGGCCAACTCGAAGCGGGTGCACGTGAGACGCTGGAGGGGCGTTTCCCGCGCGAACTGCACGGCGTGGTGCGAAATCTCAATGCGCTGCTGGCACGCGAACGCGGACGCCAGCAGCGCTACCGCGACAGCCTCGCGAACCTAGCCCACAGCCTGAAGACGCCGCTCGCGGCGATGCAGGCCCGGCTGGCCACGGGCGGTGACGATACTGCCGAGGGCCTGAAGGCTGACATCGAGCGCATGGACCGCCTGATCGGCCATCAGCTCAAGCGCGCCAGCAGCATCGCCGGGCACGCGCCGGGTGTACGACCAGTCGAACTCGCGCCGCTCGTCGACGACCTCGTCGAAAGTCTCGCGAAGATTCACGCTGAACGCAGGCTGTCGATCGAGGTCGATATTCCACGTGAACTGACCGCGTACGGAGACGAGGGCGACCTCCAGGAAATGCTCGGCAACCTGCTCGATAACGCCTGCAAGTTCGGCGACCGAAGCGTGCGCTGTTCGGCGCGCGCCGACGACGGCTGGCTGCGCATCAGTGTCGAGGACGATGGTCCCGGCCTCGATCCCGCGGCCGCCGGGCAGGCTCTCGAACGCGGTACCCGGCTCGACCGCTCGCGGCCGGGTCATGGCATCGGGCTCGCGGTGGTGGCCGACATCGTCGCCGGTGCAGGGGGCACGCTCGAGATCGGCGCATCTGCACTCGGGGGTGCGGCCATGATCGTGACGCTGCCCGCGGCGCGCTGACAAATGCCCGGCGGCGATGAGGCGTCGGCGTTGGCCGATCTGCATGGCATGCGCCTCGACTACGATCTCGCGTTGCCCGTCAGCGCCGAACGCGCGCGCATCCTGGCGGCGCTGCGCACGCACCAGGTCCTGGTCCTCAGCGGTGACACAGGTTCCGGCAAGACCACGCAGCTGCCCAAGCTCTGCGTCGAAGCCGGGGGCGGCAGCCGTGGCCTCATTGGACATACCCAGCCCCGGCGCATCGCCGCGCACGCGGTGGCCGAACGCCTCGCCGAGGAAACCGGCACCACACCGGGCGACGTGATCGGGTGCAAGGTCCGCTTCGACGACCGCACCGGCCCGCGCACGCGGATCAAGGTCATGACCGACGGCATCCTGCTCGCCGAAATCACGCGCGATCGGGAGCTGCGCGCCTACGACACGCTGATTATCGACGAGGCGCACGAGCGCAGCCTGAACATCGACTTCCTGCTCGGCTACCTCCATCGCCTGCTGCCGCGCCGCCCGGACCTGCGCGTGATCATCACCTCGGCGACGATCGACACCGGGCGTTTCGCACGCCACTTCGACGACGCACCGGTCATTGAGGTCAGCGGTCGGACCTTTCCCGTCAGCGTGGAATATCGCCCAGCCGACGATCCGGACGAAGACCTCGCATCGCAGGTCGCTACCGTGGTGCAGGCGCTGTCTCGCCGCCCGCTCGATGACCTCGGCGGCGGCGTCGAACGCGACATGCTCGTGTTCCTGCCCGGCCAGGCCGACATCCGCGAGACGACCGAGGCGCTGTCGCGGCTGAAGCTGCCCGACTTCGAGGTGCTGCCGCTCTACGCCCGGCTGCCGGCCGAACAGCAGGCCCGCATCTTTCACCCCGGTCCGCGTCACCGGATCGTGCTCGCGACCAACGTGGCCGAGACGTCGCTGACCGTGCCGAGAATCCGTTTCGTGATCGATACAGGCCTGGCACGCGTCAGCCGCTACAGCCCGAGGGCGAAGGTGCAGCGCCTCCCCATCGAACCCGTATCCCAGGCCGCAGCCGACCAGCGCAAGGGGCGTTGCGGGCGCATCGCGCCGGGGCTGTGTGTGCGCCTCTATGCCGAGGAAGATTACGCGGCACGTCCGGCGTACACCGACAGCGAAATCCTGCGCACGAACCTCGCGAGTGTGATCCTGCAGATGGCCGCGCTGCGGCTGGGGTCGCCAGAGGACTTTCCGTTCCTCGAGCCCCCGCCTGAGAGTGCCATACGCGACGGCTTCCAGCTGCTCGAGGAGCTGCAGGCCGTCGATGCGCGTGGCCGCATCACGCGCCTCGGGCGCACGATGGCGCGCCTGCAGGTCGAGCCGCGGTTCGCGCGCATGCTGGTGGCCGCCGACCGCGAGGGGGCGCTCGCCGACGTGCTCGTGATCGTCTCGGCGCTGTCGATCCAGGATCCCCGCGAGCGTCCGCCCGATCGCCAGCAGGCCGCCGACGAGGCCCACCGGAAGTTCGCCGACCCGCGTTCGGATTTTCTCGTATTCCTGAAGTTGTGGCGGGACATCGATGCGGTGCGGCGCGACGGCGGCAGCGGCGGCCTGCGCCGGTACTGCCGTGAGCATTTTCTGTCGTGGCGACGAGTACGCGAATGGCAGGAGGTGCATCGCCAGCTCCAGCGCCAGTGCCGGACGCTGAAACTGCGGGCGGGCAAGGAGGGGGCCGACGCCGGAAGGATCCACCGTGCGCTGCTGACGGGCCTGCTGAGCCTGGTCGCGCGCCGCGACGAGCGGCGCGAGTACCGCGGAGCTCGCGACACCCGCGTGACGCTGTTCCCGGGCTCCGGCCTCGTGCAGAAGCCGCCACCGTGGCTCATGGCGGCCGGCTTCATGCAGACCTCGCGGACCTTCGCGATGACCGCCGCGCGCGTGCGGCCCGGCTGGATCGAGGCGGCTGCGGCCCACCTGGTCCGCCGCACGCATGGCGCCCCGTGGTTCGACCGGGCGCAGGGTCGCGTGATGTGCGAGGAACGCGTGACACTGTGGGGGCTGGAGCTCGTGGCAGGGCGTACGGTGGCCCTTGCGCCTCACGATCGCGCCGCGGCGCGTATGACCTTTATCGAACAGGCGCTCGTCGACACCCGGCTGCGTCGGGCGCCGCCGGCCGTGCGGGCGAACTGGCGACTGCGTCGCCGGCTGGAGTCGCTGGAGGCCCGGATCCGGCGCCGGGACCTCGTCGCCGGCGCGCGCGTCCAGGCCGCGTTCTACGATGAAAGACTGCCTGCCGACGTCGTCGATGCGCGCACGCTGGACACATGGCTCCAGACGGACCCGGCCACGGACGCGCGCCTGCGCATGTCGCGCGACACGCTGCTGCTGCGCGAGCCATCGGAAATCACGCCGGAGCGGTATCCCGACGCGCTTGAAATCGGTGAAAACCGCCTGACGATACGCTACCGCTTCGAACCCGGTGCCGTGGACGACGGGCTCACGCTCACGGTACCGGCGCCGCTGCTCGCGGGTGTGTCGCCGGCACGGCTGACGTGGCTGGTGCCGGGTTACCTGCCCGAGCGCATCGACCTGCTGCTGCGCGCGTTACCTAAGCCTGACCGGCGCCGCCTCGTGCCGGTCCCCGATACCGCCCGCAGGCTCGCCGGCGACGCGCCGTGGCCGCCGCCCGACGCGCACAGCATCGAGACCTGGCTCGCCGGAGAACTCGAGGCGCGGTACTCGGTGCGCGTCGAGCCGCGGGGCTGGGCCGACGTGCTGCCGCCGGAGTTGCACTTCAACGTGCGCGTCGTCGACCTCGACGGGCGGTTGCTGGGGCAGGGTCGCGACCTGCAGGCGCTGCGCACCGCGCATGGCGGCGCGGCACCGGCGAAGCTGCCGGGACTCGAGGACCATGAGCGCCGGGGCGTCAAACTCTGGGACTTCGCCGAGCTCGGCGGGCCCGTGGACCTCGAGCGGGGCGGCATCGTCGCACGGCTATACCCGGCGCTGGTCGACACCGGCAATGCGGTCGACCTCAGGCTGCTCGACAGTGCCGCTTCGGCCGCCCGCGAAACGCGACATGGCGTCCTCAGACTGGCGATGCTGGCCATGCCGCAACAGGTGCGTGAGCTCGAGCGGGCGGTCGCGGCCGATACCCGCCTGCTGTTCGCGTATCGGCACGTCGGTGATCGTCGAGCCCTGCAGCGTGATCTGCTGTGGGCGACTTTCGAGGAGGCAATGCTTCAAGCCGACACGCCGGTCCCGCGCACGCGGGTGGACTTCGACGCGATGCTCGCACGCGGCCGTGCGTCGATCATGCCCACCGGCGAGCGGTTGCTGGCGCTCGCGCGCACGGCCTTCGGCAAACACGCAACGCTGCTTCAACACCTGGACGCGCAGCCATTGCCCGACGCGGTGGCCGCGGACCTGCGACGCCAGCTCTCCGACCTCGTCGGTGACAACACGCTCGCACGCACGCCGCGCGAATGGCGGGAACACCTGCCCCGATACCTGGACGCGGTCGAGGTGCGGCTCGACAAGCTGCGCCACGGCCACGCCCGCGACACCGAGTACACCGAGATGATGGTAGCGCTGCGCGACCGGCTCGATGACTGGATCGCGCGACGCCCGGGCGACGCACTGCCGCCGGCGCTGGTCGAGTACCGCTGGCTGCTCGAGGAGCTGCGCGTATCGCTGTTCGCCCAGGCGCTCGGCACCGCGCGCAAGGTCTCCAGGCATCGGCTCGACGCTCACTGGTCGCGCGCGACCGCGACCGCGGTCGCGCGCGCCTGAGCGCGGTCAATCCTTGCGTTCGCCGCCTTCCAGGCGCCCGAGCAGCGGCTTCAGGAGATCCATCGGCAGCGGGAAGACGATCGTCGAGTTCTGGTCGCGTGCGACCTCAGTCAGCGTCTGAAGGTAGCGCAGCGTGACCGCCGACGGCTGCGTCGCCAGCATGCGCGCGGCCTCGGCGAGGCGCTCCGACGCCTGCTGCTCGCCGTCGGCATGGATGATCTTCGCGCGCCGTGAACGCTCGGCCTCGGCCTGCGCGGCGATCGCCCGGATCATGCTCTGCTCGAGGTCCACGTGCTTGATCTCGACGTTGGACACCTTGATGCCCCAGGCCTCGGTGCTCTTGTCGAGGATCTCCTGGATGTCCGAGTTGAGCTTGTCGCGCTCGGACAGTATTTCGTCGAGGTCGTGGCGGCCCAGGACCGAGCGCAGCGTGGTCTGCGCAAGCTGGCTCGTCGCCTCGACACGATTCTCGATCTGGATGACGGCCTTCTCCGGGTCGATGACCCGGAAGTAGATCACCGCATTGACCTTCACCGACACGTTGTCGCGGGAGATCACATCCTGCGTCGGCACGTCGAGCACGAGGGTGCGCAGGTCGATGCGCTCCATCTTCTGCAGTCCCGGGATCAGGATGATCAGACCCGGCCCCTTGACCCTGTAGAATCGGCCCAGAAAGAAAATCACGCCGCGCTCGTATTCCTTCAGGATCCGGAAGAGGTTGAAGATGAACAGCGCGACCAGCGCAATGACGATCAGATAGGCGGGAATGTCCTGCATCTTGCTTCTCCTGTTGATGCACCGTGGCCGCAATCGCGGCGAACGGTTCAGGCCTGTTTCTCTACCGTGAGTTCGAGTCCGTTGACCGCGGTGACACGCACTGGGTCACCCTTGGCAATGGGTTCGGCCGCGACGGCCTGCCAGCGCTCGCTGAGCAGCCAGACCTGTCCGCGACCGTCGACGAAATCGGTCATCGCCTCGCCGTGAGCGCTGAGCAGCTGCTCGTTACCGGACACTACGGGGCGATAACGCACCTTGACGGCCATCATTGCGATGGCAAGCGTCAGCAGCGCACCGGTGGTCGCGATGCCGATGATCAGCGGCAGCGACACGCCGAAGCCGGGCACGTCGGAGTCGATCAGGATGACCGAACCGGCCACGAAAGCGGCAACGCCGCCGAGCCCGAGTGCGCCGAAACTGGGTACCAGTGTTTCGGCAACGATCAGCACGATGCCAAGCACAATGAGTGCGAGTCCGGCGAAGTTGACCGGCAGGATCTGGAACGCGAACAGCGCAAGCAGCAGCGAGATCGCACCGATCACGCCCGGCACGATCGCCCCCGGATTGTAACCCTCGAAAATCAGCCCGTAGATGCCGATCAGCATCAGCAGGTACGCAACCGTGGGGTTCGTGATGATCTGCAGGAACTGCGTGCGCCAGTCCGGCTCGACGCGGATGACCTCTATGCCGTCGGTGCTCAGCGTGATCTCGGTGCCAGCGACTTCGACGGTGTGGCCATCGAGCTGGGAGAGCAGGTCGGTGATGTTGCGGGCACGGAACTCGATGACACCCTTTTCCAGCGCTTCGCTCGACGACAGCGTCGCGGCATCGCGCACGGCTTCTTCGGCCCAGTCGGCGTTGCGACCACGGCGCTCGGCAAGGCCGCGAATATACGCGACGGCGTCGTTGATCGCCTTGCGTTCGCCCGCAGACATGCCGTCGTCTTCGCGCTCACCGTCGTCACGCTCGTCATTGTCGCGTTCGTCTTCGTCGCGTTCGGTCGCGTCGTTGTCATCGTCGAGTTCGTCAAGCAGGTCTTCGAGCTGCACCCGCCCCCCGACGCCGACCGGTGTGGCCGCACCAAGATTGGTGGCCGGCGCCATCGCCGCGATGTGGCTCGCGTAGAGAATGAACGTGCCGGCACTCGCGGCGCGCGCGCCTTCGGGCGACACGTAGGTCGCGACCGGCACCTCGCTCGCGAGGATTGCGCTGATGATGTCCCGGGTGGAATCGAGCAGCCCGCCCGGCGTGTCCATTTCCAGGATGACGAGCTGGGCGCCTTCGGCGGCGGCGCGATCGAGACCACGGACGAGGTAGTCGCGGGTCGGCGGGCCGATCGGGCCGTCGACCTCGAGGACCATCGCGGCGCCATCCGGGGCGGAGCGCCCGACGCTGAGCAGGGCAACCCCGCCGAGCACCAGCGCCAACATGAGCCATTCCTTGACTCGCACGACACCCTCCGGGGTGGCTGATCTGGTGCGGTGATGATAGCAGTCCCGCGGCCTGCGCAATGCTGTATACAATTTTGCACCGCGGCAATACCGTATGGCATGATCCGAAGATGAGCAGGAGTCCATCACACCAGTCGTGGCACCCCGCGAGCTGGCAGGGCCGCGTCGCCGGCCAGCAGCCCACCTATCCGGACCCGGCGGCGTTCGATCGTACGCTGGCCAGTCTCGGTCGGCTGCCGCCGCTGGTCACCTCGTGGGAAGTCGAGCGGCTCAAGGGCATGGTCGCCGCCGCCCAGCGTGGCGAGGCGTTCGTGCTGCAGGGCGGTGACTGCGCCGAGAGTTTCGACGAGTGCAGCTCCGAAAATGTCGTCCAGAAACTCAAGATCCTGCTGCAGATGTCGGTCGTGCTGCTGTACGGGATGAAGAAGCCGATCGTGCGCGTCGGCCGCATGGCCGGCCAGTACGCCAAGCCACGCTCGGCCGATACCGAGACCCGGGAAGGCCAGACACTGCCGAGTTATCGCGGCGACCTCGTCAACCGCAGCGCGTTCTCGACCGGCGACCGGGTGCCGGACCCGGAGCTCATGCTGCGCGGCTACGAACGCGCGGCGCTGACACTGAATTTTGTACGGGCGCTCGTGGACGGCGGCTTCGCCGACCTTCATCACCCGGAGAACTGGAACCTCGACTGGGTCCAGCACTCGCCGCTCGCACGCGAGTACCAGGAAGTCACGCGTTCGATCACCAACGCGCTCGAGTTCATGGAAACCGTATCCGGCCGGCCGCTGCACCACTCGCGCCGCGTGGATTTCTACTGCTCGCACGAGGGCCTGCATCTGCCGTACGAGCAGGCCCAGACGCGCTTCCTCGAGCACCGCCAGCGCTGGTACAACCTGTCGACCCACTGGCCGTGGATCGGCATGCGCACGGCCGAACTCGACGGCGCCCACGTCGAGTTCTTCCGCGGCATCTCGAACCCGGTGTCGGTGAAGGTCGGCACCGGCATGAGCGATGAATGGCTGCAGGAACTCGTTCAGGTGCTGAATCCGCAGAACGAGCCCGGCCGCCTGTCGCTGATCACCCGCTTTGGCGCCGGGAACATCGAAGAACACCTGCCGCGGGTGATCCGCGCGGTGCGCGCTGTCGGCGCCAACGTGCTGTGGGTCTGCGACCCGATGCACGGCAACACCGAGACCACGGCCGAGGGCATGAAGACCCGGCGCTTCGACAACATCATCGCCGAGCTCGAGGCCGCGTTCCGCGTTCACCAGGAGCAGGGCAGTTACCTCGGCGGCGTGCACCTGGAACTGACCGGCGACGACGTCACCGAATGCACCGGCGGGGCACGCGGGCTGACCGACGGCGATCTCGCCCGTGCCTACAAGACCCAGGTCGATCCACGCCTGAACTACGAACAGGCGATGGAGATCGCGATGCGTATCGCGGGTCGTCGCCCGCCTTCGGCGCCGCCACTCGCCTGAGGGCACCCCGGCCGGTCGAGCCCAGAAACAGCAGGCGCTCGGTGTCTCCGTTATCTCCCCCTGGTCCGGCGCGCATCGCGACCGCGCGGCTCGAGCGCCGCCCATGCGGCGTCATTGTCGAGCGCGCGCCAGCCACCGGGTGCGAGTCCGTCGAGCGTCCATGGTCCGACCGCGTGGCGGACCAGTCTCAAGGTCGGCAACCCGACCGCGGCCGTCATGCGCCTGACCTGCCGGTTGCGCCCCTCGGACAGTTCCAGCCGCAGCCAGCTCGTCGGGATGTGCCGCCGCTGTCGCACCGGCGGGTCGCGTGGCCAGAGCCAGTCGGGCGCGGCGACGACACGCGCGGAGCGGGCTGCTGCCGGGCCGTCGCGCAGCGTGACACCGCGCGTCAGTCGTTCGCAGGCCACGTCATCGGCCGTGCCTTCGACCTGCACGAAGTACACCTTGGCGACATGGCGTCGCGGCGATGCGATCCGTGCCTGCAGGGCGCCGGCGTCGGTGAGCACCAGCAGGCCCTCGCTGTCGGCATCGAGGCGCCCGACCGCGTAGACCCCCGGAAACTCGAGCCAGCGGCCCAGCCCGACGCGTCCGTCGGCGTCGCGAAACTGGGACAGCACGCCCATCGGCTTGTTGAACAGCACGGTCGGCATGGCGCCATCATGCCCGACCGAGGCGCACGGGGCTTTGCCTCCAAGCGTCCGGTGTGTCTAGAATGCTGCGCCGCAAAATGATACGTGTGCCTGACAGTCCTGACGTGGGCCGTCGGGTTCGCCCGATCGCGGCAGCGGCGGATGGACATCCGCGGCATCGCAGGCATGACCGCGTGCAGTGGTAGATGTGGCGGCCGGCGAGACGTACAGCAACAGGCAACAACCGACCCGGAGTACCCAACATGACATCGGACGCCGCCAAGAAACTCACCCAGGAATGGGAGTCCCACCCGCGCTGGAAGGGCGTCGAGCG
>PWYM01000237.1 GCA_003567855.1 Gammaproteobacteria bacterium | reverse complement strand
TGTAGTCCGCGGGCAACTGCCCGAGGTAATGGAAGCTGCTGAAGCCGACGCCGAAGTCATCCAGGGCGAAATGGCAGCCGAATTCGCGGATCCGCTGCATGACCCCACGGGCGGCGACGAAGTCCGTTACCGCAGCGGTCTCCGTGACTTCAAGCACAAGCCGGTTGGGGTTCGCCCCGCTCTCAGCGAACTCTTCCTCCAGGAAGTCGCAGAGGTGCTGATCGCGCAGCGACTGGCGATCGAGGAGACACGGCGTGCGGTGGACGAACTCGCCGAGTTCGGGCTCGCGGTGTCGGCGCTCGTGATCAACCGCGTGCTGCCGCCGGACCTGCCCGGCGATTTCATGCAAGCGAGGCTCGAAGTGCAGGCCGACGGCCTCGCCCACATCGACACCCGCTTCCCCGACCTGCCCCGGTTCAGGTTGCCGCTGCTGCCCCGCGAACCCGATGCCGCATCGGCGCTGCGTACGCTGGCGGACCGGTTGCGATCACAGGGCGCTTGATAGGGGTGAGAATGCGAGGCATTCGCACTTCCGACCAGGGAACAGGATCGGAGAGGCCCTTCATGCGTTCGGGTTCAGACACGCCGGCATCGCCGCGCCGGCTCGGCAGCCTGCAGCTGGCAGAACAGATCGCATCGCTGTGGCACTGAAAAAGCGTGCGCGTGGCGATACAATCTGCTATCGTGTCCTCACTTCCCGCTTCCGGTCTCCAGCGATCGCCCCTCCCAAGATTCAAATTTGACCCGACCGGCACCTGCCGCGTCGTGTCTATCGTATCTGCCAGCAGGCAGTTCACCGTCGATCTTTTCGTGGTCTGATTGGCCGCCGGTGCATTTACGCTCAGACCACTTGCTACGAGTACGTGTTAATTATGAATATCTATGTTGGAAATCTGGCCTACAGCGTGACTGAAGATCAGCTTCGTTCGGCTTTCTCCGAATTCGGTTCGGTCGACTCGGTCAACGTCATCACTGACAAGTTCACGGGCCAGTCCAAGGGTTTCGGCTTCGTCGAGATGGCTGACAACTCCGAGGCTGATGCAGCCATGAAGGCGCTGAACGACACCGCGCTGGGTGGCCGCAACATGAAGGTCAACCAGGCCAAGCCGCGTGAGGCGCGTCCGCCGCGCAACGGCGGTGGCGGTAGCCGCTGGTAACGGCTGAAGGGCGGACTCCGGTCCGCCCTCCGCTTCGGCATCCCAGGGTGCCAGGCGATCAGAAGGGCCCTTCGGGGCCCTTTTGTTTGTTCGCGTGTCCGGTTCAGAAATTCAGGAAGCGCACATCACGCTGCAGCATATGCTCGGCGATGTCACCGGGCCGGGCGACGCTGACGCCGTCGGCAAGGTCCGCCTCGCTCCATTGCGTATTGGGCAGAAAGATCGCGCATACCTCGACGCGGGCACCATCAGCCATGAGCGCCCTCAGCATCTGGCCGGGCGATGCGTCGGCCGGCTGAAGCGTGGGTCCCTCGGCGTCGCGCAGGCCCAGTTCGCCGCCCGGGCCGCAAAGCAGTACCCGCACCTCGGCGCCTCGCGCGACGAGCTGGCGACTGAGCACCATGGCCATGCCGCGGGCCTGGGGATGCTCGGCGGTGACGGTCACGAAATAGCGCATCGGACCTTCATCGGCAGCGGGCACGGGAGGCGCGCCGTTACCGCCGCAGGCGGTCAGAACAAGGGCTGACAGCAGTACCAGGGTCAGTCGCATCGGGTGTACTCCGTTAGATCGATCAAGCGTAGGGCCAAGTCTCTATCTGAACATTACGCCGGTTCACGCCCTACCCGTGGAATCGCGTATTGCGACACGTGTATGCGAAGGCCGCCATGCCGGGCCCGATGGTAGACTCGGCGCTTTTGCGGCAACGTCCCGGATGTCAGACCCAGCCGAGTCATCATCAGGCGTGAAGGCGATCTTCCCCGGCGTGATGCTTGCCGCCGTGATCGCGCTCGCCGCGCTGGCGATCACCGATCATTACGGTGGTCCGGTCATGCTGCTCGCACTGCTGATAGGCATGGCATTCAATTTTCTCGCGGGCGATGCCCGCTTTGCCGCCGGTATCGACTTTGTGGCGCGACATGTGCTGCGGCTGGGCGTCGGGCTGCTGGGGCTTCGCATCAGCTGGGAACAGGTGGTGGCGCTCGGCTGGTCACCGCTGCTGCTCGTCGTCGCGGCGGTCGCGCTCACACTGATCGTGGGCGTCGTGTGCGCGCGGCTGCTTGGTCTTTCCCGCGGCTTCGGAGTGCTCACCGGCGGTGCGGTCGGCGTGTGCGGCGCATCGGCGGCGATGGCGATCGCCGCCGTGATGCCGCGACACGCGGGCCTGCAGCGCGACACCGCGTTCACCGTCGTCGGCGTGACGGTACTCAGTACGGTCGCGATGCTGCTGTATCCACTGCTGGTTGCGTTCCTCGGCTACTCCGATGCCCGGGCCGGCGTATTCCTCGGCGCCACCATTCACGACGTCGCCCAGGTCGTCGGGGCCGGCTACATCGTGTCTGATCCCGCCGGAGATCTTGCGACCTACACCAAGCTGATGCGCGTCGCGATGCTGCTGCCGCTGGTGATGCTCGTTGCGGTGGCGGTTGGCCGGCGCGAGGGTCAGGGCTCGGTGGTCGCCACCGCGCTGCCGTGGTTCCTGCTGTTGTTCGCGGGCCTGGTAGTCGTCAACAGCCTGGACCTGGTGCCCGCCGCGCTTCACTCCGGACTGGTGTCCGTAGCACAAGGCTGCCTGGTCACCGCGATCGCCGCGCTCGGCGTCAAGACCTCGCTGGGCGAGATGGCGAAGGTCGGGCCGCGGGCCGCGCTGCTGATCGCCGTCGAGACCGTCGTGCTTGCGCTGCTGGTGATCACGGCACTCCTATGGCTGCCGTTGCCCTGAAGGAGCGCGGTTTGCAACACCGTAGCGCCGGCGTTATATTTCGCGGCCTTCCATAGCATCGCATGGCACCCGGCGGGTGGCTTGGGGTGGACGGGAGTACTGCTGGTTTACATGGCTCGGCACCGCGCAGGCGCCGGTCATCTAGATTGGGGGACTTGCCGATGCACTCGCTGGGCAGGCAGATCGTCGCGGAATTCTATGGGTGTGGCGAGGCTGCGCTCGCGGATGCAGCGGCCATCGAATCCGTGATGGTAGAGGCTGCACGCCTGGCCGGAGCCACCATCGTCACCCAGGCGTTCCACGAATTCTCACCACATGGCGTGTCCGGCGTCGTCGTGATCGCTGAAAGCCATCTGGCGATCCATACCTGGCCCGAGCACGGATACGCGGCAGTGGACCTCTTCACCTGTGGCGACGGCGTATCTGCGGAACGGGCGTTCGAGCATATTCGCGCACGTCTCGGCGCAGGGCAGGTCTCGACGATGGAGCTGCGCCGCGGTCAGCTCGAGATGATGCGCCACCGCGGTGCCAGCGCAGCGCCGGCACGATTGAGAGCAGCGGGAGCCTGATCAATGGGCGGTGACGCCCCCATCGCACCGGTCGGCGCGGACTGGCGCCGGCTGTTCGACCCGCGTGACTGGTTCCTCGAACCCTGCGCGGAAGCAGGCAGCCTGTTCGGCCTTGCGCTCGAGTCGCCGGAGCCGCTGCACGACGAGCGCAGCGCGTTCCAGCACATCCAGGTCTTCCAGAGCCGTCACTACGGGCGGGTGCTGGTGCTCGACCGCATCCTGATGCTCACCGGGCGCGACAATTTCATCTACCACGAGATGCTGACCCATCCGGTGCTGTACACGCACCCCCATCCCCGGCGAGTGCTCGTGATCGGCGGCGGGGACTGCGGATGCCTGCGCGAGGTGCTGCGCCACGAGACGGTCGAGTCCTGCGTTCAGGTCGAGCTCGACGAACGCGTGACACGGGTCGCCGAGCGCTGGTTTCCGGAGCTGTGCGAAGCGAACGGCGATCCGCGTGCAACACTTCGCTTCGAGGACGGTATCTCGTTCATCGAGCAGGCCGGTGACGCGAGCTTCGACGTGATCATCGTCGACTCCACCGATCCCATCGGCCAGGCGGCGAGGTTGTTTTCCCGTGGCTTCTACCACGAGTGCCGGCGGGTGCTCGGTGAGGCTGGCGTGCTCGCCGTGCAGAGCGAGTCGCCACTGATCCACACCGACGTGCTGGCGGGAATACACCGCGAAATGCGTGCCGCGGGCTTCCCGCAGGTCAGCGCATTGCAGTTCCCGCAGAGCAGCTACCCGTCCGGCTGGTGGAGTGCGACGCTCGCCGGCGGCGCCAAGGCGCATAAGGCGCCCCGGGCAGCTGCGCCAGGCCGCAACCGCCCGGTGACCCGCTACTACAATTCCGCCGTTCATCGCGGTGCGATGGAATTGCCCGAGTTTCTCGCCCGCAGGCTTGCAGCGGATTGAGCCGATCCGTACACGTCCGGCCAGGCCCGCTCAGGCTGGCGACGCCGGCAGGCCGAGCACCATGGTCGCAATCCCGAAGTAGATGATGACTCCGCCAGCATCGGCCATCGTAGCGACGAGAGGGGCACTGGCCGTTGCCGGGTCGACCTTGAGTTGTTGCAGCACGAACGGCAGCGACATTCCCAGCAGCGACCCGAAAATCACGACGATCAGCATGGTGGCGGCGACGACAATGGCAACATCGGGCCCGCCGCGGAAAATGCCGATCGACGAGACGGCAAGCGCCATCGTGACGCCTAGCGCAAGTGCGACCAGTAGCTCGCGGCCGATCATGATGCCCCAGTCCTTGATCTGCACATCTCCAAGTGCAAGCGCACGCACCATCAGCGTAGCGGCCTGGGAGCCCGCATTGCCGGCGCTGCCTATGAGCATGGGCAGGAAGAAAACGAGTGCGACGTAAGCGGAGATCGTATCCTCGAAATATGCAATTCCTCCACTTGAGAACAATGCGCCGAAAACCAGCAGGATAAGCCACCCGATACGCTTTCTGTACATCGTTGTCAGCGGCGCATCCCTGACGCTGATCGGAAGGTCCGAGACCGCACCGAAGCTGTGAATGTCCTCGGTCGCCTCATCTTGAACGACATCGAGCGCGTCGTCGTGCGTGATCATGCCGACCAGCCGATCATCGTCGTCGACGACGGGTACCGCGAGGATGTCGTACTTGGCAATCTGCTTGGCGACTTCTTCCTGGTCGTCGGTCACATGCACTGCGAGTGCATTGCTCTCCATGAGTTCGGTAATCGGTCGATCGCGACGGGCAAAGATAAGGTTCTGAAGCCGGATTGCACCTACGAGGTGATCGTGGTCGTCGACCACGTAGGCGCGATAGATCGTCTCGCTGTCGGGCGCCTGGTCACGCAGGCTGTCCAGCGCCTCCTGTACCGTCATCCTGTCGTGCAGCGACACGACGTCGGAGGTCATGATCGCGCCGGCGGTCTCCTCTTCGTACGCGACCAGGCGCTGGATGTCCTCGGCCTCCTCGCGTTCCAGCTTGCCGTAGAGCAGCTGCTGCAGCGTCTCTGGGAACTCCGCGACGAGGTCGGCGCGCTCGTCGGCGTTCATCTCCGACACCAGTTCGACCAGCGCCTCGGACGGAAGCTGCTCAGCCCATTCGAGCTGGCGTTCGTCGTCGAGATAGCCGAACACTTTCGCCTGCCGTGCCACATCGAGGCGTTTCAGCAGCGCGAGTCCGGCTTCCGAGGACCATTCGTCCAGGTGATGGGCAATGTCGGCGGGATGCTCGTCGGCAAGGGAAGCGAGTACCTCGGAGGGGTCGTGGTTCTCGAAATCGCGTTCGGCGGCGGCCTGGAGGTCTTCGTAGTTCATCGGATCGTCCCCGGCAGATGACTGGGCGCGCGCCGACCGTGCACCGGAGGCACAGACCGCGCTGAGGGCGCGCATAGGGTACTGGATTGTCGGGCGACTGCGCCAAGCGGCCCGGTCGGTGCGCACTCCGGGCTTGCGTCGCCGGGACAGCCGCTATAACTTGAGGCGATGCGTCCGTCTTCCGTTACATTGTCGTTACTTTGGCTGCTTGCGGTCGCGGTGGCCTTGCCGGCTTCGGTACTACCCGCGGCGGAGCCCTGTGACGAGGGCTCGACGCATCACGAGATTGAGCCACCGGTGCATCACGGCAGTGCCAAGGCCGACTGTGACGCGGGGCAGGACGATCAGGCCCGGTCCCCGGCGGCGCCCACGCCGCCTGCGCACGGTGATCATTGCGCCGAATCCTGTGCGTTGCTTTGCGCACTGGGCTCGGTTTCCGTCTCGGCGCTCCTGCACGAGGCGCCGTCCGGTTCGCCGGCCACGTCCGGCGCCGGCTGGCGCCTGACGACGCCCGTTGTGGCCCAACCCGACCCGGGCCCCTACCGCCCCCCCAGACGCCCGCACGGCTGATCTGACCGCGCGTCCGCGCGGTGTCATCCCGTTCATTGGCGATCAGGCGTCGATCGGCGCCGGGCAGGTAGACATGAAGTTCCATCGATCCCTCCTCGTGGCAGGCTGCGCATGCCTGCTCACCGCATGTGCGTTGTCGACGGGTGAGTTCGCGCCCGCAGGCGCGCACCCCGCAATGCATGCCTCGGCGGCGCCGGTGCCGCGGCCGGTGCCGCTCTCCGTGTCTGCAGTCACCGGGACGCATCACGACCACCGGCACCACGGCCACCACCACCACGACGGACACGCGGGCCACGAAGGTCACCATGACCATGGTGATCCCGACCACCACGACCACCACGATCATCACGATCATCACGATCATCACGATCATCACGGGGATCACGGGGATCACGGGGATCACGGGGATCACGGGGATCACGGGGATCACGGCGCCGGGCACAATCATCACGATCATGGTTCCGGAGGCCGCTGAAGATGCGCGCGACAGTCTGCGTGCTGCTATGCACGCTGGCCGCGTCCGGCTGCGCATCGCTGCCGGGTGAAGACAGCCGTGACCGTCTCGAGGAATCCGCCGTAACACGGACCGGCGAGACGCTGGCCCATCACGTCGACCAGGCCGCGCTGGACGCGGCCGCGACCGAGGTCGAACGCTTGCTGGCCGAGCCGCTCGACCGCGAGCGGGCGGTGCGCATCGCGCTGCTCAATCATCGCGATGTGCAGGCGCAGTTTGCAGCGCTCGAGGTTGCAGGCGGCGAGTATTTCGACGCCGTCGCGGTTCGCAACCCCGTCCTCGACGTGGAGGCGCTCTGGCCCGCGAGCGGGGGCGGCCCGGCCTGGGAGCTTGGCCTGTCGCAGTCATTGCTGGGGCTGCTGATGCGCCCGTCCCGTCGGCAGATCGCCGGCGACGCGCTCGCCGCCGCGGAAGCCGATGCGATGGCCGCGGTCCTCGACGTGATGCGCGAGGCCGAACTCGCCTGGGTGCGTGCGCAGGCCGATGCGCAGCGCGTAGAGATGCTGACGCGATCGGTCGCGGCCACGGAGGCCGCGGTGGCGACGATGGACGCGCTCTACAGCGCCGGCAACGTTCATCGCCTTGCCGTCGCGCGCGAACGCCAGCTCCACGAGGACACGCGGCTGCGCCTGTTCCGCGCCGAGGCCCGCGCGCAGACGAGCGCCGAAGCGCTGAACCGCGCGCTTGGTCTCTGGGATGCGCAGACCGAGTGGGCGCTGACCGGGCGGTTGCCCGAGCTGCCGGAAACCCCCGCGCGGGTGGACGATCTCGAGCGTGAAGCCACCGACAACAGCCTCGCGCTCGCCGCGCTGGAACACCGCGTGCATGCGGCCGGCCGCCGGCTCGGCGTCGCGGACACGACGGCGCTGCTGCCGAAGCTCGAGGTCGGTGTGACCGCCGAGCGCGAGCGCGGGGGCGGCTGGGAGCGCGGACCGGCACTGGAGTTCGAGCTGCCGGTGTTCGACCAGGGGCAGGGGCGCCGGGCGCGCGCGCGTGGCGCACTCGCGAAGCTGCAGCACGAGTGGTGGCAGCAGGCGGTAGAGGTACGCTCACACGCGCGCGTGGCCGCCTACCACGTCGAGGCCGCCCGCGAGCAGGCCTGGCATGCCCGCACGGTCATGCTGCCGCTCTCGGCCGAGGTGCTCGACCTGACCGTCAGGGACTGGAACGCCATGCATGCGGGGCCGCTCGAGCTGCTGGGGGCCCGGCGCGCGCAGATCGAGGCCGGCCTGCACTACATCGCAAGCCTCGAGGAATACTGGACCGCGCGCGCAGGCGCCGAGGACCTGCGCCGCGGCGGACGCGGCGCGCACGCACTGGAATTCGCTGACCGGTCGACGGGATCGGCCGATGCGGCGGGAGGACATTGAGATGAAACGACGCCAGTTCATGAGTGCGGCGGGCGGGGCGGCACTGTTTGCCGCACCCGTCGTCCACGGTGCCGGCAGCAGCGCGGCCCAGGCGTTGCCGCGGTGGGACCGGACCTACAGCGGGCAGGGCGCATCGGCGCAGCGCCCGGGCGAGCCCGACCGCGACTACCGGCCCGTGATCACGCCCAACGGGGCGACACTGCCGTTTCGCGTCGTCGACGGCGTGAAGATCTTCCACCTCGTCTGCGAGGAGGTCGAGCACGAGTTCACGCCGGGCCTTAAGGCGTACTGCTGGGGCTTCAACGGGCGGGTACACGGCCCCACCCTCGAGGCGGTCGAAGGGGACCATGTACGCATTTACGTCACCAACCGGTTGCCGGCCTCGACCAGCATTCACTGGCACGGTGTCCTGCTGCCGGCGGGCATGGACGGCGTGGGCGGACTGACCCAGCGCTCTATACAGCCGGGTGAAACCTTCGTCTACGAGTGGGTGTTCCGCCAGCACGGCACGCTGATGTACCACTCCCACCACGACGAGATGACGCAGATGGCGCTCGGCCTGATGGGCATGATGGTCGTGCACCCGCGCGAGCCCGACGATGACGACCGGGTGGATCACGACTTCGTGCTGTTGCTGTCAGAGTGGTCGATCCGCCCCGGCACGCGCCGCCCGGACCCCAACGAGATGGTCGACTTCAACGTGCTGACGATCAACGCGCGGGCGTGGCCCGGTACCGATCCGCTGGTCGTGCAGACGGGGGATCGGGTGCGCCTGCGCGTAGGCAACCTGAGCGCGATGGACCACCATCCGTTCCACGTGCACGGCCACTGGTTCAGGGTCACCGAGACCGACGGCGGGCGCATCCCCAGGGCCGGGCAGTGGCCGGAGACCACGGTGCTCGTGCCCACCGGGACCACCCGCACCATCGAGTTCGTCGCCGACAACCCCGGTGACTGGGCGATGCACTGCCACATGACGCATCACGTGATGAACCAGATGGGTCACGACGCACCGAACATGATCGGCGTGGATCCGGCGGTGCTCGACGGGCGCATCCAGCCGCTGGTGCCCGGCTACATGACGATGGGCCACGACGGCATGGGCGATCACGGCCGTCACGTCGAGCACGGCATGCCGGTGCCGGACAACAGCGTACCGATGGTCGGCGGTGAGGGGCCGTTCGGCTACGTCACGATGGGTGGCATGATGAGCATCCTCAAGGTGCGCGATCGCGTCGATGGAGACGGCGATCCAGGCTGGTACGATCACCCCGAGGGGACCGTCGCGGTGCTCGCGACCGACGCGCAGCTGCGCCGTGACGGCATCGACGTCGCGCAGCCGCCGGTGCGTGACGACGACGGGCATGATCACCATGGACACGAGCACCATCACGACCACTGACGCGATGCGCCCCCTGAACGGAGCGCCTCCGCGTCGTCGATGGGCGTCGCCGTGCCGTCGCTGACGGGGCTCTATCTCTATCCGGTCAAGTCGGCGGCCGGATACCCGGTCGACGAAGCCGCGGTCGGTCCGGAAGGGCTGGCCGGTGACCGGCGCTTCGTCGTCACCGGGCCGGACGGGCGGTTTCTGACGGCACGGACGCGGCCGCGGCTGCTCGACGTCGCCCCGCGCTGGCGCGACGACGGCACCCTGGCGGTATCGGCGCCGGGCATGCCCGTGCTCGACGTGGATCCGGCAGACGCACACGCGCCGCGCGCCGCGACGATCTGGCAGGACAGCTTCACGGGCCTGGACTGCGGGGATTTAGCTGCAGAGTGGTTCTCGTCGTGGCTGGGTGAGCCCGTTCGCCTCGTTCATCTGCCCGAGCCCAGTCCGCGTCAGAATGCCGGCAAACCGCCCTGGGGGGGCAGTCGACTGGGCGCCGCCGATGGTGCGCCGCTGCTCGTCACCAGCGTCGCGACGCTGGCCGAGCTCGGGTCCCGGCTGGACGAACCGGTGCCGATGGCGCGCTTCCGGCCGAACCTCGTACTCGGCGGCGCGCCGCCGTCGGCCGAGGACCAGTGGCGCGCGCTGCGCCAGGGCGAGGTCGTCATCGAGCTGCTGTGGCGGTGCACGCGCTGCAAGCTGATCACGATCGACGCCGAGGGTCGTGTGCACCCGCGGGGTGAACCGCTGCGCACGCTGCTGGCATATCGCACCGACGAGGACGGGCGGCCGGTTTTCGGCCGCAATGCGCGGGCGCAGGTGTATGGCACGCTGCGCGCGGGGTGCCCCGTGGAGGTGGACTGAGGCGTTGCGCCCAGGCCTGTTGCCGGCAGCACGACCGGCACCGCGCCCGTCAGTCGCGCGTGGCCTGCTGCGCGGACGCGTCTTCGCCGCTGTCTTGCGGGGCGCCGTCGCCCTCCGCTGACGCGGGCAGCGCCCGTAGCCTGATCGTCCCGGTGTCCTGGCGCTGGGTGCGCGCCGTGTCCATCGCCGCCAGCGCCTGGCTGACCGCGTCGCCGACCGGTCTGCTCGCGGTGGCGTCCGTGGACGCCGGCGCGTCGCGACGCCCTCGGCGAGTGGACTCGAGGTCGCGCGTCAGCTCATCGATGAGCTCCTGGCGGCGTTCGAGCCGTTCGCACAGTTCAGAAATGCGCTGGTCGCGGGCCGCGAGTTCGCGGTCGCGCTGATCGACCTCGCGACGGAGCTTCTGCAGACGATCGAGGTCGCGCTCCAGTGTCTCGATCAGCACCGCCTGCGCGCGCAGCCGCTGTTCCAGCGTGCTGTCATCGATAGGCGCGGGATTGGCCATCGCGTGCACCATGCCGGTATTGACATAGTCCTCGACGACCTCGCCGTTCTCGAGCTCCGCGAGCCGTGCCTGCAGGCGACGGTATTTTTCCAGCAGCTTCTGCTGCTCCATCGCGACCTTGTGCTTATGAGTGCGCAGCGCATCGAGCGCGCTCTTCAGCGCGAGGTTCGCCCGCTGGCGCTGGCGCAGTTCGCCGATCAGACGCCCGATCAGCGTGCGCCTGCGGTCGGCGCGGCGCGCGCGCAGCGTCAGCTGCTCGATTTCCAGTGCCTGGTCCTCGTTGCGCTGCTCGGCGAGCGCGACGCGTTCCTCGAGCGTTTCCTTGTCAGTCAGCAGACGCGCGGCAGCCTCGTCGGCACGGCGCAGCTGGGTCTCGATACGCTCGAGCTCGGCCTTGCGCGACTGCAGGTCGGCGTCGAGGCCGCACAGCCGTGATTCCTGTTCACGCTGTTCGCGCTCGCTTGCGCGAAGCTGTGTTTCGGCTGCGGTACGCGCGGCGAGCGCCTCGGCGCAGCTTGCTTCGAGCTGCGCGATGCGCTGTTCGCGCTCGCGCAGCGGCGCGAGTTCCGACTCCAGCGCATCGACCCGACCACGCCAGAAATTCAGTTCCTTGCGAGTTGTCTGTTCGGGGCCGCCCTCGGCGACACGAAGCTTGCGCCGCAGGTAGTTCGCGGTGCGGCGTTCGTCGCGGATGACCTCGCGGCTGTGCTCGAGTTCGTGACGCAGGTGATCGCGCTCGAGTTCTAGCTGCGCGATGCGCGCCTCCATCGCGGCGAGGTTCTCGCGCAGTTCACGCGTTTCCGGGCTGCGCTCGGCGAGCCTGGCCTCGAGTTCGGCGACGCGGGCCTCCGACGCGCGCAGGCCTTCAACGATCGTCTCGATCGCATCTTCGTGGGACGGTCTCTGCGGAGCGTTCAAGGTATCGGCACACGGTGGCGACTGAATGGTTCAACATGCACACTAGCGGCCTCGCGTGGCCAAGCCTCGGAAATGCATCACGCTTTTGACATATGACTGCGCCGGCCCCCGCCGCGCGCCGGACCGGAGCCCGGATGGACACCTCCCGAAACGACGACATCGAAGCATTCACCGCGTTCGGCCGGGCCGCGCTGCTCGAGGCCGGTGCGGTTGCGCTGGCGCACTTCCGCCGTCCCCTGGTCATCGACGACAAGGACCGTGGTGCCGGTTTCGACCCGGTCACCGAGGCCGACCGGGCGGTGGAGGCGCGGTTGCGAGAATCGATCTCGGCCCGCTTTCCCGAACACGCGGTGACCGGAGAAGAGCATGGCGCCGATGCGCCGGCCGAAGGTTGGCGCTGGATGATCGATCCCATCGACGGCACCCGGGCGTTCATCACCGGTGTGCCGCTTTGGGGCATGCTGCTAGGGCTGCTCGAGCACGGGCGGCCCCGGCTGGGGTGGATGTATCAACCTTACCTGGGCGAGCTTTTCGGTGGTGACGGCCACCACGCGTGGCTCGAACGCGGCGATGCAAGGCGCCCGCTCGTCGTGTCGCGCATCGAGCGGCTGGCCGACGCCTGCGTATACACGACGCACCCCGAGCAGTTTGCCGAACCGGGCGAATTCGACCGCTACGCGAGGCTTGCGGCGCACTGTCGGCTCAATCGCTACGGTGGTGACTGCTACAGCTACTGCATGCTCGCTGCCGGCCACGTGGACCTCGTCGTCGAGAGCGGGCTGCAGGCCTATGACATCCTGCCACTTGTGCCGGTGATCGAGGGTGCGGGCGGTGTGGTGACAGACTGGGCAGGTCGTGCCCTCGATGGCGGGGGGCAGGTGATCGCCGCGGCGACGCCCGAGTTGCACCGTGCGGCGCTGGCGGTACTCGCCGGCGAACACGTGGGTTGACGTCCGTCGCAATGTGCGCCGACGCGGTGTGTCAGTCGCGCCCCGTTTCCAGCACGACCTCGTGCACCCCATCCTCTGCCGGCCCCACCGTGAAGCCCAGGTCACGGGCCAGTGAGAGCATCCGCCGGTTCTGCTGCAGAACCTGGCCGGTTATCCGCCGAATGCCGGTGTCGCGACAGTAGCGCACCAGTTTTTCGAGCAGCAGCCTGCCGAGTCCGCGGCCCTTGATGTCGGAGCGTACGACGATCGCAAACTCCGCCTCGATGCGGTCGGGATCGCTGACGGCGCGCACGGCACCGAGTGTTCTTGGTGATCGTGTTTGCGTTTCCTGCGCGATGAACGCCATCTCGCGGAGGTAGTCGATCTGCGTATAGCGTGCGAGCTGTGAATGTTCGTACAGTCGGGTCAGTCCGAAGAAGCGAAAGCGTACGTCTTCGTCGGTGAGGCTTGAGAAAAATTCACGGTGTGCAGGTTCGTCTTCCGGTCGGATCGGGCGCAGCATGATTTCGTGTCCGTCGAAGACGGCGTGCTCTTCCAGAGCCTGCGGGTAGGGCAGGATCGCGAGTTCGGGCCGCGGGCCGTCTTCGGGTGAGCGCAGTGCGATGCGTGCATCTAGTGCGACCACGCCGTCGGCATCGGCGAGCAGCGGGTTGATGTCCAGCGACTCGATCTCGGGCTGAGCAGAGACGAGCTCACCCACGCGGACCAGCACCTCGCACAGTGCGTCCATGTGAACAGCCGGCTGCTGTCTGTAGCCGGCCAGCAGGCGCGCAATCCGAGTGCGCTCGACGAGCTGACGTGCCAGCGCCATGTTGAGTGGCGGCAGCGCAATCGCGCTGTCGTCGATGACCTCGACGCCGGTGCCGCCGGCACCGAACACCAGGACCGGCCCGAACACCGCATCGGTATGGGCACCGACGATGAGTTCGTGTGCCCCCGGCCTGCGCGCCATGGCCTGCACCGAGAAGCCGTCCAGACGCGCGTTGCCGCGACGTTCGACGCGACGTGCAATGCCCTGTGCCGCGTCGCGAACCTGGTCGGCGGTTTCGAGGTCCAGCACCACGCCACCGACGTCGGACTTGTGCGTGATGTCCGGTGACAGCACCTTCACGGCCACGGGCAGACCGATCTCGTGGGCAATTTCTGCGGCCTCGTCGGGCGTATGGGCGATGCGGGTGGGTACCACCGGGATGCCCCATGCCTCGAACACCGCCTTGGATTCGAACTCGCTCAGCCAGCGTCGCGACTCGGCCCGGGCGCGCGCGATCGTCCGGGCGGTGGTGTCGTGATCGGTCGGTCCGCCCGCCGCGGGGCGCGCGGGCAGCTCCATCAGCGCCGCCTGGTTGCGTCGGTACGCGTGCATGCGCAGGAACGCTGCGACCGCGTCCTCGGGCGAGTTCAGCGCCGGCAGCCGGGCGCGGTGAAAGATACCCGCTGCGCGGCGCGCGGACGCGCCGCCCAGCCAGCAGCCCAGTACGGGCTTGGTGGCGGTGGTCGCCACTTCCGCAAGTGCCTCGGCGACCGCTTCGCTGGCGACGATTGCGGTGGGTGCATGCACGATGAGCACGGCGTCGATGCCCGGGTCGTCGAGCAGCGCCAGCAGTGCGCCGCGGTAGCGCTCCGCGGGGGCGTCGCCGATGATGTCGACGGGGTTTGCCCGCGACCAGTTGCCCGGCAGCAGCGCATCGAGGCGTTGCGTGGTTGCATCGGCAAGCTCGGCCAGCGTGCCGCCCTGTTCGACGAGCGCGTCGGTGGCGAGGATGCCGGGCCCGCCACCGTTGGTGAGTATCGCCAGGCGGGGTCCGCCGATGGGTCGGCCGCGGCCGAGGATCTCGGCCGTGTCGAACAGATCCTCGATGCCGCGCACGCGCAGCGCGCCGGCGCGCTGTATCGCGGCCTCGTAGACGGCGTCACTGCCGGCGAGTGCGCCGGTGTGTGACGCCGCCGCGCGGGCACCCTCGGGCATGCGGCCGGCCTTCACGAACAGCAGTGGCTTGTTGCGGGCGGCTGCGCGGGCGGCCGACATGAACTTGCGCGCCTCGCGCAACGACTCCATGTAGACGAGGATGGAGCGCGTGCCGGGGTCTGCGCCGAGCCAGTCGATCACGTCGCCGATGTCCACGTCGAGGCAGTTGCCCATCGAGATGAAGTGCGAGAAGCCGATATGGCGCTCGCTCGCCCAGTCGAGCACCGCGGTGGCCATCGCGCCGGACTGCGACACGAAGGCGATGTCGCCGGGCGCCGCCATGCCGGGTGCAAAGCTCGCGTTGAGTCCGAGCGCCGGGACGATCAGGCCCACGCAGTTCGGACCGAGCAGCCGCACCTGATGGCGCCCTGCCGCGGCGAGCGTTTCGGCCTCGAGGTCGCGTCCGGCCTCGGCGCTGGCTTCGGCGAAGCCCGCGCTGATGATGACAGCCGCGCGCGTGCCGAGGCGTCCGACCGCGTCGACGATCCCGGGGATCGTCGACGGCGGGGTGCAGATTACCGCGAGATCGGGTGCCTCCGGCAGCGTGCCGGCATCGCGCCATGCGCGCTGTCCGCGTACGTTGTCGTGTCGCCGGTTGACGGGCATGACAGGTCCGCCGAAACCGCCGGCGAGCAGGTTGTCCATGACGGCGGCACCCACGCTGAGCGGGCGGTCGGAGGCGCCGAATACCGCGACCGAACGCGGGCGGAACAGGTGATCGAGATGGCGTACGGACATGTGGTCATGCACCGGGTTGAAGACCGAACCGCATGATCGCAGAGCCGGCGCCACACTTCAGCAGCCGGTGATGGTCCGGCGCGATGGCTGGCCTTGTGTCGGCATGTCCCGGTCATCGATACTTCGCGTCCGGCGCCTTCGCGCTGCACCCGGGTGGGCCCGCCGGTCCGCTCCAACCGGTTTCTGGAGCTTGTGATGAGCGCCGCCGCACCCCCCGGAAATCTGCGACAGGCGCTGGCGTCGTCATCGGCGCTGCTGCTCGGTTTCGCGCTGATCATGCTCGGCGGCGGCCTGCAGGGCACGCTGCTCGGTCTGCGCGCGGCGATGGAAGGCTTCGCCACGGTCTCCGTGGGGCTGATCATGTCGGCCTACTACGGCGGGTTCCTCGTCGGCTCGCTGGTTACCGTGAAGCTGGTGTCGCAGGTCGGCCATATCCGCGTGTTTGCGGCGCTGACGTCGGTCGCGTCGATGACGATCCTGCTGCACGCGCTGGTCGTCGACGTCTGGGTCTGGGCGATGTTCCGCTTCATCAGCGGCATGTGTTTTGCAGGCATCTTCATCGTCGTCGAGAGCTGGCTCAACGACCGCGCCAGCAACCGTACCCGCGGCCAGCTGTTTGCGGTGTACATGATGATCAACTTCGCGGGCCTGGCGTTCGGCCAGTTTCTGCTCAACGTCGCTGATCCGCAGCAGGCCACGCTGTTCATCATCGTGTCGGTGCTGGTGTCGCTGGCGGCGGTACCGCTGGTGCTGAGTTCGACGCCGGCGCCGGCGTTCGATCGGGCGACGCCGCTGGGGATTGCCGAAACCTACCGGCGGTCGCCGATGGCGGTCATCGGTGTAACCGCCGCGGGCCTCGCATCCGGCGCGATCTTCGGCATGGCGGCGGTGTTTGCCGTGGGTATGGGGCTCAGCATCGCGCAGACCGCGACCTTCGTCGCGATGCCGATCTTCGGGGCGATGCTGCTGCAATGGCCGCTAGGCTGGATATCCGATCGGGTCGATCGCCGGCAGGTGATCCTCAGTGCGTCGACCCTGGGCATCGTGGCCACCGTCGCGACGCTGGTTGCGCCGAGTGCGTCGGTGTGGCTGTTCGTGGCCATGGCGCTGCTCGGGGGTGCGAGCATGCCGATCCATGGGCTGGCCGCATCGCACCTGAACGACCAGATTGCGCCCGACGAAATGGTCGCGGCCAGTGGCACGCTGATCCTCCTCGGGGGGGTCGGGGCCGCGTGCGGACCCGTGCTGGCCGCGACGCTGATGGGGTTGATCGGTTCGTCCGGGTTCCTGTGGTTTTTTATCGGCGTGCACGCCGTAGTATTGTGCTTCGCCGTCGGACGGATATGGCACAACACGATTCTGCCGGGTCTGCAGAAGCGCCCATGGGTCGCCACGCGCCCTGCAGGCGAGTCGCCGGTCGCCGCCCAGGTGCTTGCCGAAGTGCAGGGGGAGGCCGGGTCTGCAGAAGCGGCCGTATCGACCGAGGATGGGGCTGAAGGCCGGTCGTAGACCCAACGCGCTCGTCAGTGAGAAAACGATGCGCCGCGACGGCGCGGATCACCATCGAGAAAAGGGCCGGCCTTCAGCGGCCGGCCCGACCGGTTGCGCTCAGGGCAGGAGCACCTCGTCGATGACGTGAATCACGCCGTTCGAAGTCTCTATATCGGCCTGCACGACGTTCGCGCCGTTGATCTGCACGCCGTTGTAGCCGTTTTCGATAGTGAGGCTGCCGCCCTGCAGCGTCTCGGCCGACGACAGATCGATGACCTGCTCGCTTGAGACCTTGCCGGCGACGACGTGATAGCTCAGCACCGCGATGAGCTGGTCGCGGTTCTCGGGCTGAAGCAGTGACTCCACGGTGCCCTCGGGCAGCGCCGCGAAGGCCTCGTCGGTGGGAGCGAACACCGTGAACGGGCCGTCACCCTTGAGCGTGTCTACCAGCCTGGCCGCCTCGAGTGCGGCAACCAAAGTCTCGAACGAACCCGCGGCTACGGCGGTATCGACGATGTCCTTGGCATCCTTGTCGTTGCCGTAACCACCGCCGTGGTTGTGTGCGGCCGCTGTGCCGACGATGAACATCGCCGCCAGGGCAGCCATCAGGGTCTGTATGCGCCTGCTCATGATTCGAACCTCCGTGTGAATCAATTCAACGCCACCGTATTGGTGACACGCGAGAGGATTCGAAGTCCGCACGCCACCGGATTCATGCACCGGTGGCGATGACCACTGAGGGGTTGGCCGCGACGTCCCCTGACCGGTCAGGCTGCCGGCAGCCAGGTCCGATTCAGTCGCCAGTTGCAGGTCGCCGGTTTACCAGGTTTGTGCTCAGGCAGGTGAACACCACCTCGTCGCGCTGATTGACGAGCTGGTAGAGCATCACGACCACGCCGCGGCTCGGGTCCGAGTCCGAAGGGCGCTTTTCGCGGACCTCGGCGCGTGCGCGCACCGCATCACCGGCGCGTACTGCGACGGGAAAACGCACGTCGTCCCACGCGACGCCACAGATCCACGCGATATCCTCGGCAACCTGGTGATCGAGACGCCGCCACAGCGCCATCGTGTAGATGCCCGAGGCGATGACCTCACCGAAGGTGGAGCTGCGGGCGGCTTCCGGGTCGACGTGGAAATACTGCGGGTCGTACTGGCGCGCGAACGCGAGCATGTGGTCGCGATCGACCACGTGCGGAGCCGATTCCTCGACATCGCCAGGTTGCAGGTCCTCGAAATATCGCAACGACGGTCTCCGTGGCGGATTGCGCTGCAGAGCCTAGCAGATCGGACGGTGCCTGCAGGTGTGGGGGCGCATTGGAATCCGCTGCAGCTTCGGCCCCGATGCTAGACTGCGTGCGAGTCCGTACCGGAGCGAGTGCATGCGTTCGTGGTTGTTCATCCCGGGAGACAGCGAAAAGAAGCTCGGCAAGGTGGACGGCACCGGTGCCGATGCGGTCATCCTCGACCTGGAGGATGCCGTGCTGCCCGAGGCCAAGCCCCGGGCGCGCGCCCTGGTCCACGACGTACTGGCCGCGCGGCCGCGAGGCCAGCGGGCCGCGCCGCTATGGGTGCGCATCAACCCGCTGGCTTCGGCGCTCGCGCTCGATGACCTGGTCGCGGTCATGCCCGGTCAGCCGGATGGCATCATGGTGCCGAAAATCTCAAGCCCGTGGGACCTGGTCGCGTTGAATCATTACCTCGAGGTGCTCGAGGTCGCGCACGGGCTGACCCGCGGTTCCGTGCCACTTGTGCCGGTGCTCACCGAAACCGCCGAGTCGCTCTTCTCCATGGGCGAGCTTCGATCGATCGGTGACCGGCTTCGCGGCGTCACGTGGGGGGCCGAAGACCTGGCGGTGGACCTGGGCGCGATGCGCAACCGCGATGAGACCGGCGCCTGGACTTTCACGTACCAGCTCGCGCGTTCGCTGACGCTCGCCGCGGCGGCAACCTGCGAGGCGCAGGCCATAGAAACCGTCTACACCGACTTCCGGAACACCGAGGGGTTGCGCGGTTACTGCGAACGTGCGCGCCGCGACGGGTTCACCGGCATGCTCGCAATCCATCCGGCGCAGGTCGAGGTGATCAACGATGCCTTTACCCCGACGGCAGACGAGGTCGACTGGGCCCGGCGCGTCGTCGCGCTGTTCGAACGCTCGGACGGGGCCGGCGCGGTACAGATGGACGGCGCAATGCTCGATATTCCGCACCTGAAGCAGGCGCGCCGCCTGCTGCAGCTCGCTGGAGAATAGCGCCTGTCCCATCGGTGCGCCTGCCGCAGCGCGCATCGCCGCCCTGCCGGGGTACGGCGTCCCTGGACCGTGCGCTCATTCGATTCCCCCTCCGCTGCTGCCCGATACTGACGGACCGCTGCCCGGCCGCCGTTGGTTACCCCGGGCCGGGTCGGACCCGCGCGCAATGGATGCCACGAAATCCGGCAGGATAAAACAGTCCGGCCTGATTGTTTCCGGGCCAGAAAAACGGCCGGCGCACCGGGGCACGCCAGCCGTTCGAGGGGGCGGGCCTGACGCCGGCCCGGTCAGAAGTTGTAGCGGAAGTTTATCGTCCAGGTCCGAGGCTGGTTGTAGTAGAGCCCCCCGGCGAGCGACGAATTGGGCTGTACGCGGCTCGTGCAGTTCTTGCAGTTCGCGCGTACCGCCCAGGTGCCGTCTACATCCTCGAGGGCGATACCGCCGTTGACGTTCGTGTAGGACACGCCGCCGGGAAAGGAAGCGTTCCCGGTATCGATCGAGTGGGTGCCGTAGCGGGTGATCGACAGCGACGGCACGAGCTCCAGCCGCGGCCCGAGCGGCAATCGGTAGTCGCCGCCGGCGGCAATGGTGAAGTTCGGCGCACGCACCGGGTCGGCCACGCTGCCGTCAGGTGCGATGATGCCCTCGCCGCACTGCAGCGCCTCTTCGAGACACAGCTGCTGCTGGTCGCGGATCGCGGGATCGAGGTTCTTGTACTCGGAGTCCTGCCAGCCGAGGTTGGCGTAGATCGTGAGCCGGTCGGTCGCGAGCGCCAGCAGCTCGACCTCGAGGCCCTTGACCTCGAGGTCGGCGAAGTTCCGCGTCACGAAGTTGATACCGCCCTGCGCATCCGTGGTCGCGGTGGGCAGCTGGAAGTCGCTGACGTCGGTCCAGAACGCGGTGGCGTTGAATCGCACGCGGTTGTCCATCCACTGGCTGCGCATGCCGGCCTCGTACGACCAGACGCGCTCCGGTCCGAACGGCAGCACCAACAGCGGGTCGTTGTTTCGCGCGTTCCAGCCGCCGGACTTGAACCCGCGCGTCGCCGATGCGTAGACGTTGGTGTCGTCGTCGATGTTGTACTGAAGCGCGACGCGCGGCGTCCACAGCGTGGTCTTGTCGCTGAGCGGTACGCCGACGGCTTCCAGGTCGCTCGAGTCGAAACTCGCGCCGACGAAGTTAGGCTGGTTCGAGAACAGCCGTATGTCCTGTTCTTCCTCGGTGTAGCGCAGGCCGACGGTCGCCGTCCAGGCGTCGTTGAGGTGAAAGTCGGCCTGGCCGTACACCGCCCACGTCTCGGTATTGTTGTCGAGCGTGCGGTCGGAAATCAGCGCCGGGAACCCGAGGTTGAACACGTCGGCGAAGTCGGTGTCGTTGTCCTCGTCGAGGTAGAACACGCCGACGACGTAGTCGATGCGGTTGTCGTCGGTGCTGCCGGCGAGCTTGATTTCCTGGCTGAACTGCGTGTGTTCGCCGTCGTTGGCTATGACGAATCCACCGAACGGCGCGGGGTTGTTGAAGAAGTCGAGCATGTACTTCTGGTTCATGTCCCGGTAGCCGGTGATCAGCTCGAGATCACCGAGCGCCGTCGCGATGTTGAGACGTGACGTGATGGACCAGGCGCGTACCAGGTTGCCTGTCGGGATGAACGACTTGTTGCCGGTGAGATCGACGAAGTCGCTGAGGTTTTCACCGCGACGCAGCCCCGTCTGGGTGACGAAGTTGCTGCCAACGGGGGTGCCGGCGATCGCGGCGTTCTGCGTGTCTACGTAATCGACCGCGACATCCCAGATGATCTCGTCGGTGGGCAGCCAGCGCAGATCGACCCGCACGCCTTTGTTATCCTCGAAATTGAGCGTCTCGCCGGTGGTCTCGTTGTAGAGCCAGCCATCGTCCTCGATCCAGTAGCCGCTGATCTTGGTCAGGAACTGGTCGTTGACCGGCAGGTCCACGCTCGCGCGTGCGGTCTTGCGGTTGAAACGGCCGTAACCGACTTCCACGTAGCCGCCAAACTCTTCGGACGGCCGCGCCATGATCACGTTGACCGCACCACCGGTGGTGTTGCGTCCGAACAGCGTGCCCTGTGGTCCGCGCAGCACCTCGATGCGGTCGACGTCGAACAGCGTGAAGTTGTTCGCGTTCTGGCGCGAGACGTAGATGTCGTCGATGTAGCTGCCGACCGGCGGGTCAAAAGTCGGAATGGATTCGGTGTTGTTCAGGCCGCGAATCGAATAAACGTTGGCCGTGCCGAGTCCGGTGTTGCTGCTGCCGATGAAGTTCGGCACCAGCCGGGTCATGTCGAGCGTCTCGGTGACGCCAAGCCGGCCGAGCTGGTCGGCGTCGAATGCCGAAACCGCAATCGGAATGTCCTGAACTGATTCCTGGCGCCGCTGTGCGGTGACCACCACCTCGTCCAGAGCGCGCTGCTGCGCGACAGGGGCGTCCGGCTGCTGCGCGTAGGCGGCCAGCGGGCTGGTCAACGCGACCGCGACGGCGAGCGCGAGGGGCGTGCGGTATAGGCTTTTCATCCTCAGATTTCCCTCCAGGATTTCGGATTCGACAGGTTGGGCGGGCGCTGTGGTGGAACACCGGCGTGCGTACATGTTGCGGCCAAGATACACGGACAGCCGCGCCGGTCAGCCACAGGTTTGGCCGAACCTCGGCCAGAAACACCGGACGTTGTATACAATGCGTGATGGGTGTGCGTCAAACGCTTATTTCACAAGACGTCATTGTCCGGCTTGGGTTGCAGTGCAGCACCAGCCTCGGAGCAGGGGTTCTGGGCCTCCTTCAGCCGAAGGTCACGTGTCATGTGTTGGATCGGCGCGAAAACCCGGCGCCTCGGTGGCACAACCAGGTGTTGTTGCAGCCCGGGTTGGTGTGCGCTGGAAGGCTCGGCTATTGTTTACGGCTGATGTCATGCCGGCGCTGCGCGTCGCGCTGCGAACAGGGGATACGGAGCATGGAAAACGCTGCCGACTATGCGCTGACACTCACGCGCCGCAGCATGCTGAAGGCTGCGGGCGCCGGCACGCTGCTCGCGTTCGCGCTGCCGGTGCGGGCGCGCGGTGGTAACGGATTCGCGCCGGAACAGTCGGCCCTGCAGACCGCGTACCTGCGCATCGAAGCTGATGGCACGGTCGCGATCCTCACCCCGGACGCCGAGCTGGGCCAGGGCATCCTGACCACTCACGCGATGTACATAGCCGACGAAATGGGGGCCGACTGGTCGCGGCTGAAGGTCGGCTTTTCCGGCGCCGGCGAGATCTATACGAATCCCCAGAAGAACCTGCAGGCGACCGGTCGCAGCATGGGCGCGACCGGCTACTTCGACCTGCTGCGCAGGGTCGGGGCGGCCGCGCGTGTGCAGCTGGTCACCGCGGGTGCACAGAAGCTGGGCGTGCCGGCCAGCGAATGCGACACGCGCGACAGCAAGGTTGTGCACGCAGCCAGCGACCGCGCGCTCGATTTCGCCGAACTTGTCGAAGCGGCGTCGAACGTCCCGGTGCCGGACGATCCGCCGCTGCGCGACGACGCAGACCTGCGCTACATCGGGCGCAGCATGCCGCGACAGGACGTGCCGGCGATGGTGCGGGGCGAGGCCGAATACGCGGTCGATGTGCAGCGCCCCGGAATGAAGGTGGCCGCGATTCGCGCCTGTCCGGTCTTCGGTGGCCGCGTGCGAAGCGTGGAGCGGGACGCCGTCATCGGCATGCCGGGTGTCTACGAGGTGATCGCACTGGCCGATGCCGTCGCGGTGGTCGCCGACAGCTGGTGGGAGGCCAGCCGCGCGCTCACCGAGCTGCCGGTGGAGTTCGACGAGGGTGATGCCGCGGACTTCGAAAGCGACGCCATGATGGATACGCTCGTCGCGCAGCTTGCGCAACCGGGCGAGCAGGTGCTCGAGGCAGGTCGTGACGGTGACGTCGACAGCGCACTCGCGGCGGCCGGCGACCGCGTGCTCGACGCGGTGTATAAGGCGCCGTACCTGGCCCATGCGACGATGGAACCCATGAGCTGCGCCGCACTGGTGGAAAACGGGCGCTGCGAGGTGTGGTCCGGTACCCAGTCGCCGATGCAGTCGCGGGACGCCGCGGCGCGCGCGCTCGGCATCGATGCTGCAGATGTCACCATGCACCGAACGTTCTCCGGGGGCGGTTTCGGACGGCGCTGGCAGACCGATTTCGTCGTGCAGGCGGTGTCCATCGCGCGCGAGATTCCAGGTGTTCCGGTCAAGCTGATCTGGAGCCGCGAGGAGGACATACGCCACGACTTCTATCGGCCAGCTTATGCGCTGCGCTTCCGCGCCGCGCTCGATGACGATGGCGGGATCAACGCGCTGCACCTGCGTGTTGGCGGTGCGTCGATTCTGGAGGCGATGCGCCCGGGCATGCTCGGCGGACGCGTCGACCCGACAGTGATCGCCGGACTCAACGATCACTCCTACCGGATGGCGAATTCTCACGTCGAATGGGTACCGCACCCGACGCCGGTGCCGATCGGGGTCTGGCGCGCGGTGTCACACTCCCAGAACGGCTTTTTCCTCGAGTCGATCATCGACGAGATCGCGCATGCGGCGGGCGTGGATCCGCTCGAGTGGCGACTCAGGCACCTGCAGGATTCACGCATCCGCGCGGTGCTCGAGAAGCTCGCAGAGGTGTCGGGCTGGGACGGACCGCTGGGTGACGGTCGGGGCCGGGGCGTTGCCCTGACCGATTCCTACGGGTCGATCGTCGCACAGGTCGCCCAGGTCAGCGTGTCCGCCGAGAGGCAGCTGAAGCTCGAGCGTTTCTACTGCGTGGTCGACTGCGGGCGCGCGATCCATCCGGACAACATCCGCGCGCAGATGGAGGGCGGTATCCTCTACGGCCTGACGGCGATGATGCACGGCGCGATCGACGTGCGCGGCGGCAGCGTCCAGCAGCAGAACTTCAACGACTATCGAAGCCTGCTGCTGCGACACGCGCCACCGGTCGAGACCCACATCATCGAGAGTGGTCATGAGATGGGGGGTGTCGGTGAACCCGGGCTGCCCCCGGCGGCACCGGCGGTCACCAATGCGATCCATGCGGCCACCGGTATTCGCATCCGCGAGCTGCCGCTCGAGCGCCAGGGCTGGCGCCTGGCCTGACTCCGCGCTCACAGTCACAGTGGCTGAGGAGACTCTGAAGTGCAGAAGTACACACTGAAGATCAACGGCGAGTCGCGGGAAGTCGAGGCCGACCCCCGCATGCCACTGCTCTGGGTGTTGAGGGACCGCCTCGGCATGACCGGTTCCAAGTTCGGCTGCGGCCAGGGGCTGTGCGGCGCCTGCACCGTGCATGTCGACGGGCGTGCCACCCGCGCCTGTGTACTGCCGGTGTCGGCAGCACAGGGGCGCGACGTACGCACCATCGAAGGCCTGTCGGCCGACGGTGATCATCCGGTGCAGCAGGCGTGGATCGCCGCGCAGGTTCCCCAGTGCGGCTACTGCCAGAGTGGCATGATCATGGCCGCCGTCGCGCTGCTCGAGCGCAACCCTGCGCCGAGCGACGCCGACATCGACGAGGCGATGACCAACATCTGTCGATGCGGCACCTACGACCGCGTCCGTCAGGCCGTCCACGACGCGGCGCGGCGCCAGGCTTCGGCCTGACCCGCGTCATTACGCAACGTCGCGCGCCCGGGTGGGAGGCTGTGCATAGCCGTCACGGTCCGTTGGCGGCGCGTGCCGTCATGGTGCTGGTGCTGTGCGCCTGGTACGCGGCCGCACCGGCCGACACGCTGCGCTTCGGCGTGTCGAACCTGCCGCCGACGATGGGCAACCCCTATGGCGCGAACGGCACGCCGTCAAGCTACACGTGGGCGGCGATGTTCGACGCGCTGACGCGACTCGACGCGCAGGGCGACCTGCAGCCCGCGCTCGCAACCGACTGGTCGCTCGTCGATACTGACCGCTGGCGCTTCGAGCTGCGTGCCGGCGTGCACTTCGATAACGGTGAGCCTTTCGACGCCGAGGCGGTGGTCGCGGTTTTCGACTGGCTGCGCTCGAGCGCCGGGGCGCGCACGGTGATTGGCAACGAGGTCCGCCATGTCGCGCGGGTGGAGGTCGTCGACACCCATACCGTGGATGTGATCACCGAAGCACCCGACGCGATCCTGCCGCAACGGCTGTCGGCGGTGTTCATGGTTCCGCCCCGGGCATGGGCCGAACTCGGCCCGGACGGTTTCGCGCGCGCGCCATCGGGTACCGGCCCGTTCCGGCTCGAGCGTTGGAGCGAGTCCGACCGCCGCGTACACCTCGTCGCGCGCGATGACGGCTGGCGGCGTCCGCAGCTTTCGGGGCTGGAGGTGATCGCGCTTCCCGACCAGGCGGTGCGCGTCCAGGCGCTGCGATCGCGCGAGATCGACCTGACGATGGTCGACATCGAGGATGTGGATTTTCTGCGGGCGCGCGGTTTCCATGTCCGACACAGCCCGTCGATGCAGGTCATGGCGCTCGCGTTCAACGTCGAGCGCGACCCACCGTCACCGGTCGCCGACCCGCGCGTGCGCCGCGCGCTGAACCTCGCGGTCAACCGCGAGGCCATTGCCGGGATCCTGATGCAGGGCCTGGTCGAGCCCTCCAGCCAGCCGGCCTCCCGGGTGACAGTCGGACACGATCCGGAGCTTGCACCGTTTCCCCACGATCCGGACGCCGCGCGCGCTCTGCTCGCCGAGGCCGGACACGGCGAGGGCCTCACGTTGTCCATCGAGGTCGCAGGCGGGGGCGCACCGGGCGCATCACAGATCTACCAGGTCGTGGTGCAGGATCTCGCACGGGTCGGCGTGCGGGCGCGCCTGCGGGTTCGACCGTTCTCGGCGTGGTTGCGCGACTATCTCGCCGGTAGGCTGCGGGCCGACCTGTTCGGTCTCGCCTGGAACGCGGCGCCATACAACGACGTGATGCGTCCGATGGAGTACTACTCGTGCGCCAAGCGCCAGCCGTTCTACTGCGACCCCGAACTGATGCCGCTGCTTGAGGCCGCCCAGCGCGAGATGGATCCGGACCGTCGCGCAGCGCTGTTGCGTGAACTGGCCCGGGAAATACGCGAACGCGTCCCGGCACTGTTCCTGGTCGAACAGATCGACCTGTTCGCGTACCGTGATGGCGTGGCCGGGTTCGGCGTTGCGAACCGCGTCCCGGTCTACGAGCAGCTGCAAATGGTCGACCGCGCAGCCCACTGAGCCCTTTCCTGCATGGAGCCTCGAGACAAAGTGAAGCCCAGCGATCCCCTGTCCCATGTGCATCGGGCGCTGCGCGAGAGCAGTGACCCCCGGCCCGTGTACTTCGATGACCCCGACATCGATCGGGTGCTGGCGATCACGCTCGCGGTCGCCGAAGAGGTGGGCGTAATGGCAGAACGCCTCGACAGCATGCAACGCCTGCTCGAGTCGCGCGGCCTGATCGACGAGGGTGAACTCGACGCATTTGAACCGTCCGACGACGTGCAGCAGGCCCGTCTCGAGTGGCACCGGGCATTCATCGCCCGGATCCTGCGCGTCGTCGACCAGTCGCTGGAGCCACGCTGACCGAATCAGGCGCGCGGCTCGAGATGACGCTCGAACTGCCGTGCCGAGACCTCCCAGCTGCAGGCGAGCGCCGCCCGCCGCGCGGCTGCAGGGTCGAGTGTCAGCGCGCGTTCGCAGGCAGCTCGCAGGTCCTGGTCGAGCGCGCCGGTCACGCCGTCTTCGACGACGTCGATCGGACCGGTCACCGGGAAGGCGGCCACGGGCAGCCCGCAGGCCATCGCCTCGAGCATCACGAGCCCGAAAGTGTCGGTACGGCTGGGAAATACGAACACGTCAGCCGCCGCGAGATGCTGAGCCAGCGCCTCGCCGAACCGGTAGCCGATGAACGTGGCCTCGGGGTAGTGTCTCTGGAGCTGCGCGCGCGCGGGACCATCGCCGATCACGAGCTTGCTGCCCGGCAGGTCCAGTGCGAGGAATTCCGGCAGTCCCTTCTCTACCGCGACGCGCCCGGCATATACCCAGATCGGGCGGGGCAGGTCGAGCGGTGCAGCGGGGTCGGGGCGGAACAGCGCGGTGTCCACACCCCGCGTCCAGGTCACGAGGCGTTCGAAGCCGTGCGCGTCGAGCCGCTGCTGCATCTGCCGGGTGGCGACGAGCACGCGCGCGGCCCGCGAGTGAAACCGGCGAAGAATACGATAGGTCAACGCTTCCGGCACCGGTACGCGTCGGCGCAGGTACTCCGGAAACTGCGTGTGATACGAGGTCGTGAACGGCATGCGACGGCGCAGGCACCAGCGCCGCGCGGCGAGTCCGACCGGCCCCTCGGTCGCGATGTGTACCGCGTCCGGTGCACAGGCGTCGAGCAGACGGCCCATGCGGCCCCCGGGAGCCACCGGCAGCCGGATCTCCGGGTAGCCCGGCAGCGGAAAAGTCCTGAAACCGCTCGCGGGTGAGATGACCTCGACCTCGTGACCGAAAGCGGAGAGCTGTTCGCAGGTGCGCGACAGCGTGGTGACGACCCCGTTCACCTGGGGAGTCCAGGCATCGGTACACAGCGCGATTTTCATGCGCTGATGGTCGTCCGGGCGCGTTACCGGAGTCTTGCGGGGCGATGACGAATCGATGACGAGGCTGGTGGGCTGTCACGTGACTGTCAGACAACCGTCATGGATTGGTCGCACGGCGCGCAGAAACTTCGCGGCGTGTACACGCGATTTCGCACCTTCACCCATCCCGGCATGCTCTGGCTCGACGCCGCAGAGCGCGGTGTCTGCGTGTGCCTGAACCGGGCCGCCCGACAGCGGTCGGTCAAGCGTCTGTTCGCGCTCGTCAGCCGCTTGGGCGACGGCATTTTCTGGTACGGTCTGATGGCGGCGCTCGTCCTGCTTGAAGGTGCCGATGGCCGGGTCGCGGCACTGCAGATGGGGCTTACCGCACTGGTCGGCGTGGGGATCTACAAGCTGCTGAAAGGCACGCTCGTGCGTGAGCGCCCCTTCGTATCCCACGTCGGCGTCATGTGTGCCACCGCACCGCTGGACCGATACAGCTTCCCGTCCGGCCACACGCTGCAGGCGGTGCTGTTCACGACCCTGGCGCTGGCGTGGTTTCCGTGGCTTGCGCCGCTGCTTGTACCGTTCGCACTGCTCGTCGCGCTGTCGCGGGTGATCCTCGGACTGCATTATCCGAGCGACGTAGTCGCGGGCGCAGTGCTCGGGTGGCTGCTGGCGCGTGCCGCGCTCTGGCTTATGCCGCCGATTGGAGTGATTGCGGGCTGATTCGGGCACTTCTCACGCGGGGGCGGAGGGCACACGGGTCAGGCGAACCAGCCGTCGACAGCGAACAGCCGGTCCCAGAGCACAATCAGCCACACCAGTCCGGCGATCATCAGCGAGGTCATCACGGCCGCGGAACCCAGATCCTTCGCGCGCCCGGCGTCGGGATCGTAGTCGTGCCCGATGCGGTCGATGGTTGCCTCGATCGCCGAGTTCAGCAGTTCAACCACGAGCACGAGTAGCACGCAGCCGACCAGCACTGCGCGTTCAGCCGGCGTCTGTCCCAGCCAGAAGCCGAGTGGCAGCGCGAGCACGGCAAGCGCGAACTCCTGCCTGAACGCCGACTCCCACGTCCACGCCGCGCGCAGCCCGCGCAGCGAGTACACCGTCGCATACCACACGTGCCTAAAACCTGTATGGGCTGGCTTCAAGCGCTGATGACTCCCCACGGCGAAGACCTCCGACGCCCGCGGACTGTGCACACCACGGATGACAGTACGGTGACACGTCGGCCATGAAAAAGGCCCGGACGGCGTACCGTCCGGGCCTCCAGGGGCAGCACTGCAGTACCGCGGCGCGGCACGCCGCAGGGTCAGAACATGTAGCTCAGTTCGATGCCGTAACTGCGGCGTGGCGAGTCATGGATGAAAGAGCCCCCGAACTCCGGCGCCGGAATGACTTCCTGCAGGTACTTCTTGTCGAACAGGTTACGTGCCCAAAGCGTTGCACGCCAGTTCTCGGACTGCAGACTGAACCGTGCGTTGACGACCTCGAACGCATCTCGCCGAGTGCGGGAGAAGTCGCCGTCGAGTCCGAAGAGCGTCGGTACGGTGTTGTTCTGTACCTCCGAGAACCAGGTCTTGCCGGTGCCGATCCAGTCGGTACGGGCGACGAAGTCCATGTCGGGGGTGACAGGGACAGTGAATTGGCCGCCAAGGTTGAAGGTGTAGTTGGGCGCCATCGGGACGTCATTGCCGACGGTGAACGGGCGGTTGGTGTTGCGCTTGATCTCGCCGTCCAGGTAGGAGGCGCCACCATAGAGCGTGAAGTAGTCGTTGACGTTGTAGCGGAAGTCCAGCTCTATGCCGTCGATCTCGACCTCGTCGATGTTGGTCACGACGCGCAGCAGACCGAACGGGCCGGCGAAGAAGTTGAAGAACTGCATGTCGTCGACCTTGGTGCGGTAAGCGGCGCCGTTAATGCGCAGCTGCCGGTCAAGCAGTTCGGCCTTGAAGCCGACCTCGAAAGACTTGGAGACTTCCTTTTCGAACTCGTCGCGGGCGTTGAACAGCTGGGCGCCGAAAGCGTCGGTGTAGAACACCTCGATCGTGGCCTCCACGCCCTGCGAGTTGAAGCCGCCGCTGCGGAAGCCGACGCCGTAGGTCGCGTACAGGCTCAGCTCGTCGGTGGCCGACCAGCTCACGCTGACCTTGGGTTGCCACTGGCTGAAGGTGCGGCTGCGGTCTTCGATGCTGTCGGCGAACAGCAGCGCCGGATTGATCGGCGGGTTGTCGATCCCAAGCGGATTGATGAACGGGGCGACCGCGTCGGTGGGCACGCGGTTGCTGACCTTGCGACGCTCGCGGTCGTAGCGCAGCGCGAGCGACAGCTCCAGGTCGTCCCGCAGGTCGTAGTCAATGCTGCCGTATGCCGCCCAGACCTTGTTGTCGAGTTCGTCGTGGTAGAGCAGGTCGGTGGGATTAGGGCCGTCGGCCGGCACGAAAGGCTGCAGCAGGAAGCCTTGGTCGAGGTCGGCACCCTGCGAGACGATCACCGTCCGGTCGATGTCGACGAAGTTCGCGCCGGCGATCCAGCGCAGCGGGCCGTCACCCATCGAGGTCAGGCGTACGTCCAGCGACAGGTCCTCCTGGTTGCGGACCTGGTACTGGTAACCGTCGCAGGTCGTGTTCGAGTACGCGGGCAGGAGCTGAGCATCCGGACTGCCGAAGTTGAAAAACGGCGGCGGCTGTTCGAACTCCGCGGCCGTCTGCTCGAGGCTGGCCAGGCACGTGGGCTCTGCGAAATAGATGCCGAACGCCGCGCTCGTGCCGTCGGTCAGGAAGAACTGCTCCTGGTCGTTGTACGCGACGATGCCGGTGAGCATCGCGAAGCCGAGGTCGTAATCGGCCTTCAGCGACAGGTTGATGTTTTCCTGTTCGTTCTGTGGCACGACGTTGTTCTGGTAGACGAACTGGTGCTCGTTCACGTCGATGAAAGCTTCGGTGGCCGGTCGGCCGAACACGCCTTCCAGGCCCTCGACCAGTCCGGGGATCGCAAACGCCGCGTTGAAACCGATCGCGCCGCTGTCGATTTCACTGTAGCGCGCCTTGAAGTCGAGCTTCAGCGCATCAGTGGGTTCGATGATCAGGCGGCCGTCGATGGACCACTCGTTGTAGTCATCGACGTCCTTGTTGCCGGTGGTCACATTGCGGAAGTGCCCGTCGCTGTCGCGATAGGCGAAGTTGATCCCGCCGTACATCGTGTCCTCGACCAGTGGGCCGGAGAACGCGGCATTGGCGGTGAACGCGTTGTTGTTGCCGTAACCGGCCCGCACGCGGCCCTCGAGTTCCGGGCCGGGTTCGCGTGTGGTGACGATGATCGCGCCGGCCGACGCGTTGCGCCCGTACTGCGCGCCCTGCGGGCCCTTCACGATCTCGATCTGCTCGATATGCGCGAATTCCTGGTTGAAGGCGTTCGGGTTCGTCAGCAGTACGCCGTCGACGATGAAAGCGAAGTTGGTCTCGGCATCGCGCGAGGTGTTGATGCCGCGGATGTTGACCTGCAGATCACCGGCCTCGGTACTGTTGATCATCGACACGCCAGGGGTCAGCCCGATGAAGTCTTCGGCACGGTCGATGCCGGCGTCGGCGATGTCGGCCGCGGTGAACGCCGTCACCGACGCGGGCACGTCCTGCAGCAGCTCTGCGCGCTGGCGGGCGGTGACGACGATCTCGTCGACGGCGCGCGTCTCCGGCTGCTGCGCGGGGGCCTGTGCGTAGGTCGGCGCTGCCAGGCAGGCGCCCACGCCGGAAATGAACAACGCGCGCCTGACGGCGGCGCGCAACGGACGACGGGTGTAGACGTACTCGTTCACGGTTCGATCCTCACGGCTTGATGGCATCAGTGCACGCCGCCCGCGAGCCCTCCTGGCCCGGCACGACCGCGGCATCCCTCCCTAAAACGCTTTTGTATACAATCACGCGACGCGGGTGCCGTCAATTGCAAGCTGGGAAATTTCCAACAAGGTCGATCCGGGACGCCCCGTATCTGGCAATGCAGCATCGTCTGATGTTGTTGATTCGCAACATTCATGGTCTCTGTGGGTACCGACGTCGTCCGGCCCTCGCGACGGGGCGCTGCGACGGTCGGTGCCCGTGATAGGGTTTCGGCGCTGCGCCACGAAGCCGCTCCGGAGGAAGGGAGACCCATGCCGACGATCCAGGAACTCAAGTCCTCGCTGCGCCTGCCGGTGGTAGGCGCGCCGATGTTCATCGTCTCGACGCCGGAACTCGTGATCGCGCAATGCACGGCGGGCATTGTCGGCGCCTTCCCGTCGCTCAACGCGCGTCCGGCCGAAGCGCTCGACGAATGGCTGACCCGTATCGATACGGCACTGGCTGAGGCCCGCGCGGCGCGCCCGGACGAGCCCATCGCGCCGTACGCGGTCAACCTGATCGTCCACCACACCAACGACCGGCTCGAGCATGACCTCGAAGCCTGCGTGCGCCATCGCGTCCCCGTCGTGATCACCAGCCTGCGTGAGCCGTCAGTCGTCGTCGACGCCGTGCACGGATACGGCGGACTGGTGCTGCATGACGTCACGACGCTGCGCCATGCGCGCAAGGCTATTGCAGCGGGCGTAGACGGGCTCATCCTCGTGTGTGCGGGCGCCGGCGGCCATGCGGGCATGCTGAGCCCCTTCGCGCTGCTCCAGGAGGTGCGCGCCGAGTTTGACGGCCTGCTGCTGCTCGCGGGGGCGATCGCACATGGTGAGGCGGTGCTTGCCGCCGAGGTGATGGGGGCCGACCTCGCCTACGTGGGCACCCGCTTCATCGCGACAGCCGAAGCCAATGCACCTGACACCTACAAGCGCATGCTCGTTGAGGGCGCCGCCGAGGACATCGTCTACACCTCGACGTTCACCGGTGTTCCGGGCAACTACCTGGCACCGAGCATCCGCGCCGCGGGCCTGGACCCCGACCGGCTGCCCGGCGCCGACAAGAGCGCGATGAATTTCGCCGACGCTGGGAGCGCGCTCAAGGACAGCAAGGCGTGGCGCGATATCTGGGGTGCGGGCCAGGGACTCGGTGCCATACGCGACGTCACGCCGGCCGGCGACGTCGTCGCCACGCTCGATGCCGAGTATCGTGCCGCGCGCGGGGCCTGGCGCGACCGGCTCGCCGGCGACACGGTGGAGACTGCGCGAACCCGGCGGGCATGAATGCCGCACGCGCCCTGCTGGCGACGCTCGCCGATGCCGGCATCGACACGCTGTTCGCAAACCCCGGGACGTCGGAAATGCACCTGGTCGCGGCGCTCGACTCGGTGCCGCAGGTGCGCCCGGTGCTTGGTCTGTTCGAGGGCGTCGTCACCGGGGCCGCCGACGGTTACGCGCGCATGCAGCGCCGCCCTGCCGCGACCCTGCTGCACCTCGGCCCGGGGCTTGCGAACGGGCTGGCCAACCTGCACAACGCGCGGCGCGCAGCGACGCCGCTGCTGAATATCGTCGGTGATCATGCGACCGCGCATGTCGGGCTGAATGCACCGCTGACAGCCGATATCGAGGCGCTCGCCCGGCCGATGAGCGACTGGGTCGGCGCGTCGCCGGACGCGGCCGGACTGCCACGGGCCGGGGCGCTGGCGCTGGCGCGGGCGCGCGACGCCAACGGCGGCGTGGCCACGCTGCGCGTCCCGGCCGATCATGCGTGGGGGGATGCCGAACCGGTGCGCCACGCGCCGCCGTCCCGGCCGCGAGTGCCGGTTGACGCGGACGCACTGCACGCGGCCGTCACCGCCCTTCGTGGTGGCGGAGAGCACACCGCGCTGCTGCTCGGTGGTCCCGCACTCGACGAGGCCTCGCTGACCATGGCGGGGCGGGTGGCCGCGACCACCGGTTGCCGACTGCTGCTGGAAACCTTTCCGCCGCGCCTGAGACGCGGCGCCGGCGTCGTGATGCCGCGGCGGCTCGCCTACCGGGTCGATGCCGCGCGGGCCCAGCTCGACGGCACCCGGCACCTGCTCCTGCTGGGGGCTGCGGACCCGGCGTCGCTGTTCGCGTATCCCGGGCAGCCCGGGCGCATGGCGCCGGCCGACGCGTCACGCATCGACCTCGGCGGCCGCGACGCTGCGGCACACCAGACGCTCGAGGCGCTTGTCGATGCGCTCGGCTGCGCGCGTGAACCGACCGGAACCGCATCCGCACTGCGCCCGCCGGCGCCGTCAGGCGCACTTACCGCGGATGCGGTCGCAGCCTCGGTCGCGCACCTGTTGCCGCCCGAGGCGATCGTCGTCGACGAGGCTACGACCGCCGGTGCCGCGCTGTACAAGGCGACTGCCGGTGCGCCGCCGCATGACTGGCTGGCGCTGACCGGAGGGTCCATCGGCCAGGGCCTGCCGCTGGCGGTGGGTGCGCAGCTCGCGGGCCCGGACCGACCGGTGCTTTGCGTGCACGGCGATGGCGGCGCGATGTACACGCTGCAGGCGCTGTGGACGTTGGCGCGCGAGCGCCTGCCGGTCGTCGTCGTGATTGTCTCCAACCGCCGCTATGCGATCCTCGACATGGAACTGGATGCGCTCGGCGGTGGCGGGTATCCGTGCGGGCGAGCGCTGTTCGACCTCTCGCGCCCGGCACTGGACTGGGTGCAGCTCGCGCGGGGCCACGGCGTCGCAGCCGTGCGTGCCGACGACGCCGACGGTTTTCACGCGGCGCTGGCGCGAGCGCTGTCCGCCGGCGAACCGACGCTGATCGAGGCCGTCACCGCGCGCGGCTGAGCGCCGACGCGGCCAGGCGGTACAATGCCGACCACGCGCCGCCCGGGCCCGAAGGCTCGGGCCTTCAATCCCCGCTTGCACCTGTCACTGGAACCGTATGGCCACCGAAGCGCCCGATACTCCGCTCGATTTCATCCGCCAGACCGTCCGTGACGACCTCGCGGCCGGTCGACATCGCGAGATCGTCACGCGTTTTCCGCCCGAGCCCAATGGTTACCTGCATATCGGTCATGCGAAGAGCATCTGCCTGAACTTCGGCGTCGCCGCCGAGTACGACGGGCGCTGCTTCCTGCGTTTCGACGACACCAATCCGGTGCGCGAGGACGAACGCTATACCGCGTCGATCTGCGAGGACGTCGAGTGGCTGGGATTCGAATGGGGTGACCGGCTGACCCACGCCTCGGACTACTTCGACCGACTCTACGAGCAGGCCGTGGCGCTGATTCGCGGCGGCCTCGCCTACGTCGATCACCTGCCGGCCGAGCAGATCCGCGAGTACCGCGGCACTCTGACCGAGCCGGGCCGCAACAGCCCCTGGCGAGACAGGAGCGTGGACGAGAACCTCGACCTGTTCGAGCGCATGCTCAGTGGCGAGTTCGCCGAGGGGGAATGCGTGCTGCGCGCCCGCATCGACATGGCGGCGCCGAACATCAACCTGCGTGACCCGACGCTCTACCGTATCCGCCATGCCGCGCATCACCGCACTGGCGAGCGCTGGTGCATCTACCCGATGTACGACTTTGCGCATACGCTGTCGGATGCCTTCGAGGGCATCACCCATTCGCTGTGCACGCTCGAGTTCGAGGACCATCGGCCGCTGTACGAATGGTTCCTCGACAGCCTGGACCTGCCGCACCGCCCGCGACAGATCGAGTTTTCACGGCTCAATCTCGCCTACACGGTCACCAGCAAGCGCCGACTTGCCGAACTCGTGAATCGCGGCATCGTCGACGGCTGGGACGACCCGCGCATGCCGACGATCGCGGGCATGCGGCGCCGCGGGTATCCGCCGGTGGCGATTCGCGAGTTCGCGCGTCGCGTCGGGATCACCAAGAAAGAGAACACCATCGAGATGGGCGTGCTCGAGCACGCGGTGCGCGACAGTCTCAACGCCGTCGCACACAGACGCCTCGTCGTCGTACGTCCCCTGCGTGTGGTGCTCACCAACTACGACGCCGGTACCGAGGAATTCGTATCCCTGCCCAACCATCCCGGCGATCCTGAACAGGGCAGCCGCGAGGTGCGTTTCGGGCGGGAACTGTGGATCGACGCCGACGACTTCATGGAGGATCCGCCCCGCAAGTTTCATCGCCTCAAGCCTGGCGGCGAAGTGCGCCTCAGGGGTGCCTACATCATCCGCTGCGACGAGGTCGTCCACGACGCCGACGGCGTCGTCGTCGAACTGCGCTGCAGCTACGACCCCGACACCCGCAGCGGTGGCAGCGGCAGCGATCGCAAGGTCAAGGGTACGATCCACTGGGTGCATGCGCCGAGCGCGATACCGGTGGAGCTGCGTCTCTACGACCGCCTGCTCAGGACCGCATCGCCGGTGGGCGGCGACGCGTGGCTGGAAGACCTCAATCCGGATTCGCTGCAGGTGATCGCCGAGGCGCGCGCGGAGCCGGCGGTGCTAGATTTTCAGCCCGGCGAAGGGATGCAGTTCGAGCGCGTCGGCTACTTCACCCGGGAGCGCGAAAACGGCGCAGATGGACGCGCGGTGTTCAACCGCACGGTCACGCTTCGCGATTCGTGGGCGAAGATCGAGGCGGCCGAACTCGGCTGAACGACCGGGCATACAGCCCCTGTGGCGGGTCAGCCGGTGTAGCGTGTCAGGTGATGGTCCGCGTTGCCGAACAGCAGGTCCAGCGTCGTGACGCGCTTGAAGTAGTGGGCGACGTCGAGTTCGTCGGTGACACCCATGCCGCCGTGCAGCTGCACGGCTTCCTCGCCGATGAGCCGGCCTGAAGTGCCGACTTGGTACTTGAGCGCGGCGAGCGCGCGCGATGCATCGTCGTGCCCGGCCGCGAGCTTCATCGCCGCCATGTACAGCAGCGAACGGCTCTGCTCGACGCACATGAACATCTCGACCATGCGGTGCTGCAGCGCCTGGAAGGTGCCGATGGGTACACCGAACTGGCGGCGGTTGCGCGTGTAGTCGATCGTTTTCTCGAGCAATACCGACATCACGCCGACGGCCTCGGCCGATACGGCGAGCAGGGCCTCGTCGTACACCTCCGCGAGCACGGATCCGCCACCGTCGGGTGTGCCCAGCAGGGCCTCACCGTCGACGCGTACGCCGTCCAGCGCGAGATCGGCCGCCTGCAGCCCGTCCACGGTGGGGTAGGCGGTGACGCGCATACCTTTCGTGCCGGCCGTGACGACGAACAGGCCGATGCCGTCGCGATCGCCAGTTGCGCCCGCCGTGCGTGCGGGCACGACGACCAGGCCCGCGTCGCGCGCATTGAGTACCGCGATCTTCTCGCCGTGCAGGCGCCAGCCTTCGCCGTCGCGCTCGGCGCGCGTGGTCACGTGCCATGGGTCGAACCGTCCGCCGGGTTCGGCGAACGCGAGCGCGGCAGTCTGCTCGGCCGCCACCAGCGGTGCGAGCCAGCGCGACTTCTGCGCTTCGGAGCCGGCGCGTCGCAACGCGCCGCCAGCGAGCACGATGGTCGGCAGGTACGGCTCGATGACGAGACCGCGGCCGAACTGCTCCATGATCAGCATCAGCTCGATGGCGCCGCCGTCGAGGCCGCCGTCGACCTCCGGGAACGGCATCGCGGTCCAGCCGAGTTCGCCGAAAAGTTGCCAGTGTGTGCTGCTGAACCCCCGCTCGCTTGCAAGGTTGCGGCGCCGCGAGTCGAAGTCGTAGTCGTTGCGAACGAAGCGTTCGAGGCTGTCCTTGAGCAGGGCCTGCTCGTCGCTGAGATCGAAATCCATGGCCTTCGCTTCCTGGTCGTGGCGTGGCGCAGCTGCGGCTCAGAGGCCGAGCACCGCCTTCGCGATGATGTTTTTCTGAATCTCGTTGGTGCCGCCGTAGATCGTCACCTTGCGGCCGTTGAAATAGCGCGGCGCGGTGTCCGCCGCCCACGGTCCGCCGATGCGCTCGTCGTCGGCGATGTCGGGATCGCGGAACTGCCCGGGTACGAATGGCAGCGCGCGGTAGCCGGCGGCTTCGACGTAGAGCAGGTCCAGCTGTTGCTGCACCTCGGTGCCACGAATTTTAAGCAGCGACGATTCGGGCCCGGGTGCGCCACCGGTGGCCACCGCCGCGAGCGTGCGAAGCTCGGTGTACTCGAGAGCGGTCAGTTCGATCTCGACGCGTGCGAGACGTCGGCGGAACTGCGGGTCGTCGAGCAGGGTGCCATCGCCCGCCGGGATCGAGCCTGCGAGTGCGCGCAGGCGCGAGAGCCGATACTTGGAGCGGGCGACCGCGGCGATGCCGGTACGTTCATGCTGCAGCAGAACCTTGCCGTAGGTCCAGCCGTGGCCCTCGTCGCCGACGAGGTTGTCGACCGGAATGCGCACGTTCTCGAAGTGCACCTCGTTGACCTCGTGCTCGCCGTCGACGGTGATGATCGGCCGCACGCTGATGCCCGGTGTGCGCATGTCGGCGAGCAGGAAGCTGATGCCCTCCTGCTTGCGGGCGACGTCCTGGGAAGTGCGCGCGAGGAGGAATATCCAGTCGGCGTGCTGGCCGAGGGTGGTCCACGTCTTGGTGCCGTTGATCACATACTCGTCGCCGTCGCGGTCGGCACGGGTCTTCAGCGATGCGAGATCGGAGCCCGCGCCCGGTTCCGAGTACCCCTGGCACCACCAGACGCGGCTCGCGAGGATGTCGGGCAGGAAGCGCGCCTTCTGCGCCTCGGTGCCGTAGGTGTAGATGACCGGGCCGACCATCGACAGTCCGAACGGCATGATCTGCGGCGTGTTCGCCAGGGCAAGCTCGGAGTCGAAAATGTAGCGCCGGGTCGCACTCCAGCCGGTACCGCCGTGCTCGACCGGCCAGTTCGGTGCGGCCCACCCCTGTTCGTAGAGCGTCTGCTGCCAGCGCATATGGTCGTCGCGGCCCAGGCGCAGGCCGCGCTGCGTGCGTTCACGGATGTCGGCCGGGTATTTCTCCGCGAGAAAGGTGCGTACTTCCTCCCTGAACGCGCGGTCATCGTCGCTGAATCGCAGGTCCATCTCAGGCCTCCGTGGTCGGCTTGCCCAACGTGCGGGCTCGCAGTCTACACGAGCCCGGCGGGGTCCCGTGACGGGTGTTCCCCCGGCGGCCGCGATGCGGCATGCTCGGGCTTTGAAACGCTTCGGATGTACGGATGAACGAACACCGCACGACGCTCTCGCACGTGGATGCGGCCGACCGTCCGACCATGGTCGACGTCGGCGGCAAGCGCGCCACACGGCGGTCAGCGCGGGCACGGGCGCTGGTCGCGTTTCCGGCGGACGTGGCGCAAACGCTCCGGGCGCAGTCGCTGTCGGGTCCGAAGGGGCCGATCGTCCACACCGCGATCGTCGCGGGCGTGATGGCCGCGAAGCGTACGCACGAGCTCGTGCCGTTCTGCCATCCACTGCCGCTCGAGCGCGTTGACGTGCACATCGACTGGTCCGGGGACCGCCACCTGGAAATCACCTGCGAAGTCGCCGTCACGCATCGCACCGGCGTCGAGATGGAGGCGCTGACCGGGGCCAGCGTCGCCGCGCTGACGGTCTATGACATGTGCAAGGCGCTGTCGCACGAGATCGTCATCGAACGCACCGAGCTGCTCGCCAAGCAGGGGGGGCGCCGCGACTTCGACCATACCCGGGACGATGACGAAGCCGGTCACGGCACCGCGTCGTGGCACACGGGGGGTGGCCCTGCATGAGCGCCGCGGTTAAAGCCGTGACCGCCGAGTACTTCGCGGTGTTCCGCGAGCAGGCCGGCACCGACCGGGAGACGGTCGAGACCGCTGCCGAGACGCCGGCAGCGCTTTATCAGGAGCTCGCCGCACGTCATGGATTCGCAGAGCACGCGGAACGCTGCAAGGTGGCGGTGAACGATACGTTATCCGATTGGCATTCACCGCTCGCCGAGGGTGACCGCGTGCTGTTTTTTCCACCGGTGGCAGGAGGTTGAGTTTGGAGCAGACCGCACGCATGTCGGTGACCGCTTCGGCACTCGATATCGCGACGCTGCAGGCGGCGCTCGACGACGCGCGCGCGGGCGGCTATGCGTCGTTCGAGGGGCGGGTGCGCGACCGCAACGAGGGCCGCGAGGTGTGCGCGCTGCATTACGAGGTACATGCGCCGATCTGCATCAGCGAAGGCGATCGCATTATCGCCGAGGCGCTGGCGCGTTTCGATATCCTCGATGCGCGCTGCAGTCACCGCACCGGCGATCTCGAACTCGGCGAAGTCGCGGTTTGGGTCGGCGTCACTGCCCGGCACCGCGATGCGGCGTTCGCCGCATGTCGCTACATCATCGATGAGGTCAAGCACCGCCTGCCGATCTGGAAGAAAGAGTTCTACGTCGACGGCGATTCAGGCTGGGTCAACTGTGCCGGTTGTGCGGGTCATGCGCATCCCGGGGCACCCGGTGACGCCCGGGTCGCAGGTCTGTCGGCCGGTCAAGATCGTCGCGTGCGCGGGGTAGCGCACTCACGTTGACGGCGCGCGCCCGCGCGCGCAGCAACCGGCGTGCGCCGTGGTCGGGATCAGGGCGCGCGCGAAGCAGCGGTGCACGCCATCGGGCCGGCAGCATCACAGGCACGCCTGCTCCGCCGGGAGATGCCGCGGCACTTGCGCGCAGCCCGGCAGCGTCGGTACGCGCAACGATACGGCGATAGTCTTCGGCGCGCAGCCGGTACTGGTCTACCGCAGCGATCAGGCACCGCGTGCCCGGCGGGGTGTCGCCCAGGCCCTTGGCAAGACTCCCTGCCATGCCCGCGCGCCAGTCGGGGTTGCGTACCGGGCGGGCGCCGGCGCGGCGCACGGTGCGGGCCACGCGCAGCCAGTCACGACCGACGACGACCCTGATGTCGCGCAGGCCCGCGGCCTTGAGTGCCCGGATGCGCCCGACGACCAGCGGGGCACCGCGGTCCGACAGCAGCGCCTTGTTGAATCCCAGTCGCCGCGAGGCACCGGCGGCGAGCAGCACGGCGACCGGTTCGTGGCGCGCGCGGCCCGGCGGTGACCGGCGACGTGCGATGGCGCGCCTGTCAAGGCTCACGGCAGGCGTCCGTATCCGTGATTGCCGTTCACAGCCACTGCCAGCGCCGTCGGCGCTTGCGCGGGTTGCGCGCGATCATGTGCCGCACGTGCGGCGGGCCGTCGCCGACGTGAAAGGTGTCGGCGTGCGCCTTGATCGCGCGGTCCTCGACCGTCAGGCGATGGTGCTGGCGCAGGTGTGACAGCCACGTGTCGTCGATGAAGACCTCGGTCCAGCGCCTGCTGTCGGCGGTGTCCTGGAAGAGGTTCCAGTTCACCGCGCCATTGCGCAGGCGCATGCGGCGGACGTCGCGCATCGCGCGCTGGAAAGCGGCGACACTGCCAGGTGGAATCGTGTAGGTGACCTCGACCATGACCGGGCCGCGTTCGTGGGCGACGGGTACCTCGAGTTCGGGTACCGGCACCGGGACCGCGAGCGAGCGGTCGTGCTCGTCATGCCGCTCGATTCGCAGCCGCGCGGTCGCAAGCCACGCGAGAATGCCGAACACGCACGCACCGACGATCGCCGTCGGGATGTCGGTCAGCGATGCGACGCGGCCCCAGAGCGCCGCGCCCAGTGCCATCGCACCCATGAAGCACGTCAGGAATATTGCGAGGCCGCGCGCGCGCACCCACGCGGGCAAAGCGAGCTGGGCGGCGACCTGCAGCGTGGAGACTGCGGCGATCCATGCGCTGCCGGCGAGCACCATCGCGAGCGCGACCAGCGGGATGGTCGGCAGGAATGCAAGACCGATCAGCCCCGTGACGAGCGTGAAGGTCGCATATGTCATGATCTGGTCGCCGCTGAACCGATTGCGCAGCCGGGGCAGGTTGAGTCCGCCGATCACCGCACCGGCACCGGCCGAGCCGAGCACGAGGCCATAGGCCTGGGGACCGCCGCCGAGCTGTTCCCGCACGATCAGTGGCAGGAACGCCCACAGCACGCTGCCCATGCCGAAGAACGCCAGCGTGCGTACCAGCACGACCTTGAGCGCCGGCGATTGCGCGGCGAAACGCAGACCGGTGCGGATGGCGCCGAAGAATCGTTCCCCGGGCAGCGTGCTGCGCGGCTGGGTGTTGCGCCACGGGATCAGCACCGCGAGCAGCGCGAGAAAACTGACCGAGTTGAACGCGAACACCACCGCCGGACCGGCGATCGCGATCAGCACACCGGCCAGCGCCGGTCCGAGCGCGCGCGTGGTGTTCATCGCGATGCTGTTGAGTGTCAGTGCGGCGGTCAGCTCGCGGCGTGGCACGAGGTCGGGGATGACCGCGCTGAACGCAGGCATCATCATCGCGGTGCCCATGCCCATCGCAAAGGTCAGCGCCAGCAGCGTGCGGCTGTCGACGAGCCCGAGAGCCGTCATCACCGCCAGCGTCCCCGCGACGGTGATCTGCCAGCACATCACGACGATCAGGTAGATCCTGCGATCGACCATGTCGGCGAGCGCGCCGGCGGGCAGCGCAAGGAAGAAGCCCGGCAGCACGACCGCGGACTGGACCAGCGCAACCATGAACGGGTCGGGGGCAAGCGAGCTCATCAGCCAGCCGGCGCCTACCTCGTGCATCCAGGTGCCGAGCGACGAGATGAAGATGGCGATCCACAGCGCCCGGAACACCGGCCTCCTGAGTGGCGCGAGCGCGCCGGCCTGGATCGGTTCTGCGGCGGCCAAGGGCTCTCCAGTCGGTTCCGGTTGGGGGGCGGCGCCTGGCATTGTATCCGCTGGCCGCGCGCCACGCGTCGTGGCTGATGCGTCATGGCCGCCTTAAGGCGGCCATGACGCATGGCTCGCCCCACAACCTCACGTTGTGACCGGTGCAGGCTAGAATGGCGGAACGATCCTGCAGGGGGAAGCATGCAGCTCTCGCCAGACCAGCTCCTCGACGCCTACCGGCGATGCGTACCATCCGCGACTTCGAGGATCGTATCCACACCGAGAACACCACCGGCGACATTCCCGGCTTCCTGCACCTCTATGCGGGCCAGGAGGCGATCGCGACCGGCGTGAGCTCAAGCCGGTGCTTACCGAGCTGTTTGCCGACCCGAAGCTTGTTTCGCGCGACATGATCAACGATATTCTGCGCTACAAGCGCGTCGGCGGCGTCGCGGAGCGCCTCGGACGCATCGCGGCATCGCGGTTTAATGCGCTGCTGGGCGATCATTTGCGCCAGGAGGCACGCTGATCGATTTCTCTGGGGAGAGGCGCGGCGTCACGCGCACGGTGTCGGCGGCACTGGCGGTCGAAGACCAGCGTGACCCGGGATGTGGCCGGCCCGTCCGTCAGGACGGGCCGAGTCCGCCCGACACCCACCCCGTCTACAGGAGTTCGTCGTGACGAAGAAGAAGGCCAGCGCCGACGGAATGCGGCCGTTGAAGATCGCCGTGCTGACGATCTCCGACACGCGCACCGAGGCCTCCGACAAGTCCGGCGCGCTGCTGCTCGACCGCCTGCTGCGGGCCGGACACTCGCAGGCCGATCGCCAGATCGTCCCCGACGACATCTACAAGATTCGGGCGGTCGTCTCGGCATGGATCGCCGACCCCGACGTCGAGGTCATCATCACCACCGGCGGCACCGGCGTCACCGGGCGCGATGGCACGCCCGAGGCGATCGTGCCGCTGCTCGACAAGCACATCGAGGGATTCGGCGAGGTCTTCCGCTGGGTGTCGTTCGACGAGATCGGCACCTCGACGATCCAGTCGCGCGCCGTCGCGGGGGTTGCCAACAGCACCTGCGTGTTCTGCCTGCCCGGCTCGGCGAACGCCTGCGCGACCGCGTGGGACCGCCTGCTGTCACACCAGCTCGACAACCGTACGCGGCCGTGCAACCTCGCCGAGCTGCTGCCGCGCATGGGCGAATAGCTCGCTGCGCTGCCCGGCGCCGCTTGAGCGGGCGCTTCACGTGCTTTAGAGTTCACTCTTCCTCCGGGGTGGTCTGAACGGACCTGAGAGGCTGCCGGCCCGTCGGCACAGCAGCCAACCCGTTGAACCTGATCCGGTTAGTACCGGCGTAGGGACGAGGCCGCCTTACCCAGCACCTCCCGCGCAGTTGTAACCGGATCTCTTTTGCCAGCAGGAGAGATCCATGTCCCGTGCATTCATCAAGCCCGCCACGCTCGGCGTCGCGGCCGCGCTCGCGAGCGCGCCGGCGCTCGCCGCCGACCGCCCGCCGCTCGAGGAGATCGTCGTCACCGCCGATTTCCGCAGCGACACCCTCGACCGTATCGCCGGCAGCATCACCGTGCTCGATGAGCGTCTGCTCGCCGATGCCGGCGTGCAGCATTTCGAGGACCTGCTGATGCTGGTGCCGAACCTGAACTGGTCCGGAGAATCGTCGCGGCCGCGCTTCCTGCAGCTTCGCGGCATCGGCGAGCGCAGCCAGTACGAGGGCGCGCCGAACCCGTCGGTGGGTTTCATCATCGACGATGTCGACTTCAGTGGCATCGGTACCGTGGCGACGCTGTTCGACATGGAACAGGTCGAGGTGCTGCGGGGGCCGCAGGGCACGCGATACGGCGCAAATGCGCTGGCCGGGCTCGTCTACATGCGTTCCCGTGCGCCGGGTGATGAGTTCGAGTTCGACAGCGAACTCACCGTAGGCGGTGACAACGTCCGCGCCGCGGGGGTGGCCTTCGGCGGCCCGATCGACGACCGGTTCAGCTATCGCATCGCGGCGCACCGCTGGAAAAGTGACGGTTTCCGGTACAACGCGTTCCTCGATCGCAGCGATACGAACAACCGGGACGAACTGACGACACGCGGCCGCCTGCGCTTCGAACCTGACGATACGCTGCAGGTCGACCTGACGCTGATGTGGGTGGATCTGGACAACGGCTACGACGCCTTCGCGGTCGATAACAGCTTCACGACGCAGTCCGACCGCCCCGGACGCGATGTGCAGGAATCGCGCGCGTCCTCGCTGCGCGTGAACTGGGTGCCCGGTGACGTGCGCGTCGTCAGCATCTCGAGCTGGGCCGACTCCGACATTCTCGTGAGTTTCGACGGTGACTGGGGCAACGACGCGTTCTGGGGAGACTTCGCGCCGTACGATTTCTTCTCGAGCACGGACCGTCGGCGGCGCACCTGGAACCAGGAACTGCGGTTGATGTCGGAGCCCGGCACCGGGTTCGCCGACGGGCGCGTCGACTGGATCGTCGGCGCCTACGCGATGCGCCTTCGCGAGGACAACGTCTTCCTCGACCTGTTCAACGAGGCGGTGTTCCGCGAGCTCGACAGCCGCTACCGCGCGGACAATCTCGCCATCTTCGGTGAACTGGACTTTTCGCTCGCCGAGCGCTGGCAGCTGACCACCGGCCTGCGACTCGAACAGCGGCGGGCGCAGTACCGCGACACGCAGGGGCTGGATTTCGACCCGCGTGAGAGCATGCTCGGCGGTGCCGTGGAGCTGAGCTGGTTCGCAACCGATGCGCTCACCGCGTACGCGTCGGCGTCGAGAGGCTACAAGGCCGGCGGTTTCAACCTCGGCCTCTCCATTCCCGCGGGCCGGCGCGAGTTCGACACCGAGTACCTGTGGAACTTCGAAACCGGCATCCGCGGTCGCTGGCTGGACGGGCGTCTGCAGGCAAATGCCGCGGCGTTCTACATGCTGCGCCGAGACCAGCAGGTCGATACTTCACTGCAGGTCGATCCGGCCGACCCGCTGTCGTTCGTGTTCTTCACCGACAACGCCGCGCGCGGGTTCAACTACGGGGTCGAGGCCGACGTCGCGTGGCAGTTCATGCCGCACTGGCGGCTGCTGGCATCGGTCGGCCTCCTGGAGACCGAGTTCCGTGAGTTTCCGGGCGGCCCGGTAGGTCGTGACCAGGCCCACGCGCCGAACTACCAGTACTCGCTGGGACTCGAGTATCGTGACGCCGGTGGCTGGTTCGGACGCGTCGAGGTCAACGGACGCGACGCGTTCTATTTCTCCAACAGTCATGACCAGCGTTCGAGCAGCTACAACCTCGTCAATGCCCGGGTCGGCTGGGAAGGCGAGCGCTGGAGCGTCTCGGCGTGGGGTCGCAACCTGCTGCAGCAGACTTACGCGGTACGCGGGTTCTTCTTCGGGCTGGAGCCGCCGGATTTCGCCGACCGCCTCTACGTGCGCCGGGGTGATCCGCGCCAGGTCGGGGTGACCGTCAGTTACGGCTTCTGACCACGGAGCGCCAAATGAAGCTTACCGTCGAAATCAGCATGTACCCGCTTGCCGAGGACTTCCGGCCCGCGATCGCGGCGTTCATCGAGCGGCTCAACGCCTATCCCGACCTGCGCGTCGCGACCAACCCGCTCAGCACCCAATTGTCGGGCGAGTACGATGCGGTGTTCTCGGCGCTGTGCGCCGAGATGGCGCGGGTGCACGCCGACACCGGCCAGACCGTATTCGTCACCAAGTTTCTCGCCGGTGATCTTGCGCCGGGGAGCGCCGACGCGTGATCGACCCGCTGCTCGCTGCGGCGCAGGCGGTGAACCTGTGGGAGGCCACGGCGGTGGTGCTGGCGGTGGCCTACCTGCTGCTGGCGGTGCGCCAGAACATCCTCTGCTGGCCGGCGGCGCTGGTCAGCACGACGATTTTCCTGTTCGTGTTCGCGTCGGCGCGGCTGTACATGGAGTCCGGGCTGCAGCTGTTCTACATGGTGATGGCCATTTACGGTTGGCACCAGTGGACGCGCGGGGGTGCGGGAGGCGCCGGGGTGCGGGTCTCGGTCTGGCCGGTGCGTCGGCACCTGTACGTGCTCGTCTGCGTCATCACCGCGAGCCTGGCAAGCGGCTGGTGGTTGAGCGGCTGGACCGATGCGGAACTGCCGTACCTCGACTCGTTCACGACCTGGGCGAGTCTGGTCGCAACCTTCATGATCGCCCGCAAGGTGCTCGAGAACTGGCTGTACTGGTTCGTGATCGACGCGCTCAACATCTATCTCTATCTCAGCCGCGAGCTGTACCTGACGGCACTGCTGTTCGGCGCCTACCTCGTGATCATCGTGTTCGGCTACATCGCGTGGCGACGTGATCTCGTCCGGCGTGAGTTCGCGCAGGCGACGGCGTGAACGGCTCCGGTACGCCTGTTCCGGATCCCGCGCTGGGGACATTGCTCGCACGCGCGAACGTGCAGGGCTGGTGGGGCGCCGAGCGTGTCGCCTCTGCCCGACACCGCGTTTACCGGGTACAAAGCCGCGAAGGGGCGCTGCTCGCGCGGCTTGCGCCACTGGCACCAAGGTTCGCAACGTCGATCGCCGACGAGGGCCGTGTGCTCGCGCGGGTGGCGGCCGTTGGCATTGCGCCGGAGCTCCTGTACTTCGGCGAGGACGGCGGACTGGTCACGCGCTGGATCGATGACCCTGCATGGTCGCCCGCCGAACTCGGCTGTGCCGCCGGCGCGGAAGCACTGGCGCGAAAGCTCGAGATGCTCCACTCGGTCGAACTCGATATGCCGGTGTTCGATCCTGTGCGCGCCGCGCGGGCCTACAGCGAAGCGCTGCCGGCAGCAGTGCGCGACACCCCCGCAATCGCGGTGCGGCTGGCGGCACTCGCGCGCGAGCTGGAAGACTTCGTCAGCGACGCGGACTGCAGCCGCCTCGCGCACAATGACCTCGTGCCGGCGAACGTCGTCGGCTGGCCCGAGCCGATGCTGGTCGACTGGGAGTACGCGGCGCCGTTCGACAGGCGTTTCGACCTCGCGTGCATCACCGCGCTCACGCCGCTCGCCGGCCGGGAGCGGGATCGGCTGCTGGCCGCGAACGGGCTGTTGCCGGCAGCGCGGCGTGAACTCGCTGACGTCGAGCGGCTGGTCCGGCTGCTGTCCTGGTCATGGGCGCTTGCCGAGCGCGCGCGGGATCCGGCCGCACCTCATCCCCGTGAATGGCTGAATCGGCTCGAACGCGCCCTTTAGGCGTATCTGCGACCCCGTTGCGCGCCGCGGCGCCCCGTCGGAGAATGGCGTTATGGATGCCCATCAGCAGCCGGGTCAGCGGTTTTCGAGCTTTACCGAGTTCTATCCGTACTACCTGTCGGAACACCGGCACAGCACGTCCCGGCGCCTGCACTTCGCGGGCACGGCACTGGTGATCCTGATCGCGGTCGCTGCCGTCGTCACATGGAACCCGTGGTGGCTGCTCGTCATGCCGGTCGCCGGGTACGGCTTCGCTTGGGCCGGCCACTTCTTCTTCGAGCGCAACCGACCGGCCACTTTCACCCATCCCCTCTACAGTCTGCTCGGCGACTTCCGCATGTTCTGGGAGCTGCTTACCGGCCGGCTGAAGTTCTGAGCGTTGCGGGGCGGCACCGCTCGAGCCGCGGTCGTTTCCCCGCGCGGCGTCACGCCACCGGCGGAGGGTCCACCGGGTCGACGTCCAGCTGCCGTAGCAGTGCTTCACGAAAGTCGCGGATGCGTGCGGCATTGGTGCCCACGTCCGATCCGCCGACCCGCGACTTGGAACGCACGTCGACGACGGTCAGTTCACCCTCGCGACGCAGGCGGATCACCACGTCATCCTTGAAGCCGAAATAGAACGTTGTATCGGTAGCTTCGATACGACCCTCTCCAGGTGCCTGTGCCACGAGTTCCCAGCCAGCCCGCTCGACGACTGCGACCGCCGCTGCGAAGACCTGCTCCCGCGGGGTGGCGACGCGAATGGGCACGAGGTCCGGATACGCCTCGCGCTGCTGCCCGGCGACCTCCTCGCCGGGGTGCTCGACCGGGTTCGGGGCGTCGGCACGTAGCGGCGCGATATCGACGAACTCGGGCGGAGTTTCCAGGTCGGTGCTGATGTCGTGGATGGGTGGCACGCTGCGCGCGGTCTGCATCCACGACAGGAAGTGCAGGCTGAGGGCAAGTCCGGCGACCAGCGCGACCGCGCCGGTCAGCGCCCAGCCGCGTGCGGCCCGGCGCCAGTTCCATACCGCGGCGACCGCGCCGACCACCACGCAGGCGATGGCGCCGAAGAATATCAGCCGGAGCAGCGTGAATATCGCGAAACGGATATCCACCATGCCGGCCTGATACGCCGGGCCGGTGAACGCCAGCAGCGCCAGTGTCGTCAGCAGCAGCAGCGCCGCGGCCCATCCGAATACCGTCGGCCAGCGCGACGCCTGCGTCCCGGGCTCGTTCATCAGTAGGCTCCTCCATGCGGCACCGGCCCGTACCATAACCCCGATGGCGGTGGCATACCACGGACCGACCCACCCGGCCGGCGCGTGCCGCAGTCGTCCCCGCGGGCCGCAGCCGGTACACTTTCGCGGTTTGAAGGGCCGGGGACAGGTATGACGACGGATCAGGCGATCGTCTTCGCGGTACTGGGCGCGGCCCTGGTCATGTTCATGTGGGGCCGGTTCCGCTACGACATCGTCGCGATCCTGGCGCTGCTGGCGGTGGTCCTGACCGGTGTCCTGCCGGTCGAGCAGGCCTTCGACGGGTTTGCCCATCCGGCCGTGGTGACCGTCGCGGCGGTCCTGGTGATCAGCCGGGCCTTGCAGAACGCGGGCATCGTCGACGTGGTGCTGCGTGTGCTCGCGCCGCTGCGCGGTCGTGCGAACCTGCAGCTCATCGCGCAGACGCTGGTCGTGGCGGTGCTGTCGGCGTTCATGAACAACGTCGGCGCGCTGGCGCTGATGCTGCCGGTAGCCCTGCGCAACGCCTACCGGGACGGCTACTCTCCGGCGCGTGCGTTGATGCCACTCGCGTTCGGTTCCATCCTCGGCGGCTTGAGCACGCTGATCGGAACACCGCCCAACATCATCATCGCAGCTTACCGTGCCGAGGCGCTGGGCGAAGGGTTCTCGATGTTCGACTTCGCACCGGTTGGCGCCGTCGTCGCGCTGCTCGGCGTAACCTTCGTCGCACTGGTCGGCTGGAGACTCATTCCCCGGGAACGGTTGGAGGCGCAGAGTCGCGAAGCGATGTTCAACGTCGCTGATTACGTGACCGAACTTCGCGTGCCAGAGGAGTCCGAGCTTGCCGGCAAGACCATCGACGACATTGAGGCCCTCGCGGAGGACGACGCGGTCATCGTGGCGCTGGTGCGCGAGGAAAGTCGGCGCCTGGTGCCACGCGGCTACGAGACGGTGCGTGCCGGCGACATCCTCGTCGTCGAGTCGGATCCGGCGGCCCTCAAGGAGCTCCTCAACACGACTGATTTCGAACTCGAGGAGGATAAGGAAATCCTCACCGATGACCTCAGTTCCGACGAGATAGGGATCCAGGAGGTCATCGTCGGTCCGGCCTCGAGCGTGCGCGGCAGGTCACCGGCGAACCTGCTGCTGCGCACCGTGCACGGCGTGAACCTGCTTGCCGTTTCACGCCAGGGGCGGCGCATCACCCGGCGTCTCAGCCACGCGCAGCTGCAGGCCGGCGATGTCCTGCTGCTGCAGGGGCCGACCGAACGGCTGCCGGCGACGCTCGCCGAGTTCGGATTGCTGCCGCTGGCTGAGCGGGAGCTCTCAATCGCACGCCCGCGCCACCTGCTACTGTCGGCCGGTATCTTCGGTGCCGCCATCGTGACGGTGATGACGGGTACGCTGCCCGCGCACGTCGCGTTCGTGGGCGCGGTTGCAGTGCTCGCGCTGCTGTCGGTGATTCGTGGCGAAGAGATCTACAAGGCGATCGACTGGCCGGTGATCGTGCTGCTGGGAGCACTTATACCGGTCGGTGCCACGCTCGAAACCACCGGGGGGACTGCACTGATTGCCGACGGGATGCTGGCAATGACCGCATCTCTCGGTCCGGTATGGGTGCTGGTCGTGCTGATGGTCGGTACGATGTTCCTGTCCGACGTGATCAACAATAATGCAACCGCGGTGCTGATGGCACCGCTTGCGCTGGATATCGCGTCCCGGCTCGAGATCAGCGCCGATCCGCTGCTGATGGCCGTCGCGATCGGCGCATCATGCGCATTCCTGACGCCCATAGGCCACCAGTCGAATACGCTCGTGCTGGAGCCCGGCGGTTACCGCTTCGGCGATTACTGGCGCATGGGGCTGCCGCTGGAAGCGATCATCGTCGTTACGAGCGTGCCGCTGCTGCTCGTGTTCTGGCCGTTCTGACGGAGGCACCATGGCCAAGGTCGCATTCATCGGGCTGGGCGTGATGGGGTATCCCATGGCGGGACACCTCGCGCGTGCCGGTCACGAGGTCACCGTGTACAACCGCACCGTCGCGCGATGTGATGCATGGCTGAACGAGTACCGCGGACAACATGCCGCGACGCCGCGCGATGCGGTTGCCGGCGCGGATTTCGTCTGCTCGTGTGTCGGTGACGACCCCGACGTGCTCGATGTGGCAGGGGGCGAACACGGGCTGATCGCAGGGCTGCAGCAGGGTGCGACCTGGATCGACCACACCACCGCGTCGGCGGCACTTGCGCGGGAACTCGCCGAGCAGACGCGTGCGGCCGGCGGGCGCATGCTCGACGCGCCGGTGTCGGGTGGTCAGGCGGGCGCCGAGGCCGGCCGGCTCACGGTCATGCTTGGTGGTGATTCCGCGGACTGCGAGCGCGTCCGACCGCTGCTCGAGGCATACGCCCACCGCGTGGTGCGAGTCGGCGATCACGGCGCCGGTCAGCTGGCGAAGATGGTCAACCAGATCTGCATCGCCGGGCTCCTGCAGGGGCTTTCGGAAGGTATCCACTTCGCACAATGCAACGGGCTCGACATCGAACGCGTGATCGAAGCGATAGGCGGCGGTGCCGCGCAGTCGTGGCAGCTCGACAACCGGGCAACGACCATGGCGGCCGGTGAGTTTGACTTCGGGTTCGCCGTCGAATGGATGCGCAAGGATCTGCGCATCTGTCTGGAGCAGGCACGTGACAGCGGTGCGCAGCTGCCGGTGACCGCGCTCGTCGACCAGTTCTACGCCGACGTCGCCAACGCCGGTGGAGCCCGCCTCGACACGTCGAGCCTGATCACCCGGCTGCGCCGGGCGCGCGGCGATTGAGGTTTGGCGCGAGTGCGCGCTGCCGTGCAGCCGGCGGAAATCCTCCCCTTTAGTCCCAGGGAATGAAGTGCGATGAACGCGATACTTGCCGACCTGTTGCAACTGCTCGAACTCGAACGCATCGAGGTCGACATTTTTCGCGGCGAAAGCCGCGACATAGGCAGTCCACAGGTGTTCGGAGGCCAGGTGCTCGGGCAGGCGCTGTCGGCCGCCAGCCAGACGGTGGACGGGCGCATCGTGCACTCGCTGCACTCCTACTTTCTGCGCCCGGGCGACATGAAGGCACCGATCGTCTACAACGTGGATCATTCACGTGACGGCCGCTCCTTCAGTGCACGGCGCGTTGTGGCGATCCAGCACGGGCGCCCGATCTTCACGCTGTCGTGTTCGTTCCAGGTGCCGGAGGAAGGCTTTACACACCAGGCCGACATGCCCGACGTGCCGGGTCCGGACGGGCTCACCGACGTCACCGAGCTGAATCTTCGTCTTGCCGACCGGGCGCCGACGAAGCTGCGGCGGTTGCTGACGACCAAGCGCCCGTTCGAGTTCAGGCCGGTGGATCCGGTCAACTTTCTGAACCCGGAGCGTCGCGAACCGGTCAAGCACGTGTGGATGCGAACGGTGGACCGGATCCCCGACAATGACCAGCTGCACCGCGTGCTGCTCGCCTACGTGTCGGACTACGAGCTGCTCGGCACGGCAACGCTGCCACACGGTATCCGCTTCGGGCATGACAACGTGCAGATGGCGAGCATCGACCACGCGATGTGGTTCCACCGACCGCCCCGGGTTGACGAGTGGTTGCTCTATACCTTCGACAGCCCGAGCGCGAGCGGCGCGCGCGGGCTCGCGCGAGGCATGATCTACACGCGGGACGGCACGCTGGTTGCGAGCACGGCACAGGAAGGGCTGGTGCGTATCCGCGGTCGCGGCGAGGACTGACCCGCCGCGGGGGCTTGCGTTGCCGGTCCCGGCGCTTGCATTCGCCTGCGCATGACGAGAGTCTCTGGGCCGTTGCACCCGACGTTACGGATACGCCTATGACCGATCGCGATGAATACGAAACCGAGGTCCGCCAGCGGCTGGCGCTGGCAGAGGCGCTGCGCGCGCAGCAGAACTTCCCGCTGGGGGTGGCCGCCGGTGCGGCGATGTCGGTGACCGCGGCGGTCGCGTGGGCGGTGTTTGCGATGCAGTCGGGGCTGCATGCGGGCGTCCTCGTCGTCGTGCTCGGTCTCGCGGTGGGGCTCGCGGTGCAGTTTGCGGGCCGCGGCCTGGAGCTGCGGTTCATGGTCGCGGCCGGCCTGCTTGCGCTCGGCGGGCTGGTGCTCGGTCACGTGCTGCTGATCGGCGTTCTGCGCGGCACGACCGAGGAGCTCTCGCTGTTCGAAGTGCTTTCGCCGTCGCGGCTCGCTGACTCGCTGCGTTTTTACCTGCGTGCACTTGGACCGCTGGACCCGATCTACGCAGCGGTAGCCGTCGGCATGGCGTCGTATTTTTCCCGTCGTCGCCTGAGCAAGCGGGAGCGGCGCGCGCTGTTTGCGTCGAAGGTGCGCAGCGACCGCTGATTACAGCGCGTCGGCGCGCGCGAGAAATGCCTCCAGTGCCGCGAGGCTGTCGGCCTCGTCGAGCAGCGGCGCGTGGCCGCGTCCCGAAACGGTGGCGAGTTCCAGCCCGGGATTCCATGCCTGCATCCGTTCGGCCGTCTCGCGCGTCAGGATGTCGGAATGTTCGCCACGCAGGACGAGCGTGGGCATCGACAGCGACGTGAACATCGTCCAGGGGTCGGGCAGGTCGCCCGGACGTGCCGGCCGTTCACCGATGCGTGGATCGAGGTCCAGGCGCGGCACCCCGTCGGGGCCTTCGCGATACGCGGCGCGGGTGTACTCCATCCAGCGCGCGTCATCGAGGTCGGGCAGCGCATGGCCGTGGATTTCGCGCGTCTGTGCGCAGGCCTCGTCCCAGTTCCAGACCGGCCCGAGTCGGCCTGCCTGCTCGCGGATGCGCGCCAGGCCCGCGCGCGCGATCTCGGGGCCGATATCGTTGAGTACCAGCCCCGCGATCTTCGCTGGCTGCTCCGATGCGAGCATCATCGCGACCACGCCGCCGAGCGAGCTGCCGAGCACCACGGCACGGTCGATGCCGGCGTGGCGCAGCAGGCCGGCGATGTCGACGACGTACGTCGGGAGGCGGTAGTTGTCGCCGTCGGGGTCGTAGTCGGACAGGCCGCGGCCGCGCAGGTCCACGGCCAGGACGCGCCGGGCGGGTCGCAGCGCGAGCGCGAGGCGATGGAAGTCACGGCTGTTGCGGCTCAGTCCCGGGATGCAGAGCAGGGGCCAGCCTTCGCCGCCGCCGTCGTAGTCGCGGTAGCATAACGACAGCCCGTCGCGGCTTTCGTAGCGACGTTCAACGTCCCCCGCGATGAATCGGGCAGGGTCGGGCGTGCTGCGCCGTGTTGCACCAGGCAATGGCGCCATGGTCTTACCCCGGTCGGTGAGTCCTGATCTGCCTGCGATGCTAACGGGTGTGGCCGCGCGAAAACGCGACCTGTGTTTCATTTCGAGGCGTCGATCCCGGCGAGGAAAGCGTCAATGGCCGTGAGGCTCGGGGATTCGTCGAGCAGCGGCACGTGGCCGCGCCCCGGGATCGTCTCCGACTGCAGGGCCGGCAGTTCGGTGTGCATCCGGGCCAGGATGGCCTCGGACAGGATGTCGGAATGGGCGCCCCGAAGCACCAGGGTCGGGCATTGCAGCGCCCGGAACATCGGCCATGGATCGGGCGCCTCGCCGCTTGCCTCGCGGATCGCGCGCCCGATGCCGGCATCGTAGTCCGGCTGCGGCACGCCGTTCGCGTCCTCGCGCCAGCCCTGGCGCGCGTATGCGAGCCAGCCGGCGTCGTCGAGGTCGGGCAGCGCCTGGCCGTAGACGGCCCGGGTGCGTGCAGCGGCCTCGTCCCAGTTTGCCGCTGAAGGCGTCTCACCCACATAGCCGCGGATCCGCTCGAGGCCCTCCGGTGCGATCTCGGGGCCGACGTCGTTGAGGATGATGCCGGCGATGCGCTCGGGCTGCTGCACCGCCATCACCATGGCCATCAGCCCGCCGAGTGACGTGCCGATGATCACCACGCGCTGTACTTCAAGCCCATCGAGCAGCGTCCACGTGTCGCGTACATAGACTGGCGGCTGATAGTTTTTCCATTCCGGGTCGCGGTCGGAATGCCCGCGGCCGCGCAGATCCGGGCACAGTACGCGGCGTTGTGGCTGCAGGTGGTGCGCGAGCGCGATGAAGTCGCGGCTGTTGCGGGTCAGGCCGGGGAGGCAAAGCGCGGTGACGCCCCCATTGGCGGTCGCGTCGAAATCGCGGCAGTACAGGGTCAGACCATCGTCGCTTTTGTAATGGTGGGCGCGTTCACTCATCGTGACCTCCGGTCAGTGCGGCATCTGGGCGTGGGTGCGTCGCAGCTCGCGCTTGAGGACCTTGCCGTTGGGGTTGCGAGGCAATTCTTCGGTGAAGCGGACCTCGCGAATGCGCTGCTGGCGGCCGACGCGCGCGTTGGTCCAGTCGCGGATGGCGTCGGTGTTCCCGTCCGCGTCGGTAACGGAGCGCGCGACGACGATCGCGACCGGGGTCTCGCCCCAGCGTGCGTCGGGTACGCCGATCACCGCGACCTCGGCGACCGCCGGGTGTTCGAGCATCACGGCCTCGATGTCGGCCGGATACACGTTCTGGCCGCCGGAGAGGATCATGTCCTTTTTCCGATCGACGAGATAGAGAAACCCGTCGCCGTCGAGCCGGCCGATGTCGCCGGTGCGCAGCCAGCGCTGTCCCTGCGCGTCGGTCCAGGTCGCCTCGGCGCTGGCGTCGTCGCGGTTGAGATAGCCGCTCATCAGGATGCGGCCGCGGCCGACGATCTCACCGGGCTCACCGGTCGCACATTCGCGGTCGTCGTCGCCGACGATGCGGATCTCGGTGCCGGTGAGCGCGCGGCCGACCGATGCGATGCGACCATCGGCATCCTCGGGATCAAGCGTGGTGATCACGCCCTCGGTCAGCCCGTAGAGCTCGATGAAGCGGCACCCGAGTCCGGTCAGCAGCTGCGATTTGAGCATCGCGGGCAGCGGCGAGCCGCAGCACATCACGGCCTCAAGGCTGCGCAGATCACGGGCGGACCACGCGGCGTCCTCAAGCAGGCGCTGATACTGCACGGGCACCATTGAGAAATGCGTGATCCGGTGGCGTGCGATGGCGTCGAGCGCGGAGGCCGGCGTGAACCGGGGCAGCACGACCACGGTGCCGCCGGCGACCCAGGTGCACAGCAGGCCCACCCAGCTGATGTTCGAATACAGCCCCAGGCTGCACAGCGTTACCGCGCGCGCGTGGTAGCGCAGCGCGATCGCGAGGTCGAACGCCCAGTCCAGCCGGCGCCGGTGCGTGTGCACGATGCCCTTGGGCAGGCTGGTGGTGCCCGACGAGTAGATGATGTTGCAGTCGTCCTCGTCGGCCACCGTCACTGCCGGTGGTGCGGCATCGGCTGCCTCCAGCCATGCCGTCCAGGCCAGCCAGTCGCCACCCCCGGCGGGCCCGGTCGTGTCGGCGGCACAGACGCGGCAGGGCAGGTCGTGGGTGCCCCGGGCAAGACATTCATCGGCGCGCGCCCGGTGTGCCGCGGTGACGACCAGCGCGCGCGCCGCGCAGTCGTCAATCATGGCGGCCAGCGCATCGTCGGCAACCGAGGTGTTTAACGGGACCGCGACGAGTCCGGCACGCATCGTGCCGAACATCGTCAGCGCCATCTCGACCCCGTTGTCCATGAGAATCGCGACGCGTTCGCCGGGCCGGAGCCCGGCATCCAGCAGCGCATTCGCGACGCGGTTCAGCGCCGCGTCGAAGGCCTGCCAGTCGAGCGAGACGTCGCCATACACGAGCGCAGGCGCAGTCGGGCGACTGCGCGCGTGACGCGCGAGTATCTCGGGCAGCAGCGGTGCCGCCGCGTAAAACCACGCCATCGCCGCGTCCTCAGTAGCGGTAGCGCAGGCTCAGCGACCAGGTGCGCGGATCTCCGTAATACGCCGTCTGGATGTTGCCGACGGCGGAGAACTCCTGGGCGTCGACCTTGTATTCACGGTCGGTGAGATTCTTCAGTCCACCGGTGACGCTCCAGCGCGTGTCGGGTGACGACCATGTCACGAAGGCGTTGCTGAGCCAGTATCCCGACTGCGTCAGCACGTCGCGGTTGTCCACCGAGAGCCACATCTTCGAGCGGTACGCGGTGTCAGCACCGACGGTCAGCATACCGTTGGCACCGAGATCGAACGCGTAGCTGCCCGCGAAGCGCATCGTCCATTCGGGTGAGAAGGGGGTTTCGTCACCCGAGCGGTCGATGATCACGACGGAGCCGTCGGGCCCGGCCTCGGCGGCATTGAACTCCTTGTAATCGGCATTCAGATAGCCGATCTGCGTCGCCAGCGTCAGTCCGTCGACGGGCACCCACGCGGCTTCGAGTTCCGCGCCCCAGATTTCGAGTTCACCGGCGTTGATGACCGGAAAGCCGAAATTGGGGACGGGGTCGTCGGGATTCGCGACTTCCGAGACACGCGCCTGGAAGTCCTTGTAGTCGCTGTAGAACGCCGCGGCGTTGAGGCGCACCCGGCCGTCGGCGAGCTCGCTCTTGACGCCGGCTTCCCAGGTCCACACGAACTCGGGGTCGAACACGCTGACGTCGGTCGGTGCATTCGCGCGGCCGTTGAACCCGCCGCTCTTGAAGCCGCGCGCGACGGTGGCATAGAGCAGCACGTCGTCGGCGGCACGGTAGTCGAGCGTGAAGCTCGGCGTGAACGCGCTCCAGGTGTCGTCGATGTCGAACGCGAAGGTGCTTTCGAGGAACGGCCCCGCCTGCGAGAACACCGACGTGGTGCGGAAGTAATCCTTCTCCTCGTAGGTGTAGCGCAGGCCCACCGTCGCGCTCCAGCGCTCGTCGAGCTGCCACGTGCCCTGGCCGAACGCCGCGTAGCTCAGGGTTTCCTGGAAGTCGTTGATGGTGCGCAGGAAGTCCAGGGGTATGCCGCCAAACAGCAGGAAGTCGTCGGCGAACGCAAACTGCTCGGAACCGACGCGTTCCTTCAGCGCGTAGATGCCCGCGACGCCGTTGAAACGCCCGCCGGCGTCCCACGCGAGCTGGAATTCCTGCGACATCTGTTCCTGGCGCACGCCTACGAACACGTCGCCGAGCTCGAGCTCGGTCGCGTCGATGTCGATGAAGAAGTCGGTCTCGAGCCTGCGCCAGGAGGTGATCGACTTTGCAGTCAGCGCGTCGTCTATGTCCCAGTCTACCGACAGCGACGTGCCCCAGTGGTCGAGTTCCTGGCCGGGGTCATTGGGCAGCTGCGAGCGCGCGGTGCGATCCCATGAGCCCTCCTCGGGGACGAACCGCGGGACGATACCCCCCGTGGCAAGATCCACCGAGATCAGCGGCGCGCGCGCACGCCCGAGGTTGAGCGCGTTGCGTTCGCGCGTCGCGTCGACCGACAGCCGCGCCTCCAGCGTGTCGGTCGGCACCCAGCGCAGCGCGATGCGACCGGCGCGCGTGTCGATGTCGTTGTACTCTGCGCCGGTTGCGCTGTCGGTAACGGTACCGTCGCGCTCCGACACCAGTCCGGAGAAACTCGCAAACAGCGTGTCCGTCAGGCCACCGGCCAGGAACACGCGCCCGTTGCGCGCGCTGTAGCGGCCGATCCCGACCTCGGCATCGAACTCCGTCTCCTCGGTGGGCCGGCGCGTGACGATTTTCACCGCGCCGGCGATCGTGTTCTTGCCGTAGAGCGTGCCCTGTGGGCCGCGCAGCACCTCGACGCGTTCCACATCGTGCAGGTTGAACAGTGCGCCCTGGATGCGCGAGATGTAGACGTCATCGACGTAGACGCCGACGCCCGGATCGAAGGTCTGCAGGGCGTCGGGCTGGCCGATGCCGCGAATGAAAATATTCGCACTGGAGGCCGAACCGCGACCCTGGACGAGATTGAGGTTCGGTACGGCGCCCTGCAGGCCATCGAGGCTGTCGGCCTGCAGGCGCGCGAGGTCGTCGGCCGAGAACGCCGACACCGCGAGCGGCACGTCCTGCAGCGTTTCCTCGACCCGCCGCGCGGTGACGGTGATCTGTTCTATCGCCCGCGCGCCGGTCTCCTGCGCGGCCGCGGGCAGGCTGGCACCGAAGGCGGCGGCGACGGCGGCGGCGACGAGGCCACCCCTGTGGCTGGGCTGGATTGTCATGCGAGTACTCCCCCGGAAAGCGGGCCACGTCGGTGGCGATTGACTTGCCCGGCAACTTATTTCAACGTTTGATGAAAATCAAGCACCCGACCGTGACAGCGATGACGGCGCGCGGCCGGTGTAAAGTGCGTTTCAGCGCGGGCCCGCATTGTTGCGGCGCAGCACCAGGGAGTGGCAGACGAGATGGGGAAAGCGGCACATACCACCCGCCGGCGGATTCTCGACGCCGCGGAGAAACTGTTCGCGGAAAAGGGTTTTCACGGTGTCTCGGTACGCGAGATCGCGCGCGCCGCGGACGTCGACGTGGCGCTGGTGAACTACCACTGCGGCCGCAAGAACGATCTGTTCGAAACCGTATTCCTGCGCCGCGCCGAGGTGCTCAACCGCGAGCGCCTGGCGATGCTCAACGCCTGCCGCGAGCGCGCAGCGCCCGACCCGCCCGAACTCGAGGACATCATCGACGCGTTCACGCACCCGCTGCTGACGCGTTCGGCGCGCGGCGGCGCCGGCTGGCGGCGCTACTTCGCGCTCGTCGCCCAGGTCAACAACTCACCCGAACTCGCCCCGATCGGGATGACGCGCTACTTCGATCCGTTGGTTCAGCAGTTCATCGCCGCGATCCGCGAGGCGCTCCCCGACGCGAGGGACGAGGACATCTACTGGAGCTACCACTTCCTGTCCGGCGCGCTGACGCTCACGTTTGCTCAGACCGGGCGTATCGACAAGCTCTCGGGTGGCGTGTGCCGCTCGAGCGATCTGGCAAGCGTCCACGAGCGGCTGGTGCCTTATACCGCGGCGGGATTCCGGCGGTTGTGCAAACCCGATAAGGACTAGTGTGCTGCCCTGGCCGAGGGCGTTGGCGGCTTGCCCGTCACCGGTCAACGCGCGTAGTCTTGCAGACTTGTCAATGACAAGTCGAGCACCGGTCCAATGCCGGACACCGTACTTCCTGAAGTTTCCGCGGCCTCCGGGGCGGCTGCCGCAGACCCGTCGCGGCTGACCGAGTCCGACGGCCGCATGATCGAGGCGGCGGTATCGCTGATCGTCGAACGGGGCGTGGATCGCGCGACGCTGAAGGACATCGGTGAACGCGCCGGCTACAGCCGCGGCCTGGCGACCTACCGGTTCGGATCCAAGGCGGGGCTTTACCGGGCGGTGATCCGTTACGTGTCGCAACGCTGGCTCGGCGAACTCACGCGCGCGGTCGGGGCCCGGCGAGGGCTCGCCGCGCTACTCGCGTGCATCGATACATGGGCGGCGTTTGCGCAGGAGTCGCCCCGCCACGTCCGGGCCATGCACATCCTGTGTTACCAGAGCATCGGCCCCGACAGCGGCTGGCGCGAGCGGGTCGCCGAGGTGCTGACCCGCCAGCGCGCCGATCTTGCGCGCTGGGTCCGCGAGGGTATCGCCGACGGCGACATCGCGGCGGACCTCGACCCGGAGCGCCAGGCCGAGCACTTCTGCGCGCTCGTGTACGGCGCGACCTACCAGTGGCTGGTCGAGCCGGGCGCGGTGGACTTCACCGGCCTGGCCGAAACCCACAAGCAGATGATGCGCGCGAGCCTCACACCCGGTGACGGGGACGTGGCGGGCGCGCGCACGCGTTGATCGACATACGAACCAGGTTCCAGAGAGAGGAAACCGAAATGCCCGAGGCCTACATTTACGACCACATCCGCACGCCCCGCGGGAAGGGACGCGCGAGCGGTGCGCTGCACGAAATCACGCCCATCGAGCTCACGACACAGGTGCTCAGGGCACTGCGCGACCGAGCCGAGATGGACACCAATCTCGTCGACGACGTGATCATGGGATGCGTCACGCCGGTCGGAGAGCAGGGTGCCAATATCGCACGCGTCGCGGCGATCAATGCGGGGTACTCCGAACAGGTGCCCGGCACGCAACTCAACCGCTTCTGCGCTTCCGGTCTCGAAGCCGTCAACAGCGCGGCCGCGCAGGTGATGTCGGGCATGTCCCAGCTCGTCATCGGCGGTGGTGTGGAATCGATGTCGAGGGTGCCCATGGGGGCCGATGGCGGCGCGTGGGGCAGCGACCCCAACGTCGCGTATCACACCTACTTCGCGCCGCAGGGTATAGGCGCGGACCTGATCGCCAGCCGCTACGGCTTCTCGCGCGACGACGTGGATGCCTACGCGATGGAAAGCCAGCGCCGCGCCGCCCACGCGTGGGAACAGGGCCATTTCAGCCGCTCGATACTGCCGGTGCGCGATTCGCTCGGCTCAGTGGTGCTCGACCGCGACGAGCACATGCGTCCCGGCACGACCATGGATGACCTCGCAGGGCTCAAGCCCGCGTTCGCGGTGCCGGGCGAGCAGTTTGGCTTCGATTCGGTCGCACTGCAGCGTTACCCCGACGTCGAGCGCATCAACCACGTGCACACCGGCGGCAATTCCAGCGGCATCGTCGACGGCGCGGCCGGCGTTCTGGTCGGCAGCAAGAAGATCGGACGCAAGCTCGGCCTGAAGCCGCGCGCACGCATTCGTGGGTTCGCATCCATCGGGTCCGAGCCGACGATCATGCTCACCGGCCCCGCACCGTCGGCGCGCCGTGCGCTCAAGCGCTGCCGGATGCAGCAGTCCGACATAGACCTGTTCGAGCTCAACGAGGCCTTCGCATCGGTGGTGCTGCGCTTCATGCAGGACATGGAGGTGCCGCACGAGCAGATCAACGTCAATGGCGGCGCGATTGCGATGGGCCATCCGCTGGGCGCGACCGGCGCGATGGTGCTCGGTACCGCACTCGATGAAATCGAGCGTCGCGATCTCAATACCGCGCTGGTCACGCTCTGCGTCGGTGCCGGGATGGGCACCGCGACGATCATCGAGCGCGTCTGAGCGCGCACCCGATCAGCACGCGCCGCGAGACGGCGCGTCCACAGCGAAAGGACCTCTTCGAAATGTTCAAGACAATCAACTGGAAAGCAGGCGATGACGGGATCGTGAAGCTCGTGCTCGACGTGAAAGACCGAAGCATGAACGTGCTGACGCCCGAGCTCGTCGCCGACCTGGAAAAAGCCGTAGAGAAGATCGCCGCCGACGATGCCGTGCGCGGCGCGATCATCACCTCCGGAAAGTCCAGTTTCGTGGCTGGAGCCGATCTCAAGGGCATGGACGCACTGGTCGCACTGGCGCGCAAGGACCCGGCCGCGGCGCTCGAGCGGGTCGGCTACTTCTCGCAGTTGCTGCGACGGATGGAAACCTGTGGCAAGCCGTTCGTTGCCGCAATCAACGGGACCGCGCTCGGTGGCGGACTCGAGATCTGCCTCGCGTGCCACTATCGTGTCGCCGCCAATGCACCGCGCGCGGTGCTCGGGTTGCCGGAGGTCCAGGTGGGGCTGCTGCCTGGTGCCGGCGGCACGCAGCGGCTGCCGCGTCTCATCGGCATCGAGGCGTCGCTGCCACTGATGCTCGAGGGTCGCCATGTTTCGCCCGAGAAGGCGGCGAAGCTCGGCATCGTCGACGAGCTCGTCGAACCCGATGCGCTGCTCGCGGCGGCGAGGCGCTGGCTGCTCGAGTCGCCGACTGCCGAGCAACCCTGGGACCGCAAGGGCTTCAAGGTGCCCGGTGGCGCAGGTGCAATGCATCCGAAGTCTGCGCAGACCTTCATGGCCGGCGCCGCGATGGTCGCGCGCGAGACGCGCCACAACTACCCGGCGCCGATCTCGATCATGTCGTCGGTTTTCGAAGGCACCATCGTGCCCATGGATACGGGGCTCAAGATCGAGGCACGCTACTTCACCAAGCTGCTCGCCGACCCGGTTGCCGGCAACATGGTGCGCACGCTGTTCGTGAACAAGCAGAAGGCCGACAAGCTCGCCTACCGGCCCGAGGGCGTGGACAGGCTCAAGGTCAGCCGCGTGGGCATCCTCGGCGCCGGGATGATGGGCGCGGGGATCGCCTACGTATCGGCAGTGGCCGGCCAGCACGCGGTGCTGCTCGATACCGAACAGGCGCTCGCCGACAAGGGCAAGGACTACTCGCGCCGCCTCGTCGAACAGCGCGTCGAGAAAGGCCGCATGACCCGCAGCCAGGCCGACGAGGTGCTGGCGCGGATCCAGCCGACGACGCGCTATGAAGATCTCGAAGGCTGTGAACTCGTGATCGAGGCGGTGTTCGAGAATCGCGAAATCAAGGCCGACGTCACCGCGCGTAGCGAGGCCGTGATCGGCAAGGACGCGCTGTTCGCATCCAATACCTCTACGCTGCCGATCACTTCGCTCGCGAAGGCCAGCAGCCGGCCCGAGCGCTTCATCGGTATTCACTTCTTTTCGCCCGTGGAGAAGATGCCGCTGGTCGAGATCATCGTCGGGCGCAAGACCGATGAAAGCGCGATCGCCCATGCGCTCGACTACGTCGCCGCCATCGGCAAGACGCCGATCGTCGTCAATGACAGCCGCGGTTTTTATACGAGCCGCGTGTTCGGCGTATTCACCCAGGAAGGCATGGCGATGCTTGCCGAGGGGGTGAATCCGGCGCTGATCGAGAACGGCGCGAAGTTCGCGGGGATGGCGGTCGGGCCACTGGCCGTGATGGACGAGGTCACGCTGGAACTCGCATGGAAGGTCACCGAGCAGACGCGTGCAGATCTGGGTGGCAAGTACGAACCTAACATCGCCGTCCCGGTGCTCGACCGTTTCGTCAACGAGCTCGATCGCAAGGGCAAGCGTTTCGGCAAGGGGTTCTATGACTATCCCGCCGACGGCCCCAAGCGCCTGTGGCCCGGTCTTGCCGAGGTGTACCCGCGGGCCGAGAAGCAGCCCGACGTCGACGACGTGAAAAAGCGGCTGCTCTACATCCAGGCGCTGGAGACGGCGCGTTGCCTTGAAGAGGGTGTGCTCGATCGTCCCGAGGACGCCGATATCGGCTCTATCTTCGGCTGGGGTTTCCCGGCCTGGACCGGCGGCACGCTGTCGTTCATCGACATGATCGGCATCGAGACCTTCGTGCGTGAATGCGAACGCCTCGCGCGTCGCCACGGCAAGCGCTTCCGGCCTTCGAAGTGGCTCAAGGACCGGGCCAAGGCCGGCCAGAGTTTTCACGACAGCAGCGGCAGCCGCCGTTCCGCGGCCTGAGGAGCGCATCGATGGTTGACTACAGCACGGTTGATTACATCACCGATGGGCCCGTGGCGCTGGTGGTACTCAACAGGCCGGACGCGATGAATGCCTTCAATGCAGACCTGCGCGCGGAACTCGCCGAAGCGCTGCAGCGTGCCGGCAGTGACCCTGCGGTGCGCGCCGTCGTGCTCGCCGGCAACGGCCGGGTTTTCAGCGCAGGCGCAGACCTCAAGGCGGGGTTTCCCGACGGCAACCAGGTGCGCAAGCAGCTGCGTGAGGAGTATCGTCCGGGACTGGTGGCGATCGCCGACATGGAAAAGCCCGTGATCAGCGCCATACACGGTTCGGCCGCCGGCATCGGGCTTTCTTTTGCACTCGCTGCGGACCTGTCGGTGATGGGTGAGGGGGCGTTTCTGCTGTCACCCTTTTCCAACATCGGGCTGATTCCCGATGGCGGTGCGACGTGGCTGCTGCCGCGTGCGCTCGGGTACGGGCGGGCGTTCCAGGTCGCGGTGGAAAACGAGCGCGTGTCTGCGCAGGTCTGCCTCGAGACCGGGCTCGTCAATCGCGTCGTGGCCGATGACCGTGTGCGCGACGAGGCGCTCGAGTGGGCACATTCGCTCAGCGAGCGCGCGCCGCGCGCACTGGGGCTCACGAAGAAGGCCATGCGTCGTGCTGCATCACTGGATTTTGCCGACAGCATCGATTTCGAGGCCGAACTGCAGTCCGAATGCATCGACAGCGAAGACTGTAAAGAAGGCGTGAGCGCGTTTCTGGAGAAGCGCAAACCGAAGTTTACCGGCCGCTGATCGGCGCCCACCCACGTACGCGCACGCAGTGCGCGAGGGAGTCCGCAATGGCACGCAGAATTTTCGACATGGAACACGAGATGTTCCGCGATTCGGTACGCGCTTTTCTCGCCAACGAGATCAAGCCACATCGCGACCGCTGGCACGACCAGGGCATCGTCGACCGTTGGGCCTTCGAGAAAGCCGGCGAGCATGGTCTGCTCATGATGTGGGCCGATGAGCAGCATGGCGGGCAGGGGCTCGAGGATTTTCGCTACGAGCAGGTCTTCATCGAGGAGGCGGCGCGTCATGGTGATCCCGGGTTCTATGCGACGCTGCACAGTCGGCTGGTCGGTCCTTACATCGGCAAGCTCGGCACCGACGCCCAGAAGGCGCGTTTTCTGCCCGACATGGCCGCCGGGCGAAGCATACTCGGCGTGGCGATGACCGAGCCCGGCGCCGGCAGTGACGTCGCCGGGATCCGCTCGCGCGCCGAAGACCGGGGAGACCACTGGCTGCTCAACGGCTCGAAGACCTACATCTCCAACGGCATCAATGGTGACGTGTTCGTCGTCGCCGCCCGCACCGTGCCCGACAAGCCGCACGGCCTCGGCCTGTTCCTCGTCGAGCGCGGCATGGAGGGTTTCGAACGCGGCCGGAACCTGAAGAAGATGGGTCTGAAGTCGCAGGACACCGCGGAGCTTTTTTTCAACGACGTGCGCATTCCGAAGGAAAACGTACTCGGCGACCCGACGCGGGGGTTTTACTACCTGATGCAGTTTCTCGCCGAGGAGCGCCTGATCGGCGCGTGCCAGTACGTGGCGGCGGCCGAGCACGCGCTCGAGATCACGCTCGAGTACGTGCAGGAGCGCAAGGCCTTCGGGCAGCGCATCGCCGACTTCCAGAACACGCGCTTCAAGCTCGCCGACCTGCGCACCCAGATCGACGTCGCTCAGGCCTTCGTCGACCAGTGCGTGATCGAACACAACGAGGGCAAGCTGACCGCCGAGACTGCCGCCCGCGCCAAGCTGTTCACGTCAGAACTTGAAGGGCGCGTGGTCGACGAATGCGTGCAGTTGCACGGTGGCGCCGGTTACATGGACGAGTACGAGATCTCGCGCCTGTTCGTGAATGCGCGCATCTCGCGCATCTACGCCGGCAGTTCGGAGATCATGCGCGAGATCATCGCGCGCTCGATGGGCCTCGATCCGAGGAAGCGCGAGCGCGGTGACAGGCGCGACGCGTCCGGTGGCGAGGCACCGGCGCGGTCGGCCTCGCGTCCCACCGGTACGGGCTGAGGAGGCCGAACATGCAGATCGAGAATGCAGTTGCCCTGGTGACCGGTGGCGCGTCCGGACTCGGCCGCGCCACGGCCGAGGCGCTGGTCGAGGCGGGCGCGCGCGTAGTGCTGTTCGATCGTGACGAAGCAGAGGGCACGGCGGCGGCTGAGGCACTCGGTGCCCACGCCGCGTTTGTCGCCGGCGACGTGACCTCCGAGTCGTCGGTGAACGCGGCGCTCGACGTGGTCCGCGAGCGGTTCGGTGCGCTGCACCTGTGCGTGAACTGTGCAGGCATAGGCTCCGGCGCGAAACTGCTCGGGCGCGATGGCCCCATGGCGCTCGACGACTTCACGCGCGTGATCAACGTGAACCTCGTCGGTACCGTCAACGTTGCACGGCTGGCGGCGCGCGAAATGGAGCGTAACGAGCCCGTCGGCGAGGCGGGCGAGCGCGGCGTCATCGTCAACACCGCGTCGGTGGCAGCCTACGAAGGGCAGGTCGGCCAGGTTGCGTACAGCGCGTCCAAGGCCGGCATCTGTGGCCTGACCCTGCCGGCGGCACGGGATCTCGCGTCACTGGGCATCCGGGTGATGACCATCGCGCCAGGCCTGATGGAGACACCGATGATGGCCGGCCTGCCCGACAAGGTGCGCGGCCCGCTGATCGACATGGTGCAGTTTCCGAAGCGCCTGGGTCTGCCCGAGGAGTATGCGCGACTGGTGCTGCAGATCTTCGAGAACGCGTATCTCAACGGCAGCGTGATCCGCCTGGACGGTGCCATCCGGATGCAGCCACGCTGATAGCCGGTCATGCGCGGCCGTGGCCGCATCAGAGGTACGGCGTGAACAGCCAGCAGATGCTGTCGCGCAGCCGTGCAGGCAGTGCGCGCGAGTCGAGCTGTTGGAGGTCGACGGGCCTGCCGGCCTCCACGGCGGCCATCACGTGCGTGGCCATCGCTGCGGCAAAGTCCTGGCCGTAGATTTCAACGACAAGTTCGAAGTTCAGCCGCAGGCTGCGGGCATCCCAGTTCGCCGACCCTACCAGCGTGTAGGCGTCGTCAACGACGAACAGTTTCGTGTGCGCGAAGGGTGGTGGCTGGTAGATCACACGAACCCCGCGCATCAGCACCTCCCAGAGCATGTTGCGGGTGGCCCAGTGCACGAACGGCAGGTTGTTTTCTTCCGGCAGCACGATCACCACTTCGACGCCGCGCACCGCAGCGGCCTGCAGGGCCGCGATGATCTCCCGTGGCGGCAGGAAATACGGCGTCATGATCAGGATGCGATCGCGTGCGAGCGAGATTGCCGATACGAGCAGCATGGTGAGGCGGTCGAGGTCTTCGTCGGGGCCGTCGGTGATCACGCGGCAGCGCACCGCGCCGGCCTCGGTCGGCGGTGGCCCGGGAGACAGGCGTTCGCCGCTGGCGAAGTGCCAGCTGTCGATGAATGTCTGCTCGAGCTGAGCCACGAGAGGCCCGCGGAAACTGAAGTGCATGTCACGTACGCGGTGACCGTCGGCGCTTTGCACCAGGTGTCGGTCGCCGATGTTCATGCCGCCCGTGAAGCCAACCGTGTTGTCGCAGATCAGCAGCTTGTGATGGCTGCGCAGGTTCACATGCAGCGATGGCGGAAACACGCGCAGCGGCAGGAAGCGTGCGCAGGTCACGTCGCTGCGTCGCAGCAGACGGCTGATGCGGGGCCGCGAGTAGAATTCCCCGAGTCCGTCGACGAGTACCCGGACTTCCACGCCACGCGCGGCAGCTGCCGCAAATGCGTCGACAAAACGGCGGCCGCTGGAGTCGCTGTCGAAAATGTAGCTGTTGAGCAAGACCCGTTCACGGGCGTTGTCGATCGCGTCGAGCATCTGTGGATAGGCGCCCTCACCGTCGTGAAGGGGCAATACCGTGTTGCCAGCCAGCAGCGGATGACGGCTGAGCCCGGCGCCGACACGCGCGAGCGGTTCGTACTCGGGCTCCAGGCTGGGGGGCAATGGATGTCGCTGCAGGTGCGCGTCGCCACGCTCGTATCCAGGGGTGAACGACGGGCTGCGGATGTGGGCCGCGCGGGTGCGTACCCGGTTGATGCCGAACAGCAGGTAGAGCACGGGCCCGAGCAGCGGGAGTATCACGCAGACGGCGATCCAGCCGAAGGCCGCCCGCGAGTCACGTTTGTAGAGCATCGCGTGCAGGGCGGTGCCCGGCGCGAGTACCCCGTGCACCAGCACCAGGAACCAGTTGCTGTCTATGGCGGGAACTCCATGGAGTGGACAGCCCTGATGGTAGCAGCCCCGGCGCTCAAGGATCGGCGGCTTCGGCCGATGACCCTCCAACGGGGCCGTGTCGCAAGGCGCTGCGATAGCCTGTCAATTTCGAACGAGGAGTCAGGGTCCGAATGAGCGGCACCTCACTTTCCAGGATCAATGCCTTGCCGATGACGTTGCCCGTTTCCCAGGAGCAGCTGATCGAAGATGCGAGGATGCAGCGCAGCGCCGACGCCTGTATCGCGCTGATCGTCGCGGGCAGCCCTGCAGGCGCCGATTCTCCTTTCAGACCGCTGGCCGAGCTCGAGTTGCCGGGTGGGCTGCCGCATTGGCTCAACCACATGCGTGAGGCCACGCCGGCGCTCTACCAGCATTCGCTGCGCGTGGCGCTCGTCGCGTCGGCATTCGGTGCACTAAACCAGCTGGACTGGCGCAAGCGCCAGGCGCTGGCGATGGCCGGACTGTTCCACGACCTCGGCCATCTCAAGGTCGAGGCGCTGGCCACGGTGGCTGAAGGCGAACTCGACACGACCGGCCTTTACCAGCTGCGCTCCCACCCGGTCGTGTCGCACCTGATTCTCAGCAACGTCGAAGGGGTCCCGCCCGAGGTCGCACGCGCGGTGCGTGAACACCATGAGCGCCTCGACGGGTCGGGGTATCCGGCTGGCCTGGTCGAGTCCCGGATCAGCGTCTCCGGGCAGCTGCTGGCGCTTGCCGAGACCGTGGTCGGCATTATCGACAAGGGGCTGGCTGCGCAGCTTCCGGTAAAGTTGCGCCTCCAGCGGGGCAAGTACCACCTGCGCACGTTGACTTGGGTCACCACACTGTTCGCCGAGCACGGTCCGCGCCCGGACGTCGATAAATTCGAGCCCGCAGCGATCGCGGCGCGGCTGCGCGACATCGAGGAATGGATGCTGTCGCTCGCGGCGCTGCAGCTTCCCGGCGACGGCACGGCTGAAGCCGGCGAAGGGTGGCTCGCGGTACAGGTTGCCGCGCTCCGCCGCGGGCTGATTTCAATCGGCATCGACCCGGGTGCGCCGGAGGCGGTGCTCGACGTCGTTCGCGAGGATCAAGCGCTTTGTACCGAGATTTCGGTGGTCATCGCCGAGGCGCTCGTCCAGATCAAGTTCATGATCCGGGAAGCCGTGGCGCGTATCGCGCGCGACGCCGGTGGACTGGCTGCGGTTCGCGGACTGGCCGAATGGGAGCGGCTCGAAGCGCTTCGCCGGCAAGTGGTTGAGGCGATGCCCGGCGCCGTCAGCAACGTCGAGCACGAGCTCGGCGACTAGCCGGCCACCCCCCCCCACGCCACGTGGGCGTTACGGGGGTGGCTGGCCGCGCCCCGGGCGACCTAGAGTCGCATCGCGCCGTCGACCTCGATGCAGCGGCCGCTCACGAAGTCGTTCTCGAGAATGAACGCAACGGTATGCGCGATTTCTGCCGGCTCGGCCATGCGGCGCAGCGGAATCATCGACTTCATCTTGTCCAGCGCTTCAGGCTTCATGCTGGCGACCATCTCGGTATTCACGAAGCCGGGCGCGATCGATGCCGCGCGTATGCCGTAGCGCGCGAGCTCCTTTGCCCACACCACGGCCATGGCCTGCACGCCCGCCTTCGCCGCCGAATAGTTGGTCTGGCCCATGTTGCCGACGCGGGAAATACTGGAAATGTTGATGATCACGCCCTTGCTCTGGAGCTTGATCATGCGCTCAGCAGCCTCGCGCCCGCACAGGAACACGCCGGTCAGGTTCACGTCGATGACCTGCTGCCAGTGCTGCAGCGACATCTTGCCGGAGATTTCACCGTTCTTGGCCTTCACCAGGAGGCCGTCACGGAGGATACCGGCGTTGTTCACCAGTGCGTCGAGACCGCCGAAGTCGCTGACGACGTCGTCGAACAGCTTCACGACCTCGTCCTCGCGGGCGACGTTGACGACATAACCGCGCGCGGTGACACCGTGCTTTTCGCACTCGCCGCGGGTCTTGTCGAGGGCTTCCCGGTCGACGTCGACGAGCGCGATGTTTGCGCCGCGCCCCGCGAGATCCTGTGCCATTGCGGCACCGAGGCCGCGCCCGGCGCCCGTGATGACCACGGTCTTCTGTTTCAGGTCCATGGGTGGTGGTTCCTTCCTCGGTTGGGTCAGTGGTGTTTGCACGCCCGGTTCGGCGCCCCGGCCGGAGCGGCTCCGGGCCGGATTGTGCAGCGCATCATACCGGGCCGGGCCCGTGTTTTCACCCGGCGGGGCCTGGTCTGAACCGTCGTGGCCGGTCCCAACGCCTGGCGGGCGATCAGCTGCGCGCGGCGGAACTGCGCCCGGCTACCGGGCCGGCGGCCGGGTCCGCGATATCGCTGACCGGTGCGGCATCGGCCGCAAGCGCCGGGTCGGACGGCGCGAGGCCTCGCCGGAAGAAGTCGATGAACTGGGTTCGGATCTGCTCGCGTTGTGCCGAGCCATCGGGCCGGTACCACTTCGGGATCCAGTTGATCGCCCCCATGATCGCGTTACCCGTCATGCGCACGTCACACGGTGCGATGCTGCCGTCGTTGATGCCCTCAGCCAGCAGCGCCTCGAAGTCGAGGCTGTGTTCGCGCGAGCGCTTGAGGATGTCGGCCTTGTGCGCGTCGCTGAGGGAGGGGATTTCGCTCATGATCGCCATCGGTCCCTCGTCGCCGCACATCGCGTCGATGTGATGACCGAGATAGCGCAACGCCTTGTCGAGCCCGCTATCGCCTTCTTCACGCCCGCGCGCCATGGCCTCGGCGCCGACCTGGGCCGCACGCAGATAGCAACGGTAGACGAGCTCTTCCTTGCTGCGCACATAATAGTAAAGCGCCGCGTCGGTGAGCCCCAGCCGCTGTGCGACATCCTTGAGCGAAGTGCCGCTGTAGCCCTTGCGGTTGAAACACTCGGCGGCGGCGCGCAGCAGGCGATCACGCTTGAGACTGAAGCGCGTGTCACGGTCGAAATGCCAGTTGTCTTCGCCAGTCATCAGCTCACCCGTCGGTCGCGGCCGGACCAGCAGGCGGGAGCGCCGCACGGTGATGCGCGACGTCGGCCACTGACCAGATATCCGTCATATCGCCCCCGTGCAGTTCGGGTCGGGCCCCCGTAGACTCTTGTATTGTAGACTCAATTCGCCTATTTTAATCAATACTAGAATTTTCTTGCGGCGATTAGAATCGGGGTCCGACCCGCTCGTCGCGCCGTGTCTCGCGAGGTGAGCCATGAGTACTGCTGCAAGCGATCTGCCCAGCGCCGGTGATCAGAAGAGCGCGGCGCCGCTGCGCTTCGTCACCGCCGCGTCACTGTTCGACGGCCACGATGCCGCGATCAACATCATGCGCCGGCTGATCCAGGCTCAGGGCGCCGAGGTGGTGCACCTGGGGCACAACCGGAGCGTGTCCGACGTCGTACAGGCCGCCCTCCAGGAGGACGCCGACGGCATCGCGATCTCCTCGTACCAGGGCGGTCACATGGAGTACTTCAAATACATGGTCGACATGCTGCGCGAGCACGGCGCGGAGCATATCCGCGTCTTCGGTGGCGGCGGTGGCACCATTACGCTCGACGAGATCGCGGAACTTCACGAGTATGGCGTAGAGCGCGTCTATCACCCCAATGACGGGATGAAGATGGGCCTGCAGGCGATGATCGAGGATCTCGTCGAACGCACGCAGCTGGCCCGACGCGACCGCAGACCCGCCGAGTTTGATCCCGAGGCCGACTCCACGATCGGCATCGCCGCGGTGCTCTCGCAGCTCGAGGCGGCCCGCATCGACGAGCACGACCTGCGTCGCCTGCGCAAGGAATGGGAGATGCGTGCCGGCAAGGTGCCGGTGCTCGGCATCACCGGCACCGGCGGCGCCGGCAAGAGCTCGGTCACCGACGAACTGCTGAACCGATTCCTCAGCTGTTTCCCAGAGATGAGAATTGCCGTGCTCGCCGTCGACCCTACTCGCCGGCGCACCGGCGGCGCGCTGCTGGGTGACCGCATCCGCATGAATTCGCTGCGCTCGGAGCGCGTGTTCATGCGCTCCATGGCCACGCGCCGCCAGCACCTGGCCACCAGCGAGGTGCTTGGTGACTGCGTCGCTTACCTGCGCTCGAGCGGGTTCGACCTGATCATCGTCGAGACCGCCGGTATCGGCCAGTCCGACACCGAAATCGTCGATCTCGTCGACTTCCCGGTCTACGTGATGACCAGCGACTACGGCGCGGCGAGCCAGCTCGAGAAGATCGACATGCTCGATTTCGCCCAGCTCGTGGTGCTGAACAAGTTCGACAAGAAGGGCGCGGAAGACGCGCTCCGCGACGTGCGCAAGCAGTGGAAGCGCAATCGGCTGGCATTCGACATGGACAACGACCAGGTCCCGGTCTACCCGACGATCGCAAGCCAGTTCAACGATCCCGGCACCACATGGATGTTCGTGAATCTCTGCCAGCGGATGGCGGAGTACCTGTCCCTCGATACCGAACGCTGGACGCCGGAGATCGACACCACGGAAAAGTCACCGAAGGCCTCGGTGATGATTCCCGGCAACCGCCTGCGCTACCTGGCCGAAATCGCCGAGCAGGGGCGTGCCATCAACGAGGGTATCCTCGCCGAGGCCGACGCCGCCGGCAGGCTGCAGGATTTCTTCGAGGTGCTGGGTGAACTCGAGGATCCGGCGCGCCCCGGGGCTTTAGAGGCCTACGCGCGTGACGCGCTCTCCGATGAGGACGTCGACGCGACGCTGCGCAATCTGCGCCAGCGCTATCAGCAGACGCTCGAGTCTTTGTCACCCGACGCGCTGAAGCTCCTCAAGGAGTGGCCGGAACGCCTCGAGGGCGTGCGCAGCGACACCTACAGCTACACCGTGCGCGGGCGCGAGATCACCGGCGACAACTACCGCGAGTCCCTGAGCCGCCAGCGTATCCCGAAGATCGCACCGCCAACCTACCGCGACTGGGGTGATCTGCTCAAGTTCCTGATGATGGAAAACCTGCCCGGTGGGTATCCCTACACCGGCGGCGTCTACCCGTACCGGCGCGCCGGCGAGGACCCGACGCGCATGTTCGCCGGCGAAGGCACGCCGGAGCGGACCAACCGCAGGTTCCACTATCTCTCGCTGGGCCAACCCGCGGCGCGGCTGTCCACCGCGTTCGACTCGGTGACCCTCTACGGCGAAGACCCGCACCATCGCCCTGACATCTACGGCAAGGTCGGCAACTCCGGTGTATCGATCGCCACCGTCGACGACATGAAGAAGCTTTATTCGGGTTTCGACCTGTGCGCCCCGACGACTTCAGTGTCGATGACGATCAACGGCCCGGCACCGATGATTCTGGCTTTTTTCATGAACACCGCGATCGACCAGCAGGTCGAGAAGTACCTGCGCGAGCAGGGCCGCTGGGACGAGGCGCAGAAGGTTGTCGACGCCTATTTCGAAGGCAAGCCGCGGCCGAGTTACAACGGTGAACTGCCCGAGGGTAACGACGGCCTCGGCCTGGGGCTGCTGGGCATTTCCGGCGACAAGGTGGTCGACGCCGAGACTTACGCGCGCATCGCCGCAGAGACGATGTCGCAGGTGCGCGGCACCGTGCAGGCTGACATCCTCAAGGAGGACCAGGCCCAGAACACCTGCATCTTCTCCACAGAGTTCGCGATGAAGATGATGGGCGACGTGCAGGCGCACTTCATCGAGCACAAGGTCCGAAACTACTACTCGATCTCGATCAGCGGCTACCACATCGCAGAGGCCGGCGCGAACCCGATCTCACAGCTTGCGTTCACGCTCTCCAATGGCTTCACGATCGTCGAGTACTACCTGTCGCGAGGCATGAACATCGACGACTTCGCGGCGAACCTGTCGTTTTTCTTCTCCAACGGCATGGACCCCGAGTACACCGTGATCGGCCGCGTCGCGCGTCGCATCTGGGCGCGTGCGATGCGTGAGCGCTATGGTGCCTCGGCGCGCAGCCAGATGATGAAATATCACATCCAGACCTCCGGGCGATCGCTGCACGCGCAGGAGATCAGTTTCAACGACATCCGCACCACGCTACAGGCGCTGTATGCGCTGTTCGACAATTGCAACAGCCTGCATACCAACGCCTATGACGAGGCGATCACCACGCCTACCGAGGCTTCGGTGCGCCGCGCGGTCGCGATCCAGCTGATCATCAATCGCGAACTGGGGCTCAACTTCTGCGAGAACCCGTGGCAGGGGTCGTTCATCGTCGAGGAACTCACCAATCTCGTCGAGGAGGCGGTCTACCAGGAATTCGAACGCATTTCAGAGCGCGGTGGCGTACTCGGCGCAATGGATACGATGTACCAGCGCGGCAAGATCCAGGACGAAAGCCTCTACTATGAGGCGAAGAAGCACGACGGCAGCCTGCCGCTCATCGGCGTGAACACCTACCTGCCCAAGGAAGGCCAGGAGGAGAAAGTCGACACGCTGGAGCTGATGCGTTCCACCGACGATGAGAAGGAAGACCAGATCCGTGCCGTGCAGGCCTTCCAGGCGTGCCACGAGGCGGAGGCGCGTGAAGCCCTGGACCGCCTTCGCAGCGTCGCCCGCGCGCGTGGCAACGTGTTCGAGTCACTGATGGACGCGGTGAAGACCTGTTCGCTCGGGCAGATCTCGCACGCGCTCTACGAGGTGGGCGGCGAATACCGCCGCAACATGTAAAACCCCAAGTACGCTGCCCCCGTGTCGCGCGCTTAGCGGCGCGCGGAGGCTGCTGCCTGTGAGGGCGCCTCGCCCCAGGTCACCTCGCGCAGCTCGCCGGTCCACTCGGTGCTGCCGCGGCGCAGCTGCTCGATACGCACTGGCAGGAAGCGTTCCTCGCGGGCCAGCCACAGCCGCGTGCTGCGGCTGGAGTTCTCCGACTGGTGCTCGATGCGCAGCGAATCGTAGTCGCTCCCGGCGGCGCGGACCTGCTCGTCGCCCGCGTAGGTGATCGACAGCTTGCGAATCTCGGCGCGGTCGATGACCTGGTAGCTTTTCGGGCGCTCGCCGTTGAGCAGGTCGAACATCAGCCGGACCTGCATCGAGAGCCGGTCGCTGAGCTCGCCGTTCATGGACAGGTCGACCTCGTCTTCACGGTCGGAGCCGACGACCCGGTCCTCTTCGTGCATGAACATCAGCGACGCATTGCGTTCTGGCCCGCTGATCCCGTCGGTGCGGTTGTATTCCATCGGGCGGATGCCGTTTTCGTCGGCGCGCAGCAGCGTGCGCTCCACGAGTTCACCGCGGCGGAACACCCGGGCGACGCCGCGGGTGGTGGCCGTGGACGTGAGCATCCAGTCGTCGCCCATGCGGTGTTCGAGCTCAAGGGTGAGCTCGCCGCTGAGTACGCCGTAACTGACCCGGTAGGTGGCGCGAAAGGGCTTGAGGCCGTTGTCGGCACCTTGTCCGTCGGCGTCATTTCTCGCGTCCCGGGCATCACCGGCCCGTGCAGGGGGGTCGGCACGGTCGGATGCCCCGGCCGGCACCAGCGGTGCGAACAGCAAGGCCGCGAGCGGCAGCAGGGTGCGTATCTGGACGGTCATCCGGCTCCTCCGGTGTCGGTGACGGGGGGCGCTTGCGCCTCACGGGCCCGACGATACAGTGACGGGGGTAACATGCCTACACAGACAATCGCGGGGGGGCGAGCGTTCCCCAGTGCGGTCAGCGTGCTTCAGCGGAGGACCCTCGATGAGCCAGCCCTTGTTTGATCTCAGTGGCCGAATCGCCATCGTCACAGGTGCCGGCACCGGCCTGGGGCGTCATTTCGCCGGTGTGCTCGCTGACGCCGGCGCGACAGTGGCCCTGGCCGCACGGCGGGTCGACAAGCTGGAGGCGGCGGCGGCGGATATCCGCGAGCGCGGCGGTGAGGCGCACTGTATCGCGCTGGACGTCACCGACAACGCGTCGGTAACGGCGATGTTCGATCGGGTCTGTGACGAGATCGGCGTGCCTGACGTCATCATAAACAACGCCGGAATCAGCCGGGACGCCATGCTGCACAAGCTCTCCGAGGCTGACTGGGATGCGGTGCTCGACACCAACCTCAAGGGCGTGCACCTTGTCGCCAGCGAGGCGGCGCGTCGGCTCATCGCCGCCGGCCTGCCCGGTTCGGTGGTCAATGTCGCGTCCGTACTCGGTATAGGCGTCAGCAAGGCGCTGGGGCCCTACATGGCCGCCAAGGCGGGCGTCATCCAGCTGACCAAGTCCGAGGCGCTCGAGTGGGCACGCTACCGTATACGCGTCAACGCGATCGCCCCCGGCTACGTCGTGACCGACCTCAACCGGGATTTCTTCCACAGCGACACCGGTGCCGCGATGATCAAGCGCATCCCGCAGCGCCGCGTCGGCGAGTTCGACGACCTCACCGGGCCGTTGCTGTTGCTGGCGTCGGAAGCAGGTGCATTCATGACGGGCAGCACGCTGGTCGTCGACGGCGGGCACCTGCTCCAGTCGCTCTGAAACACGCGGCGGCCTGGCGGAGTGCTGCGGGCAAGGCCCGCGTTGGCTGGCTGCGCAACGTACAGGTTCGCCTCAATCGTCAGCCGACGATGTGTCATAGCGCACCTCGATGATGTCATAGGCCGCTTCGCCCGCGGGTACGTCAACGGTGATGGTATCGCCCATTCGACGTCCGAGCAGCGCGCGGCCCAGCGGTGCATCCATGCTGAGATAGCCCGGCGCGTGGTCGAACTCGTCGGGGCCGACCAGCCGGTGGCGATGTTGTCGGCCACCGGCATCGAGCAGGGTCACCCACGCGCCGAACCGCACCCGCTCCGCGTCGTCCGGTACCGTGTCTACGACGCGGATGCCGTCGAGGCGTTTGGACAGGTGCCGGATGCGCGCGTCGATCTCGCGCAGCTGCTTCTTGCGGTAGATGTACTCGGCGTTTTCCGAGCGATCACCCTCGGCGGCAGCCGCAGACAGCGCCGCGGTGACCTCCGGGCGCGTGCGCCGCCAGAGCTCGTCGAGCTCCGCGCGCAGCCGCGCCTGGCCCTCCGGCGTGATGTAGCGTGACCCGGGTTTGCGTGGTGGTCGCCAGCGTCCCATCTGATTGCGTGCGTACCGGCGCCTTCAGGCGGCGCGCGCCTGCGCTGTCGGTTCAGCCCACGTGACGCACCGGGTCACGTCCGTCCCAGTCGCGCGCGGCGCCGCGCATCATCGCGAAGCCCTTCTCAAGGGCCGGACTGACCTCGATGATTTCCACCATGCCGCCTGGGTGGAAGTCGGTGTCGACGTAGGCGAACGCGGTGCCGTTGGCCGCACGCCCGGCCTGCACGGGCTGCACGCCGCGCGCGGCCAGCCGCGCCAGATCCGCCTCCAGGTCATGCGACAGCACGCCCACGTGCTGCATACCGCTGTGGCCGCGGTCGCGGAACTCGCTGAAGATCGATGGCGCGTCGTTCAGCGGTCGAATCAGTTCGATCTGCAGATTGCCCCAGTAGCCGAGCGCCATCGACATTCGTATGGGCGACGGTTCGCCGCGAAAGTGCACATGGTCGAACTCTACAGAGTCGAAGACGAAGAAGGGCCCCACGCCGAGCTTTTCCGCCCAGTGTCGCGCCGCGGCATCGAGGTCGTCCACGACCCAGGCGTTCTGCATTACCGGGCCGAGCAGTGTCTGGCCGGTCACGGTTCAGGCTTCCAGCCGCGCGGCCCAGCGGATCCCGCGGCGCAGCAGCTCGTAGTACTCGGGTGTCTCCCACGAGCAGCGTTCTATGTGTGGGTATTCTTTCATGAGCGGTTGCATGTCGTACTTGCCGCGGCAATGGCCGAGTGTGAGGTAGAGTACCTCGCCGTCGCCGGTGCGCTTGATGTACATCACCGGACGAGGTTCGTCGGAATGCCAGTCCTCCTCCACGAAGCCGTCCTGTGCCTTGCCATTGTAATGGCAGTGCAGCAGTACCTCGTCCGGGTCGTGCAGTTCCGACAGGTACAGCTCGTCGGAGGTGCGGAAGGTGTCGATGCCGGCAACGAGCGGATGATCCGGCCGGGACGGTATGACGTCGAACTCCATGATCGGCGGATGCGCGATGAACTGGCTGCCGAGCAGGCGCATGAACGCCGGTGCCTTTCGCGGTGTGGCGACCTTGCCCTCCGGAGTCCACTCGATGATCGAGTTGGTGCCGTGCAGCGCGAACCAGCGGCCACCGTCACTGATGTACTGCTCCAGGCGTGCCTGCTGTACGTCGGTGGGCAGCACATCGACCGTGAAGCTCATCAGGAAGTCGGCCTTGGTGATGGTGTCTAGGTCCGAATAGTCTTCGCCGATGCGTATACGCAGGCGCTCATCCTCGTTTAGCAGCTTCAAAAGCTCAAGGCGCGCGAAATCCAGATCGTGATACAGGCCGCCGACGACGAGATAGCCATCGATGCGTGCTCCCTTGCCTGCCACTGCTGTCACCCTCCGTAGATTGTCTGGCCCAGAGCTGAGCGCGCTTGCGCGCGCTTGGAGAAACCGTTTTCCGGGGCAAGCCTGGCACCGGTTGCGATGGCCTTCCTGCCCTTGAGTCCCAGCTCCATGATACGCCCCTGCGTCGACGCCCTGATTCAGCCGATGAACATAGCACAGCGGCCGTGCGGGCCGCCAAGCACGGCACTGCCTGCGCCGGGCCAGGGCCAATTTGCGCCCGCGGAACTCAGCGGCCGCCGGGCGTGGGCACCGCCTTGTCGACCACGGTGGCATCAGCGAGGCGGTAGAGAATGCCCAGGTCGGAGGACTCGATCAGCTCGAGCCGCCCGCTGAGTATGACCGGGTCGTAGCTGAAGCGTACGCCGTCCGGGCTCAGCACCTCGGCCACGCTCGCCGGGCCGCCCATGAAGTGGAAGAAACAGTGAGGCGGCTGCGAAGAGATGACGAAATGGCGCTGGCGCTCGCTGTTTTCGAGCGGCGTCATGTAGCCCGCGATGCGTACTTCGGTGCCGTCTAGCGCCTTGAGTTCGCTCGGGAAGCGGGCGGTCATCAGGTAGTCGCGATATTCGACCTCCACGCCCTCGAGGTCCCGCCAAGACAGCACACCCTCCATCTCGGGCACAGCCATCTGCTCGGCGTAGGCTGCAAAGTCGTCGACCGGGGGCTCATCGACCTGGAAGGTGAGGCTGGCGCTGGCGCCGGCGCCGGAGACGGCGATCACGTCCTCGCCGAGCCGTTCGGCGACCACCATGACTTCGGTCACGCCTTTGGGGTCGGTGTGTACTTCCTCCTCGATGATCATATTGCCGTTCGCCGAGGAGGCTCGAAGCGTATGGTCAGCCAGCGGCTGCCCATCCCTGTCGGTCAGGTGCACCTGCAGGTAGACGAGATCACCCTGGTAGGCGTGGCGCTCGTCCTCGGCGCCGAAACCGACCGCGAACTGCCAGGTCAGGTCCAGCTTCACGTCAGGGGCGCCTTCACCGGGGGCAAATCCCGGTGCGAGCCACAGCACCAGGGCTGCGAGCAGCATGGTCGGCAGCCGGCACAGCTGTCGGTGCATCGCAGGGCCATGCAACCGTGGTGTCTTCATGTTCAGGGGTTCCTCGAAAGTGTACGGGCGATGTCCGTCCGGTAGGCCTGCCACGCGGGGATCAGCGCCGCGATCAGGCCGACTCCGATCATGGCTGCAAACAGCAGCAATTCCTCCGTGAGAAACATGCCGCCGGTGATGCCAAACGCGCTGGCCTCGGGCAGCATCCGACCGGCGGCCTCGGCAAGCGCGTGCCCCGCGGCCAGGCCCAGAGCCGCTCCCGCCGCGGCGAGCACCGTGCCCTCGAGCAGCACGTGGCACATGACCCGGCCGCGCGAGGCCCCGAGCGTACGCATCACCGCGAGGTCCCACTGGCGCTGCTTCAGAGCCGTGTAGAGCGCGACGAACAGGCCGAGCGCGGCCGTTACGATCAGCAGTATGCCAAAGGCACGGATGGTGTTGATGCCTACGCCGACGAAACCGAGGAGGCGCGCGGTTTCATAGGCGGGCGACGCCGCGAGCAGATCCGGCCCGCTGTTGATCAGTCGCGGCAGCGTCACCGCGGCGATCGGCGAGCGGTAGCGGACCAGCATTGCGGTGATTTCACGGCCCTCCAGTGACGGGTTCGAGCCGTAGCCGCGCCCGGTGGCCTCATTGTGGCCCGCGAGGCTGTCCGGGCGCGGGACGCCGGCGCCGGGGCCGGCCGACGCGCCGGTTCCGGGACGGGCGCGCTCGCGCAGCGCCGCGCCGGCACCCCCTGACGCCGGCGGTGCGGTTTCCTGGCGGGGGTCTCCATGCCCGTGGTCGTGGTCGTGGTCGTGGTCGTGGTCGTGGTCGTGGTCGTG